>CALHOI010000006.1 GCA_938035525.1 uncultured Granulosicoccaceae bacterium
CTATCGTTAATCCCAAGCGGACAGTGAGTATTGAGTGTCTACCAGTTCTGATAGCCTGACCAGCGGCGCGCCACCAACCGCTGCCATCCTTGTCATTGGCAATGAAATTCTCAGCGGTCGAACCCAGGATATTAATATTGCCTACATGGCAAAGGGTTTGGCGCAACATGGCATCCGTGTTAACGAAGCTCGTGTCATCCCTGATATAGATGTTGTTATCGTTAACACGCTTAACGAACTGCGAGCAAACAATACTTACGTATTCACAACCGGTGGTATTGGCCCCACTCACGACGACATTACGGCCGATTGTATAGCACAAGCCTTTGGCGTTGATATTGGTATTCACCCGGACGCAGAAGCACGCCTAATGAGCTACTGGTCTGAGCGCAACATACAACCTAACAGTGATCGCTTGCGCATGGCGCGTATTCCCGAAGGAGCAACGCTTATCGATAATCCTGTGTCAGCCGCACCTGGCTTTTGTTTGCACAACGTGTATGTCATGGCAGGTGTGCCGCGTATTATGCAGGCCATGTTTGATTCCATCTTGCCTGGCTTGCAACGTGGTGCCGTTATCGACAGCGTATCGGTCTTGTGTGACCTGGGTGAAGGCACCATTGCATCCCCGTTGCGTGCACTGCAGCTACAGTATCCGGAAATAGACCTGGGGAGTTATCCTGGCAAAATGCCAAGGGTTGATGGAGAAAAATTTACCGTCAACCTGGTGGCTCGTGGCACGGATAAAAAGCAGTTGCAAGAAGTGGAGCAGGCTTTGATCGAGTTGGTCAGCAATGCTAACGGCAATATTGTTAGCGGTTAGCGGTTAGCGGTTAAAAGTTAAGAACGATGACTGACAAAGTCAGTGTTGTGCCTTAAGCAACTCAACGCACTGCGATAAACGTTCACCGCAATCGCCCTCGATCAGTAAACTTGCCATGTCATCGGCTCGCGTTGCGCCATTGTTTACAATTACTATTGGTTGCTTACGCTGGTGTGCATCACGGCAAAATCGAAACCCCGAAAACACCATTAATGAAGACCCGGCCACCATTAACACGTCGGCTTCTCGTAACTGTTGCATGGCCAGTTCAACTCTTGGTTTGGGTACGTTTTCGCCAAAAAATACCACGTCTGGTTTTAACAGGTTGCTGCAATCCGGGCAGTCGGGTAAGTGTAATTGCTCAATACGTTGTTGCAGTTGCGCGTTGTCTTCCAAGTCTGCATCGCCATCAGGCGCATATTCCGCGCTTAGATCATCGAGCCAGGCATTGCTTTTTAATAAGCGTGACTGAAACTCATCACGGCTTTGTTGTAAACCACAGGCAATACAACTGACGGTGGATAAAACACCGTGTAAATCAATCACCGATTGGTGGCCAGCGTCTTGATGCAGCTCGTCCACGTTTTGAGTAACCAGATGAGATACCCGGCCCATGCGCTCAAGCGTGGCTAGCGCATGATGTGCTGTGTTAGGTTTGGCGGCTTTAAAGGCGGGCCAGCCAACCGAGCTGCGAGCCCAGTAGCGATGGCGGGCAAGTCTGTCGTTGCGAAAGGTTTGGCCCGTAATGGGCTGCGCTCGCTTCCATTGCCCCTGTTTGTCGCGATAGTCACCCAGCCCGGATGCGGTGCTGCAACCAGCACCAGACAGAACAAATACTTTTGCGTCCTGGCTAAGCAGTTTTTGCAGGGAATGCATGGCCTGGTCGGGGTGTCGGATCATGGTGTCTTGCTTAGATAATGGTGATTGATGCGATTTTTGTCGTTTATGCTCATGCTCTCGAGCGCTTTGCATTTACATCTTGCCAGACAAGCTGCACAATTAAGCAACACAATTCCTGTTCAATCAACATAACAAAGGTTTTTTATGACAATTAAAGTCGGTGACAAAGTACCCAGCGGTAAATTTGCTCACATGAGCGCAGACGGTCCAGCTGAGATCAGCAGCGCAGAATTATTTGACGGTAAAAAAGTCGTGTTGTTTGCCGTGCCCGGTGCGTTCACTCCTACCTGCAGCGAAACCCACCTGCCCGGATTTGTAGCATCAGTCGATGATATTAAAGCGAAAGGCGTCGATACAGTCGCTTGCCTGGCGGTTAACGATGTGTTTGTGGTAGGAGCTTGGGCCAAACAGTTGAATGCTGATCAAATCATGATGCTAGCCGATGGCAGTGCTGAGTATGTAGGTGCATTGGGCTTGACACTCGACTTAACCGCGCGGGGCTTGGGTATACGCTCAGATCGTTTTGCTATGGTAGTGGAGAACGGTGTTGTCACGCATTTAGCTCAGGAAGAGCCAGGTAAAATGGATGTTAGTTCAGCCGAATCCATATTAAAAGTGTTGTCTGCGTAGACTCCATGGCTTAGCTTGCTGTTAAAAAAGCAGAACACGTGGCTGCATGTTCTGCTTTTTTCAGCATCGCTTTTTCAGTACCTAAGCTACTTTAGTACCAGATGTATTTTGCTGTGGCGAATGATGTGCTTACCAGGGTGTTGTTCGCCACATTGTCAGGGGCTGTTAGCTCTGCCTGCGAGTGGCTTAGTTCCAGGTGCAAACGATGTGTTACTTCGTAACCAACGCCGACGAGCCAACCTGGACCCTTATCCGCGAATTCTAATTCTTCCTCGCCGATGGTTAAGCTGGCCTGGCCAAACAGTCCGGTTACATAGAACGAGGGGGTTGAATCGTTCAGGTAGTAGGTGCCACCAAAACCTGCAATAGTTAATGTCGATGGTGTGCCATCAACCGCTAACGAACCCCCGTTGCCACCGATGAAGCCCGTGATTCGGTTAGAAAATCCATATCCAACTTGAAATGCTCCAGCCAATTTGGTTTGCGTTTCTACGTTTGTCGGTGCAAATTCTGTTGTGTAGTCCAACTGCGCGCTGTGCACACCAATACCAATACCTATTTGCCAGCCTTTGCGATCACCATCAAAAGCGAACGCGGTTGATGTAGTGGCGACCAGCAGGCTGGTGACCAGCAGTGCATTTTTGAGTAGTTTCATGGTTCTCTCCGGTGTCGTTTTTATCGCTTTGAATGACCAGGCTGGGCCTGTTACTCTTTTTAACGAACACACAAAGAAAACTGAACATCCGTTGGGATGTTAGTTTTACTGACTGGCTTACAGGTGGAGTGCTGGCAGAGAAAAGGGCCTCTATTGCTTGGAGACTCGTGGGTCCTCTAGCTCTCCGTCTACATTAAAAGGAATGGGTTTTGGCCAGTTTGACAGGGTCACCACACCGTTGACATCGTAGTCCAGGGATGGGTTTTCGGTGTTTAGCATCGACTTTAACTGATTGGCAAGCTTTGCCAGCCCGGTGGTCACTTCGACCTCTAATGAGGCCTCCCCATTGCCGGGGATAACCACTTTGCTGATGCTGTTACCTTGCGCAAAACGCTCACCTGCAAAGTTGGCATTGAAGGTGATGGATTGCATGGGTAGATCAAAACTGTTGGGGTTAGCCACAAGCAACGTCAGCCCAATTGTCTGGCTGACTAGTCCCAGATTAACCGGACGAACACCAGTGACTTTAACCGTGGGAGATTCGGGCTTTGCCAACGGCAAAGAGCTGCATGCGACCAACATAAAAGATGCAATGCACAGCAAGAAGCCCTTCGTGACACGCTGAGTTTTATGTTCTGCCATGGCTGCAGTCTAACCTGAGGACACAAATAAAAGTCTAGTACATGTCACCGTACTGAGCTTGCAATATGGCAATGACGGCAGGTCCCGCTGTTTCTGTGCGCAGTACCCGTGGCCCAAGTTGTAATGGCATAAACTGCGTCTGTCTGGCTGCCTCTATTTCTTCGGCATCGAAACCAGACTCCGGTCCAATCACGATAATGGCGCTTTCCACTTTTTCTGGTTTGGTGTTATTTTCGTTGTCACTTGGAGAGAGTATCCAGCGTTGTTCGTTAGTTATGCTTGTTGGACTGCTTTGCAGGTAACCCTCGAGTGTATTAATAGCGGCAATGTTAACCAGCGTTGCTCGCCCCGATTGTTCGCAAGCGCTAATCATGATGCTTTGCCAGTGCGCTAATTTTCGCTGCTCGCGTGCTGCATCGAGCTTGGCGATTGATTGGTTTGAATAAATAGGCTGTATGGCATTAACGCCAAGTTCGGTGGCTTTTTGAACAATGGCGTCCATCTTCTCGCCACGTGCAATTGCCTGAACCAGCGTGATGTGAACACCAGACTCGGTTGTAGCGTCAACCGCATCGCCTACCGACACGACGGTTTTTTTTCCGGTTGCTAACACGGTGCCGGGGTAATTCCGGCCATCTCCATTAAACAGTTGAACTGCCTGCGACGTGCGGGCTCGGAGCACTGTGCTTAGGTGATGACTGCTGCGCTTATCCAGCATGACATCGCTGTTGGGCTCTAACACCTGATCGGTATAGCAGCGCGCTACTCGAGCTTTACGTTTCATGGTTGTTGATATTCTTTGCAGACCAGTTTACGACACTGGCTAGTGAGCAAGTTTACAGGCAGATTACGCAACGCTTACATTTAACTTTTTTTTGGTATCGATAACAGACCAGTGCGTGCTGACGCATCAACTTTACTGGCATCGGTTTTTTTTCCGCGTGCCTGAATTTGCTGCAAGCTATGCGTGAACTCGGTTTGCGCTGTTTGTTCGTCTAACTCCCGGTTGTCGGGCCAGTATGGTTTGACAGCCAATGACGATAAAAACTCATAGTTGGCACTTTCGCGAAATCGCTCTAGTAAACGTGCGGTGGTAATGTCAGGTTCTACGCAACACAGCTCGATGATTTTTATTAGCACACTGCTTCCACGAATACTGCCATCAATCTTCATTTGCTCTGGGTTTTGTTGAGATACCATTGCCGGGTGCTGCAAGGCCAACAGCACCGCTCGACTCATCGCAGTCAGGTTGTCATTGTGGCTTTGCGCAGCACGTCTTTTGGGTGCCGCGGGCGCGCCAAGATTTTCACTGCCCATGGGTAGCCCAATCATGGTTTCCAGTTTGCGCGTGGCCAATTGTTTGTAGATGCTTGGGGGAATTGTTTCTAGCAGCGGTTTTGCCTTGTCGGCCAGCGTTGCCTTGCCACCAATGGACGTCATGTCGATATCACTGGCTAAGTGCTCGTATAAAAAATCAATAATAGACTGGCGAGCCGATAACAGGTCTTGAAAGGCTGCGTGTCCGCCTTTGCTTACTACAGAGTCTGGATCTTCGCCGTCGGGTAAAAACAGAAAGTGAGCATCGCGACCATCTTGTAAACAGGGCAGTGTGTTGGTCAAGGCTCGCCAGGCAGCCTTGCGACCAGCGTTGTCACCATCGAAACAAAACACAATGTTAGGCACGACTTTAAACAAGATCTCACTGTGTTGTTGATTGGCAGCGGTGCCAAGGGTGGCCACGGCGTTATTGATTTGATGTTCGGCCAATGCAACCACGTCCATATAGCCTTCCACCACAATGGCCATGTCGGCGTCCTGGATGGCTTTACGGGCTTCAAATAAACCGTATAACTCGCTGCCCTTATGAAACAAAGGTGTTTCGGGAGAATTTAAATACTTGGGTTCTTGCTGGTCCAGTACGCGTCCACCAAATCCGATGACTCGGCCTCGCCGGTCGCGAATCGGGAAGGTCACGCGGTGACGAAATCGCGGGTAGCTGCGCTTTTCGTCTTTGCGTATCAACATGCCGGTTTTTATTAAGTCTTCCTCATTGTCTGGAAATGCCTTGCTTAATCCATCCCAGCCATCGGGTGCATAACCAATACCAAATTTTTTTGCTGTTTCACCGCTTAAGCCACGCGCTTTTAAATACGCAATGGCGTCGGGTGCGTCGCGCAGTGCGCTCTGGTAGAAGTCATTGACAGATTCGAGCAAGGTGTACAGTGGGCGATTGTCGCTGTGCATTTTGCTGGCTTGTTCGTCGCGTGGTACTTCAAGACCGATGCTCTCAGCCAGTGTCTCTATGGCATCCACGAAATGCATGTTTTCGTAGGTCATTAGAAAACCGATAGCATTGCCCTTTTCGCCACAACCAAAACAGTAATAGAACTGTTTGGGTTGGCTTACCGAAAACGAGGGTGTTTTTTCGTTGTGGAAAGGGCAGCAGGCCATGTGATTGGCACCGCTTTTCTTTAGGGTGACGCGCGGTGAAATAACATCGACGATATCGATGCGGCTGAGTAGCTCATCTATAAATGCTTGTGGAATCGGGCCAGCCATACTTGAATACTACACTACTGACCGCCACCGGAACGCTGTGCTCAGGTGGCGGCCGATACTTTAAGCGGCTCGATTTAACGTAGAGAGTAATTCTGAGAGTTCAGACGCTTTGGGCTTGACCATCCAGAAACGGGCGGCCAGGTGGTAGTAGTCATCGACCATTTCCTGCCCTTGGGCACTACCGGTTTCGTCCACGTGATCCTGCAATAACGATAAGAGATAATTTCGATAGCGTTCCATTGATTCGGAATGCAAGCGATGAATATCAATCAGCTCGTGGTTGTAGCGATCTACAAAAACATTGTGTTTGTCGTACACAAATGCAAGACCGCCTGTCATGCCTGCACCAAAGTTAACACCGGTGTTGCCCAACACAACCACACAGCCACCAGTCATGTATTCGCATGCGTGATCACCCACACCTTCGGTCACGGCCACAGCGCCACTGTTTCGCACGGCGAATCGCTCGCCTGCCAAACCAGCAGCGTAAAAGTTGCCGCCGGTTGCACCGTACAGGCAGGTGTTACCAACAATGGTTGAGTCACGACCGGTGTAGCGCGCATCAGCTGGTGGACGGATAACAATCTTGCCGCCAGCCATGCCTTTACCAACGTAGTCGTTTGCATCGCCAGACAAGTGCAGGTTCAAGCCACCTGCGTTCCACACACCAAACGATTGTCCGGCGGTGCCGGTGCAATACAAATTGATGGGCGCATCGCTCATGCCGTTGTCGCCATGCAGTTTGGCAATTTCGCCCGACAGCCGAGCACCGATGGAGCGATTGATGTTTTTAATGTCGTAGTGAAAGTCGCCACCGCTTTTCTTTTCGATAGCCACTTTGCAATCTTCAACCATGCGCTCTGCCAGCAAACCTTTGTCCATGGGTGTGTTGCGTTCTACTTCGCAAAAGCGTGGGTCGCTCTCAGGTACACCGCCAGTGGCGAGTAACGGCGACAAGTCTATTTTGGCTTGCCGCTCATTAACCCCTTGTGTTGGTTCAAGCATTTCGGTGTGACCAATGATGTCTGCCAGACTTGCAATACCCAGACCTGCCATGTGCTGGCGTACATCTTCGGCGACGAACTTCATGTAGTTCATGACTTTATCGACGTTGCCGGTGAAGTGTCGCATACGCAGCACTTTATGTTGGGTTGCAACACCGGTTGCACAATTGTTCAAATGGCAAATACGTAAATACTTGCAACCCATGGCAATCATGGGGCCGGTACCAAAGCCAAAACTTTCAGCTCCCATCATGGCGGCTTTAATGACATCGAGTCCGGTTTTCAGGCCACCGTCAGTTTGCACTCGCACTTTGGCTCGAAGGCCATTGGCGCGTAGCACCTGATGCGTTTCTGACATGCCCAGTTCCCATGGCGAACCTGCATACCTGACGCTGGTCAGTGGCGATGCCCCAGTGCCACCGTCATAACCGGAGATCGTAATAAGGTCGGCGTAGGCTTTAGCCACACCTGCGGCTATGGTTCCCACACCCGCTTCGGCCACGAGTTTGACTGAAATCAATGCTTCAGGATTGACTTGCTTTAAATCAAAAATCAGTTGAGCCAAGTCTTCTATTGAATAAATGTCGTGATGCGGTGGTGGCGAAATCAAGGCAACACCCGGTGAGCTGTGCCGCAAGCGTGCAATCATTTCGTTGACTTTGTGGCCCGGAAGCTGACCACCTTCGCCGGGTTTTGCACCTTGTGCGATTTTGATTTGCAGCACTTCGGCATTCACCAGGTAATGAGGTGTAACACCGAAACGCCCGGACGCCACTTGTTTGATTTTCGACATTTTAAGTGTGCCGTATCGCTCAAGGTCTTCACCGCCTTCGCCGGAGTTTGACCGGCCACCTAAACGGTTCATGGCTTCTGCCAGAGTTTCGTGTGCTTCAGGTGACAATGCCCCCAAAGACATCCCTGCTGAATCAAAGCGTTTCAGTATTGCTTCAATTGGCTCAACAGATTCCAACGGAATTGGATTACCTTTCGGCTTTAAAGCCAGCAAGTCGCGAAGCATGGCCGGCCGGCGTTGGTCAACACTGTCGGCGTACACTTTATAATCGCTGAATTCACCACTGGTTACGGCCGCTTGCAGTTGATTGACCACGTCGGGGTTATAGGCATGATACTCACCACCGTGTATGTACTTCAATAATCCGCCTTGAACAATATCAACTTGCGGGTCAAAAGCACGTTCGGCCAGCACACGTTGGTCTTTTTCAAGGTCGGTAAAGTCCATGCCTTTTATGCGGCTGGTGGTGCCGGTAAAACACAGGTCAACCACGTTCTCGTGCAGACCAACAATTTCGTAGAGCTGCGCTCCGCGATAACTGGCGATGGTTGATATCCCCATTTTGGAGAGTATCTTCATCAAGCCTTTGTTAACACCTTTGCGATAGTTCTGCTCCAGTTGAGGAACATCGACACCACTGAGTTCGTTGGTGCGAACCATACCTTGAATCGATTCGTAAGCCAGGTACGGGTAAATGGCTGTGGCGCCATAACCTACCAGCACAGCAATTTGATGCGGGTCTCTGGCGGTGCCGGTTTCCAGCACAATGTTGGCATCGCAACGACAGCCTGCTTTGATTAACGCGTGATGCACTGCACCGGTGGCCAGCAGCGCATGCACAGGTAAGTTGCCCGTGGTCAGTTCACGGTCGGTTAATACCAGAATGACGCATTGATCTTCACGAACTGCCTTAATGGCAAGCTTGGTAATATCGCTAATGGCTTGCTCGAGCGTTTTCTGCTCTGGGTCATATTGCAAAGAAATAACCGTGTTTGCGTATCCTGGCTCATCATCCATGGCAATCAACGTGTCGAATTTTTCGCGTGATAAAACCGGCGATCGAACCAACAGCCGATTTGCATGATGGTGTGTTTCGCGAAACAGATTTTTCTCACGACCAAAACACGTTTCCAATGACATGACTATCGTCTCACGCAGTGGGTCGATAGGTGGGTTAGTGACTTGTGCAAACTGTTGTCTGAAGTTGTCGAACAAATGCCTAACGTGCTCAGACATCACCGGAAAAGGTGTGTCGTCACCCATAGATCCAACGGCCTCCTGAGCGCCTTCGGCCAGTACCCGAATAACCTGGTCGCGTTCCTCGAAAGACACATTAAACATTTTTTCGAACACCGCCAGTTGCTCATCGCTCATGGAGGCGGAAACCTGGGGTAGGTCGCGCAGCCGTGAACGTAGGTGGCGCGAATTTTTTTGCAGCCATTTTGAATACGGTTGCTGGTTTTTTAATATATCGCTGATGTCCTGTGGCAATAACAGTCGCCCTGATTGCGTATCAACCGCTAACATTTCCCCGGGCTTCAAGCGACCTTTGGTGACAATTTCGCTTGGCAGGTAATCGTGAACACCCACCTCGGACGCCAGCGTAATGTGTCGATCCTTTGTAATGACATAGCGCGCCGGGCGTAAACCGTTTCTGTCGAGGGCGCAGCTGGCATAACGGCCATCAGATAGCACAACGCCAGCCGGACCATCCCATGGCTCCATGTGCATGGAGTTGTATTCGAGGAAGGCGCGAAGTTCTGAGTCGAGTTCCCAGGTATTTTGCCAGGCCGGCGGCATCATCATGCGCATGGCTCTGAACAGGTTCATTCCGCCCGAGAGCAATACTTCGAGCATGTTGTCAAATGACATTGAATCAGAGCCACTTTGACTAACCAGTGGGGTTAGTTCCGGTAGTTCGGGTAGCACATCAGAACGTAGCTTTGGAGCACGCGCATTGGCCCAGTTGCGATTACCCTGGATGGTGTTAATTTCACCGTTGTGAGCAAGGTAGCGAAACGGTTGAGCCAGTTTCCATTGCGGCAGCGTATTGGTCGAGAAACGTTGATGAAACACGGCAATGGAAGATTGCAGCGATTCATCTTCAAGGTCTGGGTAAAAGGTACTTAAAAACTCTGGCATAACCAGACCTTTGTACAAAATCACATCGCACGACAATGAACAAACGTAAAACTCAGGGTCGATATCTTCTAACGCAATTTCAGATTTACGGCGCGCCACAAATAAGTGTCGGTTAAATTCAGCCGTGTCCATTTCCTCGGTGGCGCTGACAAACAGTTGTTCAATACGCGGTACTGATAATTTAGCTTGCGCGCCACAGGCGTTAATATCGGTGGGCACGGTACGCCAACCATTAAAGCGTAAACCGCGAGCGGTGCATTCGGCTTCGAGCTGCTGTTTGCTTTGTTGGGCGATGCTTTCGTCGTGACTTAAAAACACGATGCCAGTGGCAAATTCGCCATGCAGTGAAACACCTGCACTGGCTGCAGCACTTTTTAAAAACTCGGTCGGTTTTCTCAATAACAAGCCACAGCCATCACCGGTTTTTCCATCAGCGCCAATCGCGCCACGGTGTGTCATGCGACCCAAGGCGGTTATCGCGGTTTTCACCAGGGTATGACTGACTCTGCCGTCCATTTGCGCGATCAAGCCGAAGCCACAATTGTCGTGTTCGAAATTGGGTTGATAAAGTCCGTCTGCTGCGAGCTGGTCCAGGTAGGTCATGCGTCAACTTGCCCTTTTGTTTGTCTATTTAATACCTCAACGGCTTTGTACCGCGCGGGGCCGATCATTATACCGCTGGGATACCCAGCGTAAAACTACCGATGACCATTAAGTGATCGGTAAGCCCCCGTTTGTGAATCACAGGACTACATTGCTTGACAGTTTTGATTAGAGAAAAACGTTGCTAATCAGTGAATTAGAGGAATTTGGCTGATAACAGAGGGATTCGGCAGCAGGCGCGAATAAACGCAAACACAAAAGGGTCTTGTGCCTGACGGTCTTGACTGTTTGGCTACTGAAGAGGCTGTGAGCGCCAAACCCTCAGATTTTTGAATGTTGTGTAGTGCGCTCTTGTGGTTGTATTAAGGTGCTTTGAGGGCGTTTTGAATGCGCCCGACGGCCCGAATCCATGGCTGATTGGTGCGCGCACTGGCTGGCATCTTTTCTATGTCTTGTCGTGCCTGCTCAATGCTGTCGTAAAGGCCATGGACCAATGCGTACCAGGTTGCGCCATTGCGCTCGAACGAGAAAATTGAATTTGGCGCTTCAAGCTGGTTTCTGGCTAAAAATGACTCAACAGATTTGCGATCTGTTGAGGCGCTCATTTGAACGGTAAACAAATTGGCGTTTTGCACCAATATCCAATTTGGCGATTCCAGATTGTTGAGATTAGCCTGCGCTGCTGCTTCTGCTTGCTGGGCTTTTTCCTGCTCGGCCTTTGCCAGCGCTTCGGCTTCCTCTTTGGCAGCCTTCTCTTTGGCTGCAGCCTCTGCGGCTAACTTTTCCTGCTCGGCCTTTTCTTTGGCGGCTTGGTCTTTAGCAGCCTGTTCTTTGGCCAGTTGCTCTTTTTCCAGTTTTTCCTGTTCGAGTTTTTCGGCCGCTTCAGCATCAAGCTTGGCCTGTAGTTGAGCTTCGGCCTTGGCTTTCTCAGCCGCCTCAGTTGCCTGTTGCTCAGTTAATTTTGCCTGCTCTGCGGCTGCCGCCCCGGCTTGTCCCGATGCGGTTGTGTTTGTGTTGGATGCCTGCTGCGTGTTATCAGAATCCACAGATGCGATTGGGGCTGTTGCCTGCGCTCCGGTGGCTTGCTGTTGTGTGTCGGTCGTATCGATCTTTTTTGTTTCTACCACTTTGTACCGGTCGTCGGGGATGGTATCGCCACCGGGTTTTAACCAGAATAATCCGGCAAAAATCATGGCCAGTGCGGCAGCGCCTACCAACAGCTTTAAACCGCCGAAGCGGGCTAGCAGACCGCCGCCAGCCCGGGATCGTTTTTCATCACCCAGTTCAGGTGGTAAATCGGGAACGTAGTTTTCGTCGCGCAAATTCAGGTGTTGCGCTGCGGCCGAATGCAGCTCTCCTGGCCGCCCCAGCGCATCTTCGTTGATGGCAGCAATTTCGTTGTCGTCAAACGGGAAATCACCTTGTAAACCGGCTTTTTGCAGACGGAAGTCAAGGTAAGCGGCACTGCGCCCTTTATCGAAGGCTTCAATGGCCAGGCTGGAGTAGGGCAGATCAGCGCCCTCTGGCAGTAATTCGGGTATGCGTTCTTCAAACTCGGTGGCGGCCGCCAATGTGACTCGCAACAGGGTCTCGTCACTGCTGTTCAGGTAGAGCATGCCGCTGAGCAGTTTGGTTAGTTCGGATTCGGGTACGGCGTCAGCGTCGTCCAGGACGATAGCGCCAAGTGTGTTGTGGTCGGCCATGCCTTGCAAGCAAGGAATGAGCTCGTCCAGCATTAGCTTAAGATCGGTGGGTGGTTCTTTTTTGAACGCTTCGAGCATGCCGGTGAACAGATTACTGGTGCTGAATCGCTCGCTGCCGCGCACCGAGAAGCATTGAATACGTTGCCCGCTGTTGGTGCCCAGTTGGTTTAGCAGGGTGGATTTACCAGAGCCCTCTGGACCAAGTATGAGCAACAAGTCATCACCTGATATCAGCGCTTGTTTGATATCGTCGAGCTGTGCTTCGGCGATATCGTCCATGAAGGTTTCGCCGTCAATGGGATCGGTGGCGAATGGCTGGTGCTGGAGCTGCAGGTCGGCTAACGCAACATCGGTTAGCTGTGCAGATCTGTCGGTGTTTAGATCGTCGACGTTCGACATGGGCAATAAACAGTGTGAAGCAGTCGGTGATCTTACTATATTAAGTGTGATTCTTGAAACAGTTAAAAAGCCGTGTGGTCGGCTGTTTACAATGTTTGTATGCAGCGCATTGGCTCGTAACCCGCGCCCGCGGTTGACCTGCGACAGAGACTGAAGCGTTGGACGCCAATAGGCTTAAATATCGGCGGCCTGGGCGTCGAAGTGCTCTAGCGTTGCGTGTAACATTTCAGGGTCGAAATTGTCGCTAACAATCGCCTGACCGATAGAATCAAGCAGAATCAGTCTAAGCGAGCCATCAATGACCTTTTTGTCACGCAGCATGTACTGCAGGAACGTCGATTTGTTGATTTGTGGCGGGGGTAAAACCGGCAGGCCAGCTGCGGCAAGCAGATCGCTGCCTCGGCGGCAAACAGATTGGTCAATTAATCCACAACGGTGAGACATGTCGAGCGCCATGACCATGCCGGCGCTAATGGCCTCTCCGTGTAACCAGTTGCCGTAGCCCATACCTGCTTCAATAGCGTGACCAAATGTATGGCCAAAGTTCAGCAGTGCGCGTTGGCCTCTTTCGAATTCGTCCGCTGCAACCACGTCAGCTTTGATCTCGCACGAGCGTTTAACCGCCTGAGCAATAGCGCTGCTGTTTCGCGCCAGCAGTTCACCGATATTTTTTTCCAACCACCCGAAAAATGTTTTATCGATGATGAATCCGTATTTGATTATTTCTGCCAGGCCAGCTTTGAATTCGCGATCGGGTAGAGTGCCTAGTACGCTCATGTCGGCATACACTGCTACTGGCTGATGAAACGCCCCTATCATGTTTTTACCCAGGGGGTGATTGACAGCAGTTTTGCCGCCAACAGAACTGTCTACCTGGGCCAGAAGCGTGGTTGGTATCTGGATAAACCTGACGCCGCGTTGATAGCTGGCAGCTGCAAAACCTGCCATGTCGCCGATAACACCACCGCCTAAGGCAATGATGGTACAACCACGGTCGAATCCTTCGCGCAGTAAGCCGTCATAGATAGTATCCAGTGTTTCGAGGTTTTTGAAAGCCTCGCCATCGGGCAACACAACACTTGACTTGGGCGTGTTGCCAAGCGCATCGAGTACCTTTTGTAAATACAAAGGTGCGACGGTTTCGTTTGTCACTACCATGACTTTACTACTGGTGTGGGTGTTGATTAGCCCAGCTTGTTCCAGCAAATTTTCACCAATAAGAATGGGGTAGCTGCGCGACCCTAAGTTGATTTCAACGGTATGGCTTGTCATTTGGTTTAATCCTGTGCGTGAAGACCGTGCTAGGCGGGAACCAGCCCTTTGGATTTTAAATGACGTAGTATTTTTGTGACAACGTGATGCATGCGTCTGGCATCGGTTGCAATTTCAACGTGGGCCAGCTCTTGATAGATGGGGGCTCTTTCTTCCATTAATGAACGCAGTCGCGCTTCCGGGTCGTCTGTGTGGAGTAGGGGGCGTCTGGTGTCAAAGCCGATGCGTCTTAGTTGTTCTTTAAGTTCAACCGATAGCAAGACCACGTGGCCGCGGTTGCGCAGACAGATTCTGTTAGCGTCGCGCAGAATGGCACCACCACCGGTTGCCACCACAGTATTAGGCAGGGTGGTGAGTTCGTCGATCATGGCTGCTTCTCGATCACGAAAACCCACTTCGCCTTCGTATTCGAAAATGGTTGGAATATCGACGCCACAGCGTGCTTCGATTTCTCGATCGCTGTCGTAAAAATCGTAGCTAAGTTTATTTGCCAGTGCGCGGCCAACCGTGCTTTTGCCAGCGCCCATGGGTCCAATAAGAAAAATACTGGCCATGCCAGAGTGTCTATAGATAATTTGGATCAACTATACCGCAAGCGTGGCTAAGCGTACTGTGATCGAGCCAAATAAGCTGCAAAGAAAATAGGCCAAACAAAACGCTAGCCAAAAAAAAGGCCCCCCATCTTGCGACGGGAGGCCTTTGTGCTACCACCTGGTAGACCAAGCAGTTCTTTGGTAACGCTGTGCTACTTATTCAGATGCTGATTGCTCAGATGCTAGTAGCTCAGAGAGACGTTTTCTTTGATGATCTTTGGTGTTACAAAGACCAGCAATTCAGTTTTGTCATCCTGATGAATGGTGTGCTGGAAGAATCGTCCAATCAACGGCAGTTTCCCAAAGAAGGGGACCATGTCAACGCTATCAAGCAAGTTCTGCTCGTAGACACCACCGAGTACAACGGTTTCACCGTTGTCAACCAGAACCTGCGTTGCAACTTCGCGAGTATCGATACTAGGCACGTTAATGTTACCGGCACTGAATATCTCACCAACTGTATCTTTATTGATTTGCAGGTCCATCACGATACGATCATCTGGCGTAATTTGAGGTGTAACCGTTAAGCCCAATACCGCTTTTCGGAACGATACTGATGTAGCACCACTTGAAGACGCTTCGAGATACGGAATTTCAACACCTTGTTCGATGTGTGCTTCGTGTTGGTTAGCTGTGATAACGCGTGGGCTAGAGATAACCTCACCTTTACCTTCAGCTTGCATGGCTGAGAGTTCCAGTTCAAGCAAAGTGCCAAACGGCAGTTTTGCAAGCGCGACAGCCAGTGAACCGCCAGCATTGTTGCCTGGCAGGTTAACGTTGAAGCGGTTTGAATCAAGGTCCGAACCGTTTAGCAGGTTAGCAATGCCGTTAGCGTTGCCCGACAATGCAAAGCCATCTTGAGTTTGGCCGTTATTATCACCGATAACACCAGCGGTGTTTCTGTTTAAACCCCAACGCACACCGATGTCTTTGTTGAAATCATCAGAAGCAATAACGATTCGAGATTCAATTAATACTTGACGAATCGGAACGTCAAGACGGTGTACCAAGGCTCTGATATCGGCAAGCTGATCAGCAGTGTCACTGATTAGCAGCGTGTTAGTGCGATCATCAACGGTAACTGCACCTCGCTCGGAGAGCAGGCCACCAGAAGCTGACTGCAGTAGTTCTGCCAGTTCAGATGCTTTTGCATAATTAGCCTGGAAGAACTCAGTACGAATAGGCGCAAGCTCAGTTTTTTGCTTCATGCCTTCCAGCTCAATACGTTCGCGGTTGGCGATTTCTTCAGCTGGAGCAATCATGATAACGTTGCCGGCTTGACGCTTACCCAATGCTTTTGATTGCAGGATAATGTCCAAGGCCTGGTCCCAAGGTGTGTTCTTGAGTCGTAGCGTTAGCTTGCCTTGTACCGAATCACTGACAACGATGTTCAGATCGGTAAAATCGGCCAGTAGTTGCAACACTGATCGAACTTCAATGTCCTGGAAGTTAAGCGAGAGCTTTTCACCAACATAACCAAACTTGGCTTTGCGGTTTTGCTCAATGTCTTCTTTGCTCATTGGCTTCAGTTCAACAGTAAACATGTTGTCAGACTGATAAGCCAGTTGTTCAAATTCCTGTGTGGCTGGCTGCACGATTACGCGAGTACCACGCTTATTTGAAATGGCATCAATGTATTGGATAGGTGTACCAAAATCCATGACATCTAAACGCTTTTGCAGCTTGGCAGCAAGTTGGGTATCAGGGAACTCAATAACTACCCGTCCACCTTCTTCGCGCATGTCAGTAATGACGCCGGCACTGGACAAGTCGAACAGGATACGACCTTCGCCTAATGGTCCGCGACGGAAGTCAATAGAGTTAATTGAGTGACCTTGTTCGTTGAAAGTGGCTTTAAGCTCCTCTTCCTGCACTGCTGCCAATATAGATTGGTTGCTGTCCAGGCCGGCACCTTCAGCGTCAGACTCGAGGGTAACGAAAAGTTGATTTCCCTGAACCGCCGTAGTGTAGGGGGTCATTGACGCCAGGTTGATAACCACTCGGGTTCTACCACCAGCTTCAACTGTTGTGACGTTTTGCAGCAAGCCTGCGCTGACGCGTAAGTTGCGTTCGTCCAATCGATTTTCAGTGTCGGGCAGATCGAGAGCGATACGCGCCGGGTTGTCTATTGTGAACGCTTTCGGATCACCAGCGGGGCCACTTAACGTTAATGCAAGCTGTTGCTTGTTTCCGGCAAGTGTCGTGTGGCTGATGTCCAACAGCGCGTTCCCTGCGGCATGAACATGCTGTACAGCTAACGCTGCAGTGGCCAACAGGGCAATACCTGTAGCACGAACAGCTCTATTTATGCGTTGTTGGTTATTCACCGTTAGTCTCCATTTAATACTAGTCATCGGACATCGCGAGTTGCGCCTCACGGTTGACCCACCCACTGAGACCGTCTGGAACAAGCTCAACGATATCAATCTTGGTTTCTTTAACACTGACAATTTTCCCGTGGTTCGTGCCTGCATAGTTGCCTGGCTGAACTCGATGTATAGTGCCGTCGGGGTCGCGTACCAGGCCCCATGTTTGTGATTGTTGCTGCAATAAGCCGACCATTTTTAAAGAGTCGATTGGAAATGATTCCAAAACTTCTTTTCTTCTGGTTGCCTCTGGGCGCGGTCCGTTGTATTCGACTTGAGCAATTGGCGATGCGCCAAGCGCTGTTTGTGCCGTAAACGGATCGCGAATATCATCCGCTGCGTAAGTAAACGTCTGATACGGCGGAAATTCTGGTAGCGGATCTACCTTGCCGATATGGCGTGTTTTAGTCTCATCGATGAAACGTTCAAGATCAGACATATCGCCGCCACAACTGCTGAGCAGTGTTGCCATGCTGAGTAGCACGATGTGTTTAAAGCGCTGCATTGTGCTTATTCCTCCTCAAGGTATCGATAGGTAGTGGCCACTAGATCCATTTTTAATTTAGTGCCGCTTGTGTTGTTTTCGTCCGAAGAAGCATCCTGACGCGAGCGAAGTTCAGCAATATCGATATTGCTTAAGGTCACGATACGTGGCAGGGCTGCCAGGCCGCTGATGAATTTACCGAACTGATGGTATTGACCAGTGACGCTAATTTTAATCGGGTACTCTGCATAGAACTCTTTGGGTACTTCGGTTTCAGGCTTGAAGTACTGTACTTCAAGCCCACTGGCCACGCTGGTCTGTGACAAGTCAACCAACAAACTTTCTATATCAGTTTTATTTGGAAGCTGACGAAGCATGACGTTAAAGGTCTTCTTCATTTCTTCCAGTTGCTCAACGTAAGCTGCTCGGTTAGCGGCTTTTGCCTGTTCACTGTCAAAAGTGTCGCGCAGTGTTTGCTCTTTGGCTCTAACCACTTCCAGTTCAGCGAACTTCGGTTTAATCAAAAACCAGTAGGATGCGAACAGCACGCCAGCCATGATTCCCAAAACCAGCAGAATACGCAGAATGATTGGGCTGGTACCCAAACGCTTGAAGTCTTCTCCATCAATAGACTTCATGTCGTTAAATGCATCACTAAATGCCATTGTCAGCCTCCGATTCACCTTCCGCTTTTGGCGCTAACTGATTAACGCTTAACTTAAAAGTACTGATATCACCCTCGGTCTCGGCTTGGATAACATCCAGGGTGGGGTTTTCGAAATAATCGCTTCGGTCCATGCGACGCATCAGTGCAGAGACTCGCGCATTGGATTCGGCGCGGCCTTCGACAACCAGTTTCTTTTGTCCCACTTGCTTCATGGAAGTCAGGAAGACGCCATCTGGCAGACGGGTAGCCACTTCGTGGAAGGTGTGGACAATTTGTGGTCGCTGTCCCTGTAGCTGCTGAATGATTTCCATTCGTGCTAACAGGTTGGCTTTGGTATTTTCCAGTTCTGCAATTGCAGCCAGTTCTTCTTGCAGCAGATCGATTTCAGTATTCAAACGTGCGTTACGCTTTTCCTGAAAGTTCACCTTGTCGGCAGCGAATTGCAATCCACCCCAGCCAGCGCCAGCAGCAAGTGCTGCGCACAGTCCCAGGACCACATAAAACTCTTTGTTCTTTTCGCGCCGGTGCGTTTCACGCCACGGCAGCAGATTAATCTTTGTCATTAGTTGGCTCCTCGCATGGCCAGTCCGGCGGCAATCATCATGGCAGGGCCATCATCTCTGAGTCGTTGTGCTGGTATGTCAGAGCCGATGCTCATCTCACCAAAAGGGTCTGCAATAACAGTTGGTGTGCCGATTCGTTCTTCGATAAGTTCGGCAACACCGGGGATACCGGTACAACCACCGGCCAACACAATGTGGTCAACGTAGTCGTTCTTGTCAGCAGAGAAAAAGAATTGCAGAAAACGGTTTGCTTGCTGAACCATCAAGTCTCTGAATGGTGCAAGTACTTCTGGCTCATAGTTGTCTGGTAAGCCACCTACGCGCTTTACGCGACCGGCATCTTCGTAAGACAAACCATAGCGACGCATGATTTCTTCTGTTAATTGCTTACCGCCAAAGGGTTGTTCTCGTGTGTAGATCAGGCTTTGATCGCGCAGTACGCACAGGCTGGTCATGCTTGCACCAACGTCAAGAATGGCAACGGTCTGTTCCATTCCTTCGTCAGGCACTTGGTGTTTGATTAATTGAAAAGCGCCTTCCATGGTGTAAGGCTCAACGTCAACGATTTTGACGTTCAGTCCACCGATCTCAGCGGCGGCTGTTCTGTCTTCAACGTTCTCGCTGCGAGAGGCGGCAAGTAAAACGTCCACCATGCCGTTGGCTTCTTCTGATGGGCCAATGATGTGAAAGTCGAGATTGACTTCCTCAAGTGCATACGGAATATATTGATCTGCCTCAAGCTGAATCTGCGCATCCATTTCGTGCGGCTTCAGGTCATCAGGCATCTGGATGACTTTGGTGATTACCATTGCGCTGGGTACAGCAACTGCGGCATTTTTGGTGCGTGTGCCGGAACGCTTTACCGCGCGTCGGATGGCGTCACCGACCGCTTCCACATCCTGGAGGTTTTTCTCTGTCACAGCATTAGCTGGCAGTGGCTCAACGGTGTAACTGACCGCTTTGTAGCCCTTTTTAGTTGGCTTGAGCTCGAGGAGCTTTACTGATGTGGCCGTAATGTCGAGCCCGATCAGTCCGGAGTTTCTTGATGCTATTTTGAGTGCCATGTCGTGTTTAGCGCCTTTAGCCGTTATTTTCTTGAGTCACCGAAAGGGGTTATTTCTTTCTGTAACAATGGCTTGGGCGTGTTTCCTCCGTTCAATAACTGTTTCGCTGAGCAAAAGGGCCGGTTTTGACCCTAGTGCCAGATTTCTGGCATATGTGTCCAGTTCGCAAACCACGCACTGTATTTGCGTGTGGATGTGCGTTCAGTTGGTATAATTCGTTGTTAAGCAACGATTTAACCGTTTGTATGCCTCATTCATCTACACATCGACGACGCAGACGGACGTCTTCTGTCCGCACCACTCGCCGCAAAAAGCGCAGCTTGTGGGTTTCTGTATTCAAATGGCTTGCCATTTCGGGGGTTACGTTAGGAATTTTGTGCGCGATCGGCGTTGGATTGCTGTATTTCAAAATCAAGCCCGAACTGCCTGACGTCAATGTGCTGCGCGAAGTGCAATTGCAGATGCCGCTGCGTATTTACACAGAAGACGGGCTGCTGATTTCTGAGTACGGGGAAAAGAGGCGAGAACCGGTCCAGATATCGGCGGTGCCACAAGATTTAAAAAACGCCATCATCGCGGCCGAAGATGCGCGCTTTTATAAGCACCCCGGCGTTGACTACCAGGGCTTGATTCGTGCCGTGGTGCATATCCTTAAAACCGGTGAAAAAGGGCCGGGCGGCAGTACCATCACCATGCAGGTGGCCAGAAACTTCTTTCTAACCCGGGACAAAACCTACATCAGAAAAATCAAAGAGATTTTTCTGTCGTTCAAAATTGAATCTGAACTCGAAAAAGACGAAATTCTTGAGCTTTATGTCAATAAAATCTATTTGGGCAATCGCTCCTATGGTTTCGCCGCCGCGTCCAAGGTTTATTACGGTAAAAAAATCGGCGACCTGGAGCTGGCCGAAGCTGCCATGCTGGCCGGTCTGCCAAAAGCACCTTCACGCTACAACCCTATCGTTAATCCAGAGCGTGCATTGTTGCGTCGCGACTACGTGTTGCGTCGACTTAACGAACTCGACATGATCAGCGACAAAGTATTCACCGAAACCAAGGCCTTGCCTGTCAGTGCCGCATTGCATTATTCCAGGCCCGAGGCTGAAGCCAACTATGTTGGCGAGATGGTTCGCGAGCGCATACAACAGCTGTATGGCGACCAATGGTCAACGGCCGGATTTAACGTCTACACAACCATTCGTTCCGATACGCAAAACGCCGCCAATGATGCGTTGCGTAACGCTTTGTTTAACTACGAACGACGGCATGGATTTACCGGTGCCATTGGTACGGTTGATACAGCCACACTACAAGACCCCGAAGCATTGGAGAAAAATCTCAAGGAATACTCTAATCGCGGTGGTATGCATCCGGCTGCGGTTATTGATGTAAACGATACAACGGCAACCTTGGTTTTGGGTAATGGTGATCAATACACCTTGCCCTTTGAAGACATTGAATGGGCGCGTGAGCGACTGGGTACCGATGAGCTTGGCGATGAAATAACCAGGGTTACTGAAGTGCTTGCTGTTGGCGATGTGGTGCACTTACAGTTATTGGCCGACGGCACAGCCAGCATGGTGCAAGAACCAAAAATAGAAGGCGCATTTGTCGCTATAGAACCGCTGTCGGGTAAGGTGCTGGCTTTGGTAGGCGGTTTTGATTATTTTCGCAGTAAGTTTAACCGGGTGACCCAAGCTCGACGTCAGCCAGGCTCGACAATTAAACCATTCATCTATTCAGCTGCGCTGGAGCGTGGTGACACCGCAGCAACTATTTATAACGATGCGCCTGTCGTATTCCACGATGCAGCACTCGAAGGTGAGTGGCGACCACAAAATTACAGCGGCAGCTTTACCGGACCAACAAGGTTGCGAGAGGCACTGGTTAAATCCAGTAACCTGGTTGCCGTACGAGTCTTGCGTGAAATGGGTGTGCCTGCCGCCATCGACTATGCTCAGCGATTTGGGTTTAAAACAGAACACTTACCCGAAGACTTGTCATTGGCGCTGGGTAATGCGTCGGTAACGCCAATGGAGCTGACTTCCGCTTTCGCTATTTTTGCAAACGGTGGCTATAAAGTGCCATCGCATTTTGTTCAGCGTATTGAAGACCCTCGCGGTGAAGTACTTTATACCGCTCCTAAGGTTGTGCTTTGTGCCGATTGCCCCATTGATGACAATTACGAACTACTGGCCGAAGTTGAAGCTATTACTGATGCCGAAGAAGCGTCCGATACTGAAGCGGACGCTGCCACCGACTCGTCAGCAGACTCGTCCACTGAGGAGAATGCCCTCGTTGCCGAACTGGCAGAATTGGACGTGGTTAACGCGCCCAGGGTGATTGATGCACGTAATGCTTACGTGATGAGTAGCATGATGCGCGAAGTGGTAAAACGCGGTACGGGTCGTCGTGCTGGTGAGGCGCTGGGTCGAAAAGACCTTGCTGGCAAAACCGGCACAACCAACAATCAACTGGATGCCTGGTTCGCAGGGTTTAATTCGCGTGTTGTCGCATCAGCGTGGGTGGGTTCTGATGGCCTGGACCCGCTGGGCAGAAGAGAAGCTGGCGGCATCGCGGCCTTGCCAATGTGGACTGAATTCATTGGCAAAACACTTGAAGGTGTTCCCGAGGATGAATTCACTACCCCTGCCGGTTTACAAACCGTGCGCATTGACCGACGCACTGGCGAACGAGCCAGCGGCGAAGGC
Organism: uncultured Granulosicoccaceae bacterium; assembly: GCA_938035525.1. GTDB lineage: Bacteria > Pseudomonadota > Gammaproteobacteria > Granulosicoccales > Granulosicoccaceae > Granulosicoccus. Next base: position 22,574 of record CALHOI010000006.1, read on the forward strand.
AGCATGATGGAATTCTTTTTTGACGGGGCATTGCCTGAAGGTGTGGCTCAAAATACGGTTAGCACTGAAAGCTCCGGTGGTTCCTCCAGCCAAAGCGCCAGTGCGCCTGTGGTCACTAAATCAAAAAGTCAGGCTAAAAAAGAAGTAGAGGATATATTTTAGATTCAGTGACTGGAAAGTTGAAGCCTGAAAATTGCGCGATTATATAGCGCCCTTTACTGCCGTTCGTGTAGTGCGTCTAATACGCTCAGCCAATCGCTGCTAATTTGTCCGTATTCATCGATACAGCTATCCGCTTTTTCTTCGCTGAGTTCGCCTGCGTCGATTAAATCTTCGTTGTCTTCTGGCTGCGCACCGTAGATGTGGCACAGGGTTGTGAAGTAGCGTTGAATATCCAGGCTGTGTTCATCCCAGAAGTCTTCGCTGTAATAGGTGTCAGTGTCTTCGTCTTCAAGCGCGAACATGTTGGCAGCGTTCCGCGCAAGTGAGTCGCCGTTTTCAAAATACTCAAGTATCAGCACATTAGCCAGGTTATCGGCTGCGTCTTCCTCTTTGCCCAGTATGGGAATATTATGCTGTGCAATGATGGCATGAGCAATTTCATGCAGTAAAGTGTGGGTGAACACATCCAGCATAACGTCGTTGCGTTCTTGTTTGGTATTGGCAAGATCGGCGTTAACAAACCGTTGATTGATCTCCACAAGAAATTCACCAGGCACCCAGATTTCGTTAGTGGCTGGGTCAAACAGCGGGCCATCGTCTGCGCCAATACGAAGGGTTAATGTTTGCGCAAATGGCACAGTGTCGTTGATAAACGCAAGCAACATTGGCAGAGCGTCTTCTTGTTTTAATCTATCAACATACGGTTGTTCGCTTACGCCAAATTGATCATCAAAAACCACGTGCAGGGCACTGGTGTTTGCCTCAATTGAGCTGGCCGAATAACCCCACAACGTTAGGACCAGTGTCGCCTGAATCAGCGCTGTCTGAAACAACGTCTTAGGAGGTTTATCCTTCTGCAATTTAGCCTTCTTAATCTTTGTCTGCTGAAACTCTGTCTGCAAACCGAAAGCTCGGTAGGTGCGATTCTTCAACGGTTATACCTATGGGGGAAATACTGCATTTTATAACCGTCAGCGCTTGTAAAAACAACTGTTTCCGGTGATGCTTGTGTGGTGATTGGTACAAATGGAGTGGAATATGGATTTAGGTGCATTTTCAATCAGTCTGTCGGTCAAAAATCTTGACGCGTCACGCGAGTTTTACGAGAAGCTGGGCTTCACACAATTTGGCGGCGATGCTGAACAAAACTGGCTTATCATGAAAAACGGTGAACACATCATTGGCTTGTTTCAAGGTATGTTCGAACAAAACCTGATGACATTTAATCCGGGTTGGGATCAAAACGCATCAGAGACCACTGACTTTACCGATGTGCGTGCCATCCAGAAGGAACTTGAAAAGCAAGGAATCGAACTCACCAGCCGGGCTGATGAAAACAGCACAGGACCTGCGAATATTTTTTTAAGCGACCCTGATGGCAATCAGATATTGATCGATCAACATCGCTAGTTGGTTATCGGTTTGCGATAGCGTTATTCGTTAGCGTTATTCGTTAGCCAGTTTATTCGCCATGTAATGATAAAAATCCCAGACTGTACCTTCGTAATCGGGTGGTGCTAAATGCCCCCTGGTGGCAAAGCGTGATGACAAGCCTTTTTGTACATCCAGTAAGCGTTCGCGATCTTCTATGTTGAACGAGCGGGCGAACTCTTTGCGTTCCTCTGCCTCGCCATCTTCAAACACTTGTTCGCGAGCGATAACATCCCATCGTGTTTGTAGATCAGTTGGGCCGGTGGGCGTGATGCTCATGTACACAGCGGAGTTGGGTGATACGGCAGCAACAAAGCCTGGGTAAATCCATACCATCATGGATAAGGCGCGTTCCTCTTCGGTCATGTCCGGGTGAACTTGCGAACGGCCGGAATACGAACTGTTGTAGTGCGCTTTGTAACCGGTGTACCCAGCACCCGCCGGAATTTTTTCGCACAGCTTTGTGGGGGTCATTGGGTGCAGCGTGTCGCGGTGCACTGGGGTGATGTGATAACCCTCCATGAAGTTTTCGGCAAGGCATTTCCAGTTCAGTGGCCAGGTTTCTGATTCGGCACCAACACTGCGCATCTCTTCGGGGTGGTAATTTTGCACATAAGTATCGAGCCCGACTATTTGAGATTCAAACGAATCAGCTGTGCCACTCAAATTAACAAATAACCAACCCCACCACTCATGCGTTCTAAAGTTGGGTAGTTTGCATTGCTTCTTGTCGAAGCCTTCTGACTTATCAACCAGAGGTGCTGCCAATAGCTTGCCATTGAGGTCGTAAGACCAGCGATGATATGGGCAGGTGAATCGCTTGCTGTTGCCTTTGCCGCTGAGTAGCTGGCTGCCACGGTGACGACACACATTAGAAAGCACCGACACTTGCCCATCCTGATTACGGGCAATAATCAGTGGTTCTGAAAACATATCCAGCGTGTAGTAATCGCCAGGCTTGGGTACTTCATCGGCGCGGCCAACACAAACCCAACCATTAACAAACAGTGTTTCGATTTCAGTTGGCACCATGTCGGCATCTTTATAAAAAGACGGTGGCATGGTCCGGGGTGTCAGACTTTCGTGTTCTTTTAGCTCCTTAAGAGCAGAGTGTGTGTCTATTGGTAGGTTCATGTGGACTCCAACTCATTTGCTGGTGCGACTTTTGATGCCAGGTAATGGGCAAAATCATAATTAGGGCGTTCAAGGTGAGACAACGGACCGGGTTTGGCAAATTCTGAGCACAAGCCTTTGTAGACTTTTTCAGTACAGCCGCGATCTTCTATGTTGACGTCATCAAGCAATTGCTTAAGTTCCATAAAATGTTCTTGGGCTTGTGCATCGTCGGCGTAGTCTTCAGACATGCCACCACCAAACATAATGCGCACCTTACCAACGCCTTCGGGGTGTAACGACAAATACCAAAAGTAGCCAGGCGTGAGCGTAATCAGCAGACTTGGGTAAATGGCCAGTAAATACGTGGTACGACGACGCTCGCCTTCCATGCGCGTGTTGTCCGGGTGCGCCATGGCGATTTTTAAAGATTCGTCTTTTAATATGGTGTGGTAGTTAAACGCTTTGTGCCCAGGCGGGCAAACCATGTCTTCCAGCTTGGAAAGCGTCCCGATAGTGCCTCTGTGGCACACGGGCAAGTGATAGCTTTCCATAAAATTTTCCGCCAATACCTTCCAGTTAGTATCCCAAACATGTGTTTCAAAAAATGTTTCGCGGTAGTTGGTCATGTCATAGTCGGCAACCATGTCTGATACTTCAGAGAGTTGCGACGCAACATTAGGTGCGTCTTTGTTGAGTGTAACCATAATCCAGCCCAGCCATTGCTCACATCGGATGGTTGGTAGCTGCATGCCTTTTTTGCAAAACGATGTGTTTTCTTCCATGGCGGGTGCGCCGCGAAGCTGGCCGTTTAATTCGTAAGTCCAGGCATGGTATGGACACACGATCGAATTGGTTTTGCCGCGACCTTCGAGCAACGTGGACATGCGATGCAGGCAAACATTCGACTGCGCCTTTAGATCGCCGTTTTTATCTCGAATTACCATGATGGGTTGGCCGGCTAATTCGAGAGTCAGGTATTCGCCAGGTTCGCTAATCGATGAAGCGCGGCCAGCGCAAAACCAGTCTTGTCCAAATATGTTTGCTATTTCAGCCTGCAAAAAGTGCTCTGATGTGTACACGCTGGGCGGCATGGCGTGGGCTTGTTCAAACGGTATGGCAACAGAGGACCGAAGCTCACTGATGGCACCGTCAGTGGAGATTGCAGGTGCTACCGTTTGGGTTGTGGTTGGATTCAAACTTCTGCCTTGGGCGTTGCCGCGCTGTTGGCCGAAATTACCACAGTCTTTGGTTGGATTAAAACGGCTTTATGAGCATTTACTTCCGTGGAGTCGCAATTACCAAAGTGTCGTGGGTGACGTAACACCGGCATAGTGTGACGTGGTTGGTTAAGTTGAGCTGGCAGGCTTTAATGTCAGCACAATTTAATGTTGATATTCTCTAAGAGCCAGTTTTTGTTACTGGCTGTGAGGCAGCAAGCGCTGAGCTTGCTCCCAGAGCTGCGTCACAATAGTCGCCGCCGCTTCATCACGCGCATAGGCGGATGATTGGCCTGCCCAGGCTTGCATACGATCTATGTCCGATTCCTTGTTTGCTTCAGCCTTCATGAGTCGCGTTAAATTGCGTTGTATAGGGTACGGTGCAGGCTCTGGTGTATCACCCATTGCTGCGGCCTCTGTGTAAGCGGCACGAATACTTCTTCCAAGGCGACCTGAAAAAGCTCTGGTGGCAATGGTGTCTTCGGGTTTTGCTCTGCCAATGGCGTCGCTCCATGCTTTATTCACATTGGCTTCTGGTGAGCGCAATAACCCGGTGCCAATTTGAACAGCCGATGCGCCTAAAGTAATAGCGGCGGCAACGTGTCGTGCATCAGCAATACCGCCTGTGGCAACAACCGGAATTTTAACGGCATCTACTACAGCAGGTAGTAGCGCAAACAATCCAACTAACGCGGTACCGGCATCATCGGCATTAAATGCACCACGATGTCCGCCAGCTTCCATTCCTTGCGCCACAATCACGTCGGCTCCAGCCGCTTCTGCTGCCAGTGCTTCGGTAACCGTGGTTGCGGTTGCAAACCAGTGTATGCCTTCGGCCTTCATGCGGGCAATGTAGTCGGGTGGATACAAGCCCATGATCGACGATATAACACGTGGGCTTGCCTTGAGCATCGCTTCGCATTGCTCGTTAAAGTCTGGAGCGGGCGCATCGCTTTCGCTGTCGTCAACAGCTGGGCCCCATTGTCCCAGGAACGCTCGCACGGCTTGTTCGTTTTCAGTATTACGAGTTGGTTCGGGGTCGGGTATCCAGTTGTTGAGCTGGAAAGCGCCGTTGGTTGCGCTACGTACCTCGGAAGACCATGTCTCTATGGCTTTACCATCCATCAGTAAAGTGCCGCAGGCACCCATGCCGCCGGCGTTGCCAACAGCAACGGCCAGTGCAGCTGGACAGGCTCCCGCCATGGGCGCCATCAATACAGGAATGCGGAGTTCATATTGCTCGCAAAACGCAGTCACCTTATCGATCATGTTTTGCCTCGCGAGTGTTTGAAAGGGTGGGTTAGCGTGTGCTGTATTCCCTGACAGCTTCAACCATGACACCCAGATTGTCCGGGTTTACAAATTGATGAATGCCATGGCCAAGATTAAACACATGGCCAGGGTCGGTCCCATAACTGTCGAGCACTTTTTTAACTTCGTTTCGAATGCGTTCGGGACTGCCATATAAAACGGATGGGTCCAGATTACCCTGTAAGGCAACACGTCCCTTAACGGCCTGTTTTGCATCGGCCAGATCAATTGTCCAGTCAACTCCCAAACCATCACAACCGGTGTCAGCCATATCAGATAACCAGCGCCCGCCGTTTTTAGTAAACAACACAACCGGCACACGTCGGCCATCGGCTTCACGGGTGAGACCATCAACGATCTGTTGCATATAGTGCAATGAAAATTCGCGATAACTGTCGGGTGATAACACGCCGCCCCATGTGTCAAATATCATTAGTGCCTGCGCACCAGCAGCGACTTGAGCATTGAGGTAGTTGGTGACTGCTATGGCGTTCTTATTAAGCAGTGCGTGCATGGCTTCAGTGTCGCCATACAACATGCCCTTAACTTTAGAGAAGTCTTTGGTACCGCTGCCTTCAACCATATAAGTGGCCAAGGTCCATGGACTACCTGAAAAACCAATGAGCGGCACACGTCCATTGAGTTCTTTTCTGATTAAACTGACCGCATCCATCACATAGCGAAGGTCGGTGCCTGCGTCAAGATTGGGTAGTTTGTCTACGTCACTGCGACTTTTTATTGGCTTGGAAAATTTTGGTCCTTCACCAGCCACAAAATGCAGACCCAGTCCCATGGCATCTGGAATGGTCAGTATGTCGGAGAACAGAATGGCCGCATCAAGATTAAATCGATCGATGGGCTGTAAGGTCACTTCGCACGCCAGCTCAGGTGTGCTGCACAAGGTCATGAAGTCACCGGCCTGTTTTCTTACGGCAAGGTATTCAGGCAAGTAGCGCCCAGCCTGGCGCATAACCCAAACCGGGGTCCGTTCAACGGGCTCGCGCATCAGTGCACGTAGATATAAATCGTTTTGAAGTGCTGAGCTCATCGATACATTGTTCCGCTTATAACTGACGCCGCGCTTTACTTATGCTGCGCCTTGCTTATGCCGCGTTCGTTGCGTTCGCCTTAAGGTAACCAAGAATACCCTCAGCGGCATTGCGACCCTCGAACACAGCAGTAACCACCAGATCAGAGCCGCGAACCATATCACCACCAGCGAATACTCTCGGGTTGCTGGTTTGGTGCATAAACTGACTTTTCTCTGGTGCGATAACACAACCCCGGTCGTCGGTATTGATATTAAAATCGTTTAACCAGCTTGCCGGGTTTGGCCTGAATCCGAATGCAATGAGTACGGCGTCGGCCGCTAAAAATTCTTCGGTTCCCGGGACCTCTTCAGGCATACGTCGACCGCGTTCATCTGGTTCACCCAGTTGCGTTGTCACTACGCGAACACCTTTAACAGCGCCATTGCCTTCAACCAATTCCACAGGTTGTCTGTTCCATAAAAACGTGACGCCCTCTTCTTTGGCATTTTTAACTTCACGCCGTGAGCCAGGCATGTTGGCTTCATCGCGACGGTATGCGCAAATCACCGATTCGGCGCCCTGCCGTATAGCGGTGCGATTGCAGTCCATAGCAGTATCACCACCACCAAGCACAACCACTCGCTTGCCTTTGAGGTCTATAAAATTTTCCACCTGTTCGTCCCATTTGTACTGGTGGTTAACGTTTGAAATTAAATAAGGCAGCGCTTCGTGCGCACCGGGCAGGTCTTCGCCGGGAAACCCACCGCGCATCGATGTGTAGGTGCCCATGCCTAAAAACACGGCATCGTATTCGTCGAGTAAAGATTGAAAGGTTATGTCTTCGCCGACGGTGGTGTTAAGTCTGAATTCAACACCCATGCCTTCAAGAATTTCACGGCGTGTAAACACGACTTCTTTTTCGAGCTTAAAAGGTGGTATGCCAAACGTCAGTAAACCACCAATTTCGTTGTACTTATCAAACACTATGGGTTTAACACCGCTTCTGGCCAGTACATCAGCACAGGCAAGCCCCGCAGGACCCGCGCCGATTATTGCCACTTTTTGACCGGTAGCCACAACGGCTGACATGTCTGGTCGCCAGCCTTGCTTTAGGGCTTCGTCGGTAATGTATTTTTCTATTGAGCCAATGGTGACGGCGCCGAAACCGTCGTTTAGTGTGCAAGCGCCTTCGCACAAGCGATCCTGTGGACAAACGCGGCCACACATTTCAGGTAAGGAGTTGGTGCGATGTGACATCTCAGCGGCTTCAAGCAAATTGCCTTCAGCAATCAGCTTTAACCAATTGGGGATGTAGTTATGGACCGGGCATTTCCATTCGCAATAAGGGTTACCGCACGACAGGCATCGATCAGCTTGCGATGCAGCTTCTTCGGCATCGAATTGGCCGTAAATTTCATTAAAGTCTTTAATGCGGATGACGACCTCGGTTTTTTCCGGGTCTTTTCTTGGTGCATCCAGAAACTGGAAGTTGTTGTTGCTCATTTTTGCTGCTCTGCTGACGATTGCTGCTTTGCTAACGTATGGTGGCCTGATAACGTAAGGATAACCTTCGTTTACTTGGCAAATAGTGTTAGCGCCAGATGTCATCCAGTTCTGTGCTCTGGATGGCAGATCTTACATAGTGATCAGGCGTTGAGGCGTTGTTTGATTATCTGACTGACTGCAGACATGTCGGCTTTGCCTTGCAAAAGTGGTTTAACAACTCCCATCACTTTGCCCATGTCTTTAATGGAGCTTGCTCCTGAAGATGAAACAGCATCATCAATAATGCTGGCTATTTCATCGTCGGATAATGCCTCAGGCATATATTCCTGAATAAGTTCAAGCTCAGCCTGTTCAACTTCGATAAGGTCATCGCGGTTGGCTTGCTGATATTGCGCGATAGACTCACGGCGCTGCTTGAGCATTTTGTCGAGCACGGAAATAGTGCCGGGCTCGTCGAGTTCGATGCGTTGATCGACTTCAATCTGTTTGATTGCCGCAGACATTAACCTCAACGTTGCCAGCCGTGGTTTATCACCGGCTTTCATGGCAACCTTGATATCGTCAAGAATGCGTTGTCGGGTTTCGCTCATCAATTACATCCACTAGAACATTTCACTAAAATCATGTTCACTGAGCTTGTCGGTGTTGAGGCGAGCTGTAACGCCGCGTGCCGGTAAGCAAGTGAGGCGTGAACGTCTTAGTATGGGCGAACGCGACGGGTGATTTCTTTTGAGAGTTTCTTCTGGTGACGCTTAACCGCAGCAGCAGCTTTTCGCTTTCGCTCTGCTGTTGGTTTCTCGTAGAATTCACGGCGACGGGTTTCGGTTAGTACACCGGCTTTTTCGCAGGAACGCTTGAAGCGGCGAAGTGCCATTTCGAATGGCTCGTTTTCTTTTACTCGTACTGAAGGCATTTAAGTCGTATTCTCTTTCATCGAAATGTGGAAAAGCTCCCTAGTATAGCGGGTTCTGGTAGGTAAACTCAATCACCATGGTTGTTCTTGGCATCGAATCGTCCTGTGACGAAACCGGCGTTGCGCTCTACGACTCTGATCGTGGGTTGCTGGCGCACGAGATTCACTCGCAAATAGACTTGCACGCGCTGTATGGCGGGGTTGTGCCCGAATTAGCATCACGCGATCACATACGTCGTTTAGTCCCACTAACCAAGCAAATAGTGCGCAAGGCGGGGCTGACTCAGCAACAAATAGACGGGGTGGCATTCACCTCGGGTCCGGGATTGGCCGGTGCGTTGTTAACGGGTGCATTAATGGCACGTTCTCTAGCATTTTCAATGGGTTGTCCGGCTATTGGCGTGCATCATATGGAGGGTCATCTGTTGGCCCCAATGCTCGAAGAACAGGTGCCGCCTTTTCCCTTTGTGTGTTTGCTGGTGTCCGGTGGTCACACCTTACTGGTGCGCGTGGACGGTGTCGGGCAGTATCGCGTGTTGGGAGAATCTGTTGATGATGCGGCGGGCGAGGCTTTTGACAAAACGGCAAAAGTCCTGGGTTTGCCGTACCCGGGTGGACCTCACCTGGCCAAACTGGCTTTGGAGGGTGATTCGCAGGCGGTGACTCTGCCTCGACCTATGCTGAATCGACCCGGGCTGGATTTTAGTTTCAGTGGCTTAAAAACCGCTGCCATCACCGAGCTTCGCAATAATACGTCCCTAAAAAAGGCCGACTTGGCTGCCTCGTTTGAGTGCGCTGTGGTCGATACGCTGTTGGCCAAGTGTCAGCGCGCATTGAAGCAGGAGAACGTGAAGACGCTGGTTATTTCTGGCGGTGTTGGTGCTAACCAGCGTTTGCGCGAGCAGGCAAAAGCAACTATCGGTAAAACGGGTGGGCAAGTGTTTTACCCTCGCTTAGAATTTTGCACCGATAACGGTGCGATGATCGCTTTGGCGGGTGCGCTTCGGCTGCAAGGCGGTGAAAAGGACGATTTGCCTTTGGATATTAAACCGCGCTGGTCATTGGAGAGTTTGTCTGCTGTGCCTAAAACTGGGCCTTAGCACTGACCACCAGCTGAAAACTGTCCACCCGATCGGTTTCATCCAGCGGGAAAGCAAAGTCGATGTGCAAGACTTTTGCGCCTGCCTGACGCGTGTTAACAACACGTAAACCCAAACCGACATCGCTTATCCATGTCGGGTCTTCACCTTTATCCCAGGCTGAGCCAATATCGGCAAACGCCGCCGCGCCTATACGTACCAGTCGCAGCGGATACCAGTCAAAAAAGTAGCGTTGTTCTGCAGTAAAACGAGCTCGACGCGAGCCGGTTTGAAATCGCAAAGGGTAGCCACGTAAGCCCGTTTCACCGCCGAGCACGACCTGCCGGTGTTCGAACAGGCGCGCACTGGAAACGAAATTCGCCGCCACAAAAGAGCGCAGTTTTTGCGACGCAAAATAGAAGCCCTGCAAGTTCAGACTGGCCAGCCCATCTTCAACGCGATCGTCCTGCAAGTAGCCACTGGCGCTTGAATTAAGCAATCCCAGTAAGCGCGCATTGGGTTGCCAGCCTTTAGAGTATGCGGTTTCAAAAACAATGGCATCGGTGTGGCTGCCAAAGGATTCTGACGCCAGACCAATGCGCGCTCTTAAGGCATGTCCAATCGCGATGTCTTCAACCGATTCCATGAGCTGTAGATTGGTTTGCGTGATAAATGCAGGCCGCAAATACCGCAGTTGTATAAACGGGTAGCTGTATATGCGTTCAATAACCGGTGTGCTGTCGGGGAATCTTAAACTTGCGCCTAACCCCAGGCGCTCATAGCCCCATCCCAGACGCCAGCGAAACACGTGCTGCCCGTTTTTTTGACCGCTGAGCGATGTTAAGGGTTGTTTGCCTTTGGAAAAACCATATTCGATTGAGGCAAATTGGCGATCAACCGCCAGTTGGTTGGAAACCCGACCGTCATCGTAAAGTGCTTGTAAAAACTGCGTGTTACCCGCACTGACTCGCCAGGCTGTGCGGGTATCAAGTGAGAAAAATGGCTGCTCCAGCTCAATAATCTGAACGTCCCCGTCGCTGTTATCTTGTAGTTGCGTGGTGAGTTGCGTTTTGGTGCCCAACAGTAGTGGGTCGTTGTATACCAACACGCGCTGGTCTCGTTCTGGCGTGCGTATTAGCTCAATTTCAAGGCTCTTGCCCAAACCCAGCAGGTTGAGTTCGGACAAACGAAACGAGTATTCGTTTTCGCCACCGGCTCGGGCAAAATTAAAACCAGGAATCAAAGACCAGTTGTCGCCCGTTACCACTTTTATGTCAACGTTGCCGTCACAAATTTGTATTGGCGTAACGGTGGCGCTTCTCAGGTAACGATTTGCGCGTAGGTTGCGAGCGGTTTCCTCCAGCGTGTCAGCATCAAACACATCGCCTGTTTTAAACAATAGCTGGGATTCAATCAGCTCTCTTTTCGACTTGATGTGAAAGCGATTAGCTGCTCTGTGAATGGCAAGGTTTTCCGTAGCCAGTCTCTGGTTGAACACGTCTTCAATGTTGATCGCTATTGCGCCAACCAGCAGTGATTGCGTGTTGTTTGCGTCTTCTGAGTACGCTTCGCACGCGAACAACTGCGGCGGGTGCAGCAAGCCAATAAGGAAGAGCGCTGGCGCGAATACGAAAGAACGTCGAAAGGCGCGTTTAGGATTTTCCAAGCTTCGGCTCAGTCCCTGCAATAATGCGTTTGATGTTTTCGCGATGGCTGTAATAAAGAAATCCGGCAATCACCACGTACACCAACGCAAAAGCGGTGTGCCCGCCGGTAACCAAGTACAGCGGTACCAGGGTGAAGGTAACCAGTGCCGCAAGCGATGAAATTCGAAACGCCAAACAAACCACTAACCAGGTAACCGTGGCCAATATGCCAATTTGCATACTTAAACCAAACAACGCACCTAACGCTGTGGCCACGCCTTTGCCACCACGAAAATCAAAAAACATGGGATACAGGTGGCCCAGAAACGCGGCCATTGCAACCAGCGCGACGGTTGGCTGATGCGGAATAATAAGCCCGGTAATGGCCACCGGCAGCAATCCCTTTAAAGCGTCACCCAGTAAGGTCAGGCCAGCCGGGAGTTTGCCACCCACTCTTAACACGTTGGTTGCCCCCGGGTTGCCCGAGCCAGACTCGCGCGGGTCCGGTAGATTCATTAGCCGGCAGATCAGGATGGCAGCCGAAACGGAGCCCACTACATAAGCAAGCGTGCTGGCGATAACGGCTGGAATGAACAGTGATGCTGTAAACACGGTATGGTCTGCTGTTTGTGCTGTGACTATTAAAGCAGATCTGGCGCCGCGGACCTAAATAAATGCAATCTCCAATTCAACCTGACCGCATGTCTATGGTCAGCCGACATTTCACTGACACCAATGACGCCTTCGACGATCACAACGCAGTGCACCAGGATGTGTTCGATCGCATGCTGAGCCGCTTGGATTTGCTGGCGGTGACGCCCACTCGCATACTTGATCTGGGTTGTAGAAACGGCTTCCAATTCAATGCTTTAGAACAACGCTTCGCCAAGTCAGAGATCATCGGGCTGGATCCGGGGCAAGGGCAAGAACGCTTGCCTCGGCGTTGGTGGCGGAAACGGGGTGCGTCCCGCAACAGGGTGTCTGGGGATCCGCACGAATTGCCCTTTGAAGACGGCGAATTCGATTTGGTCGTATCAAATTTGCTGCTGCCCTGGTGTCATGACCCAGAGCGCGTGTTTGCAGAGGTGTTTCGGGTGCTCGCAGTAGATGCGGCTTTCCTGTTTACCTCGGCTGGTCCGGATACCTTGCAAGAATATCAGGCAGTGTGGTCCCAGATTGACTCGGCAACACACGTTTTTGGCCTTGAAGACATGCACAAAACCGGCGATGCCCTGCTCAGCGCCGGGTTTAACGCGCCGGTGCTTGATCGGGAGTTGATTCAGGTCGATTACCCGTCCATCGCAGCGCTGCAAGCTGAATTGCGTCATATTGGTGCAGTTAACGTGGCCAGTGGTCGACGTGCTGGTCTGATGTCTCCTGCTGTTCGTAAATTGTTAGACGGAAATGCTGGTGCGGGTCGTTTTCCGGTGTCATTAGAGCTTGTTCATGGGCATGGCTGGAAGGGTTCATTAGAGCCAAGGCGGAACAACACTTCGGGCGAGTACACTGTGTCGCTCGAGAGTTTGCGTCAGTCGCTTCATGGCAAGTGAAACGCAAGTTGAATTAGCTATGGGTAAAGGGCGTTTTACTTGCGAATATTTAGTAAACTTAGCGGGTAACGAAGTTGCCGATAAAATTGAGAGAAACAGGCAAGCTGCGCTATAGTTAGAGGTTTGCGTCCGCTCGCACTGATGGATATCGCATGATCAATGTTCAGAGCAGCAATGACCAGGATAAGACTCGTGTGCAGGGCACGGCGGGTATCAAAGGAACTACGCGCTTTATCGTACAAGCGAATCAATCCATGTCGTGGAAAGCCAATATGTGGCTGGCGGCAAGCTTGGGGGTTGTGTGCCTCGGTATTGCCATTGCAATGGCCGCTTTTGGCTTTTGGATGATCATTCCATTCGCCGGTGCCGAGATTATTTTCATTGTGTTTTGTCTGCATTGGACATTGCATCGCCTCAGTCGCAAAGAGGTGATCACGGTAAATGAGGACAAGATCAAGCTTGAGTGGGGCTACAAGTCACCCGACACGTCGGTCGACCTGCCTCGTCGATGGTCCCGGTTACGGTACCACCGGCCAGAAAGCCCGTTCGAAGTAGGGCATTTGAGTCTGGGTGCTCACGGCAAGCACTACGCCCTAGGGCAATGCCTGGGCCGCGACGAAAAACAAACACTGTATGTCGAATTGGATTCGGTACTTAAACGCGGGGCTTAGGCGCTTATTAATCGCTTAGAAAAAATAAGCGAGCCACGCGCAGTTTCATATTTGCAGGAGCTGTAAAGCCAGAACCACGGCATTACAGATCGCTGAATAGTTTTGAAGTTTTAAAAGTTTAATTTTGAAGTTTATTTTTGGAGAGTTGACTATGACATCTGGCGTCTATCGTTGGATGCTCCCGATTGTCTTTGCGCTGGCATTACCGTCAGTGGCCTGGGCCGATTGGGGAGCACTGAACATGCCTGTCGGTGTGACCGAAATCAGTGGCAAAGTTCACGCCTTGCACATGCGGATTTTTTATTGGTGTTGTGTCATTGGTGCGTGTGTTTTTGCCGTCATGTTTTATTCGATGTTCAAGCACCGAAAATCAAAAGGCGCTGTGGCTGCAGATTTTCACGAAAGCACAACGGTTGAAGTTATCTGGACTATCGTGCCACTGGTTATTTTGATTGTCATGGCTATACCGGCCGCCAAGGTACTCATTGAAATGGAAGACTTCAGCGATTCCGAAATGAGTATTAAAGTTACCGCTTATCAATGGCGCTGGCAGTACGAATACCTTGACGAAGACATCAGCTTTTACAGCCAGCTCAATCCGGCGCACAACGTTGCGCGGCAGATTGACTCGGGCGTAGACACAGAACAATTCGAACACTACCTGAAAGACGTTGACAATCCTCTGGTTGTACCGGTTGGCAAGAAGATTCGCTTTTTGCACACGGCCGCCGACGTTATCCACTCCTGGTGGGTGCCCGACCTAGCCGTTAAAAAAGACTCCATCCCAGGGTTTATCAATGAAAACTGGGCGCGCATCGAAAAACCAGGTGTTTATCGTGGCAAGTGTGCTGAGCTTTGTGGTCGTGACCATGGCTTCATGCCAATCGTTGTACAGGCGCTTCCACAGGAAGAGTACGACACTTGGGTAGAAGAGCAAAAAATGAAAACAGCGGCTGCTGACATGGATGCCATTCGACAGTGGTCGCATCAAGAGCTGCTGGCCACAGGGGCAAAGGTATACGACGCAAACTGCATGAGCTGCCACCAAAAAGAAGGTCAGGGCATACCGGGCATGTTTCCGGCGATTGCAGGCAGTGACGTTGTTACCGGTGATCTAGACACGCATGTCAGCACGGTTGTTCACGGTGTTGCCGATTCGGCCATGCAAGCCTTTGGCAGTCGACTCACAGACACCGATCTGGCCGCCGTTATCACGTACCAGCGTAACGCGTTTGGTAACGAAACTGGCGACACCATACAGCCATCACACATGCGCTCGTTAAGACAAGGCCTAAGCCAAAGCGCGCTTAACGTGACCCCAGACAATCTTAAGGGAGTTAACTGATGAGTTACTCAGACAAAGCCCACGATCACCCAGGGCACGACGAGCACGATGACCATCATCATGGACCGGCACCCGGTCTTATGCGTTGGATAACAACGACCAACCATAAAGACATTGGCACCCTGTATTTGTGGTTCTCGCTGATCATGTTTTTTATCGGCGGTGGCATGGCCTTGATTATTCGAGCTGAACTTGGCTCGCCAGGCTTGCAGTTTGTTGATCCGATGTTTTTCAACTCAATGACAACCATGCACGCCATTGTCATGATATTCGGTGTGGTTATGCCTGCTTTTGTGGGCTTGGCTAACTGGATGATCCCCATGATGATTGGTGCGCCTGATATGGCCTTGCCACGACTCAACAACTGGTCGTTCTGGATTATGCCGTTCGCTTTCACCATCATGCTGTCCACTTTGTTTATGGACAGTGGTGGCCCGGCCGGTGGCTGGACGCTTTATCCGCCGCTGGTTCTGCAAATGGGTGATAGCTTTGCGTTCGTTATTTTTGCTATTCACTTTATGGGCATATCCTCGGTGATGGGTTCGATTAACATCGTCGCGACTATCTTCAACATGCGCCCACCTGGCATGACCATGATGAAGATGCCTATGTTCGTATGGACCTGGCTGATCACGGCTTATCTGCTTATTGCAACTATTCCGGTATTTGCCGGTGCGGTAACCATGTTGTTAACCGACCGATTTTTCGGCACCAGCTTTTTCAGTGCAGCTGGCGGCGGCGACCCGGTTATGTTCCAGCATATATTCTGGTTCTTCGGTCACCCTGAAGTGTATATATTGATTCTGCCAGCTTTCGGTATTGTGTCGTCCATTATTCCAACGTTTGCTCGCAAGCCACTGTTTGGTTACGACTCAATGGTGTACGCAACAGCGTCTATCGCATTCTTGTCTTTTATTGTTTGGGCACACCACATGTTTACCACTGGTATGCCGTTGGCAGGAGAGCTGTTCTTTATGTTCTCCACCATGATGATATCGGTGCCTACTGGCGTTAAAGTGTTTAACTGGGTCGCTACCATGTGGCGCGGTTCCATGAGTTTTGAAACACCAATGCTGTTTGCTGTGGGCTTTGTGATCATGTTTACCATTGGTGGCTTATCGGGGCTAATGCTTGCGATCACGCCTGCTGATATTCAGTATCACGATACTTACTTCGTGGTTGCTCACTTCCACTATGTATTGGTACCGGGCGCTATATATTCATTGATGGCCGCAACCTATTACTGGATTCCAAAGTGGACCGGTAATATGTACGACGAAAAACTGGGTAAATTGCACTTCTGGATTTCCACTATTTTCGTTAACGTGCTGTTCTTCCCAATGCACTTTGTTGGTTTGGCTGGTATGCCGCGTCGTATACCCGACTACAACAACATTTTCGCAGACTGGAATTTCATCGCTACCATTGGTGCGTTCGGTTTTGGTTTCTCGCAACTGCTGTTTGTTTACATCATTCTCAAATGCATCAAAGGTGGCAAAGAAGCTACCGCTGAAGTGTGGGAAGGTGCACGCGGACTGGAGTGGACAGTGGCATCACCAGCGCCGTACCACACCTTTGAGGTTGCGCCACCAATCGACGCCAATACAGTGACTCGCTAGGACAGTGAGTCATCCTATGCGCGCAACTGAGACAGCGGACTCTGTGTCCGCTGTACCCGAGTCTATGACTGACAACAACAAGCAACAGCCTACGTTCTGGCGGCGATATCGCATGCCGATTATTCTGGGCATCATTGCTTTGTGCCTGTATGTTGGCAGCATTGTCTGGATGGTTTTTGGGCGTGGTCAAGTTGGCTAGATCAGGCCAGAACCAGCAGGATAAGACACGCGATAAGCAATGAGCGATAATTCCACACATTCTCTAAAGCGTCATGGCCTGGTTGCGGGTAAAAGCCTGTTACTGGCTGTAGCCATGTTCGGCTTCGGCTATTTAATGGTGCCCATATACGACATCATTTGCGAAGTCACTGGGCTTAACGGGAAAACCGGGCGAGTCAGCGTGGCCGAGGCTGAAGCTAATGCCGCAGCCGCATCCGACCGACTGGTTACCGTGGAGTTTGTCGCCAGTATCAATTCGGGCGGCACATGGGTGTTTAAGCCGACGGTACACGAAATGCAGGTTAAACCTGGAGAGCTGTACCAAACCAGTTATTATGCTGAAAATTTATCAAATAATGCGGTTGTGGGCCAGGCGACGCCTAGCGTGTCACCACAGGCAGCGGCCAAGCACTTTAATAAAACTGAGTGTTTTTGCTTTACGCGACAAGTTTTTGAGGCAAAGGCCTCTAAAGACATGCCGATAACCTTTGTTATCGACCCGGATTTGCCCGTTAACGTCGACAGAGTAACGTTGTCGTATACGTTTTTTAAGTCGCCTGATCAAACAACCTGAATTGGGTTGTCACTGATTAACGCCGATTGGTTTTATAAGAATTTTTGTTTTAGCGTCTTTTAATTTTACTTTGCATATAGGACTACCCCAATGAGCGGTGCTTCTGACTACTATGTTCCGCATGAGGCCAAATGGCCGATCGTGGGCTCGATCGGTTTGTTTGTGTTTTTTATGGGCTTTGCCAATTGGCTGAATGGTCGCGTCCTGGGTCGCGAATTATTCATTGCTGGCAGTATCATTCTTATTGTCATGATGTTTGGCTGGTTCGGCACCGTGATCAAAGAAAGTGAGGCGGGCACGTACAGCCCTCAGGTCGATACCTCGTTCCGCATGTGCATGATGTGGTTTATCTTTTCTGAAGTCATGTTCTTTGGTGCCTTCTTTGGTGCGCTGTTTTATGCACGCACTTTTTCTGGACCTTGGCTTGGTGGCGAGGGCGGCGGCGGCGCAGACGTCACCAACGCTGTGCTTTGGGCAGGGCACGACTACATGTGGCCCAGCGATGGACCGGCTGACATAGCGGGTAAGTGGAGCCCAATGGGCTGGTTCGGACTGCCACTCATCAACACATTATTGTTATTAACCAGTGGCGTGACTTGCACCATTGCCCATCATGCAATCAAGGAAGACAACCGGAAGAAAATGGTTCGCTGGCTGGCTGCCACCGTGGCTCTGGGTTTCATCTTCGTGGGCTTGCAGGCATTCGAGTATTACGAAGCCTACGCGCACCTGAACCTGAAAATGAGCAGCGGTATTTATGGATCCACCTTCTTTATGCTTACGGGTTTCCACGGCTTTCATGTCACCATGGGTGCCATCATGCTGTTGGTGGTTATGATGCGCGGCATGAAGGGGCACTTTACATCGAAAAACCATTTCGCTTTCGAAGCCGCCGCTTGGTATTGGCACTTTGTTGATGTGGTCTGGTTGGGTCTGTTTGTCTTCGTCTATCTTTTCTAGACAACCGACACACGTTCGCTGATTATCAGGGGGCGGGGGATTTACCATTGCCACATAACTTATGTGAGCGCTGGTACATCCTTCGTCCCCTTTTTTCGTTAAAGGAAATAACTGTGACATCAATCAACTCTCTTTGTGTTTACTGTGGTTCCAGCGTTGGAGCCAAGTCCGACTACGTGGCAGGCAGTGAGGCTCTGGCGCAAGCCATGGCCACACGGGGCATGTCCTTAGTATACGGCGGTGCTCACGTTGGCATTATGGGAGCTGTCGCCAATCGCTTGATGTCGCTCGATGGTCAGGTTTACGGTGTTATCCCCGAGTCTCTTGTAAAGTTGGAAGTCGCGCATGAGGGGTTAAGCGAATTGTTTGTGGTAGCAGACATGCACGAGCGCAAGGCCAAGATGGCCGATCTGTCCGATGGCTTCGTGGCTTTACCCGGTGGGCTGGGTACCTTTGAAGAGTTGTTCGAGATGCTCACCTGGGCACAGCTGGGTTTTCACACCAAACCTGTGGGCTTACTCAATGTGGCTGGTTTTTACGACGAGTTGTTGCGGTTTCTGGATACAGCCTGCGAACAGGGCTTTATGAAGCAAGCACACCGCGACATACTAATTGCCGATACTGATCCCGATACCCTGCTTGATCGTATGAATGTATACGAAGCGCAATACAAATCGAAGCTACCAGATTGAATTGAAGCGGACTGAATTGACGCGGACTGAATTGATCGCTATTGAATATATAAGGGTTGAGTAGAACCTGATTGACCGTGTAGAACCTGATTGAGTAGTCCAGGTGTTTTTTCGGTTGGCCTTACTCAGTCGTTTTGGCTGGGGCGTTCGCGCCGTTTTCGCTATTACTGCCGTATGAAGGGTTTTGGTTGAAGTCGACAACGCCGGTGGCTGCGGCAATCAGCACCACCACTATGGTCAGCAGCGATAGCCCAATACGCAGGGTAAGCGCATTGACAGTGCGTTTGGTCTGGCCTTTGTCTTTGACCAAAAAGTACAAGCCTGAAAACAAACTGATAAGAATAAATACCAGTAGCAGCAGCACAATGAATTTAACGAATAGCATAAGCAATAGAGTAACACTGCTTGCTGCACTCACGCTGTATCATCTGAAAATATAACCCTGAAGGCTTGAACCATTGCGCATTGGCAACTTTGAACATAACCCGAGTGCCTTGATTGTTGTGCTTTACGGGGTGTTTCTGGCGGCCCTGTTAGCGCTTGGCACCTGGCAAATGAAGCGTGCTGCCGAGAAAATCACCATCCTCAATGCCGCTGAGCAAGCGCTTAACACCGAGGCTGTTGCGCCGCATCAGCTGGGCGACCTGACCGCCGCCGCAGTTGCTCACACACAGGTCACGTTTTCCGGGTCGTACGATAGCGAGCGGCAGTTCTTGTGGGATAATCGGGTGCACAAAAGCCAGGCTGGCTATGAGGTGATTACCCCGGTTAAAACAGATACTGGCATAGTGCTGGTAAACCGTGGCTGGATTGCCCAAGGGCGCACGCGCCAGGACATACCCGATATCCGTATTCGAAGCGCCAATGACGTTATTGCGCATACAGGTCTCTTTTCCAGGCCATCTAAGGGTTTGATGAGCGGCGATGCGTTATCAACAATAAACAACACTGAACCTGAATCATGGCCGCGATTGTTACAATACTTCGATTATCAGGCTATAGAGGCTGCATTGGGTGAGCCTGTGTTGGCTGGCGTTGTTCAACCACAGCAACTGCAAACAGACAAAGAAGCCGCACAAACAACTTCGACGGCAGCAAACGCGGCGTTATACACGGCCAACTGGGAGCCAGCCGCCGCTATTGGCCCAACAAGGCATTATGGCTATGCGTTTCAATGGTATGCCATGGCTTTGGCACTGACCATTTT
Organism: uncultured Granulosicoccaceae bacterium; assembly: GCA_938035525.1. Classification (GTDB taxonomy): domain Bacteria; phylum Pseudomonadota; class Gammaproteobacteria; order Granulosicoccales; family Granulosicoccaceae; genus Granulosicoccus. The sequence continues at coordinate 42,823 of CALHOI010000006.1, forward strand.
ATATATTGTGTACAACACTAAACGGATAAAGCCGGATACATGAGCACGACTCCACAACAAAACACACCTTTGCGCGATGCCAATGGTGAGATCATTATCGATGAAGCCGCTCGCTCGGCTTCTCGCAAAAAGCTGGTATGGATTTTTGCGTTGTTCTTTTTGCCACTGTTTTTAGCCACTATCTGGTTTCAGGTGGTGCAAACAGGTGCGATCAGTTGGAGCAGCACATCGCGCGGCGAATTAATTTCGCCGGCAGTGCCGTTAACCGAGTTTGCGCTGGTGGAAGAGGGTACAGACAAACCCTTTGTGCTTGATGAAGTCCGCGGTAAGTGGACCATCATGTATGTGCCTGGCACAAGCTGCGACGACGCTTGCAAGCAGGCGCTTATTGATATTCGGCAAACGCGGTTAGCGCTGAATCATCGTATGGCGCGAGTGCAGCGCGTGTTGCTGATGGAGCAGCCACCGGCCTTTGACGAAGAATTTTCCGCTGCACAACTAGGCTTGCGTGTCATTGGTGGCAGCCCGCAAGCCATTGCCAGCTTGATCGACCAGGTTGATCAAGCGCAAAGCAACATGGAATCAAAATCCAACCTGATTTATCTTATCGACCCGTTTGGTAATTTGATGATGCGCTACACAACCGATCAACTGAGCAAGCCTTTATTCAAAGACATAAAGCACTTGTTAAAATCATCACGTATTGGTTAGTATTTTATGCAAAATTCGATAAAAAACTTGGGTGTCACCACCGACCTTGAGGTATTAGATCAGTGCCTGAAATTGACTGATCAATTTGTTATTGATGCCGGTTGTGGCAATATGCATTTATCCAAAGCACTTGCCGAACGCGGTGCGCATGTGCTGGCAATTGACCCTGACCCCATACAGGCGGAAAAAAACCGGCAAGCTAAAACCATAACCAATGTTGGATTTACCGAAACCGGTGCCGATCAAATACCGGTAGAAAACCAGTCGGTCGATGGCGTTGTGTTCTCTTACTCATTGCATCATGTGCCCAGTGATTTGTACCCGCAGGTGTTCGGTGAATGTTTGCGTATTCTTAAGCCAGAGGGTTTTCTGTACATCATAGAGCCGGTTGCCAGTGGTGACCTAAATGAAGTGATGCGCTTGTTTCATGATGAGGCCCAAGTCAGAGCCCTTGCGCAACAAGCCATCGATACACACGGTGTACCCAATTTTGCGAGCACCGAAGTTTTTGAATACAAGCTAGCCAAGCAATACAGCTCGTGGGAGCAATTTGCCGATGGCTACGCTGCCAAGTCTTTCAATACCGGTTACACGGAAGCGCAGGTGCGCAGTGATGCAGTGCGTGAGAGATTCATTGCCTTGGGTGAACCCACGCAGTTTGCCTTTGAGTCGCCCATGCGTGCCACTTGGTTACAAGGTCCGCGAAGTACCCGTATTGCATAAGTCGGACACTATTAAAACCGACCAACATCAGGTAGGCTATCGGTGCGATTGGTAGCATACGGGCGTCAGCCCGGCAGACGATGAAATCCCAAACTATTCATAATCCAATAACGGCGTTCACGGCGCATTGGCGCGACTATCTGGAAATCACCAAGCCCAAAGTCGTGTTGCTGCTGGTGTTTACCGCCATGGTCGGTATGGCGCTAGCCGTCCCAGCCTGGCCGCCACTACAAGAAGCCTTTTTTGGTTTGTTGGGCATTGGTTTGGCATCGGCCTCTGCTGCTGCAATAAATCACGTCATAGACCAACGCAGTGACGCGCAAATGGGGCGTACCAAAAATCGCCCGATTCCTCAAGGTGCATTAAACACTAAGCAGTGCTTGCTGTTTGCTTTTGCCTTGGGCGCTATTGCCATGTTGATGTTAGTGGTGCTGGTAAACCCGCTCACCGCTGTACTGACATTTTTATCGTTAATCGGCTATGCCATTGTTTATACGGTTTACCTGAAACGCGCCACACCACAAAACATTGTGATTGGTGGTGCTGCCGGTGCCATGCCACCCGTGCTTGGCTGGGCTGCCGTCACAGGCGAGGTCACCGCCGGTGCCTTATTGCTATTCCTTATAGTGTTTATCTGGACACCGCCTCATTTTTGGGCTTTGGCCATACACCGCCGCGAAGACTACGCCAAAGTTGATATCCCCATGCTGCCCGTGACGCACGGCGTTGCGTTTACGCGGATACAAATATTGCTGTACACCATATTGCTGTTGATTATCAGCATCTTTCCTTATTTGATTGGCATGAGCGGTTTGTTGTACTTGGCAGCAGCCGTTATTTTTGGATCGATGTTTTTGTACCACGTGATAAAAATGTTTAACGAGAAAAACGAGAAACAGCCCATCAAAACGTTTGTGTTTTCCATTAATTATTTAATGTGGTTGTTTGGCGTGATGCTGGTTGATCACTATGTGCCATTAGTTAGTCGACTTTTACTGTAGCGCGCAGAGCACTTGCGGAGTAGACCTTACTTAGCAAGTTCAATATGTACTAGTGGCTGCGCAGATTGAACGGCGAAAAAGCGCTATGGAGTAGAAGCAACGTCATTGAGCGTTTTTATTTGCGCTCCTTTTTGGGATGTCGGGTATTTGCGACTCCAGCAGGCACACTAGCACACGCAATACGTACCCCATCCAGGAAAACAAGACAAATAGCCCCATCAGTTTGGCGGATTGAATGATATTGATATCCAGCCACGGTTCAACCATCCCGGACAGCCAATCAGTTGAATTGGGAGAAGCAAATGGTGCTACTGAAATGGCAAACATCACAATGGCGGATACAAGCAGTAAAAAAGCACTGATAAGCACAATGCTGGAAATTAATTTTGCGGTATTAGCTGTTGAGCGGTGCCTGCGAAGTTCTCGATCCATTATTCTGGTTTCCTAGCAACGGTAAGTATGCTCACATAACAAAAGAACCAAGCAAGGTCTGTCGCTTACCAAATCGTAAAAAAATTCTTCTACTGGCAATTAGTCACGAGGATCTATTGATTCCTCCGCGTCACTCATAGTTTGGTATCGAATTCAAATATGGTGCTCTTTAAGAAAGTCTTTTATGTCTATCGGCGCAGTAGTTTAAGTTTAGATTTTAAGTGCCTACTGAGAAAGCCGTCTTCATAGACAAAAATGACGGACTCGCCCAGACACCTTAAGCCAAATGTCATTTGCCTGATGGCATTCTTTCTTAGTGCTATGTCCTCAATCCAGCATTCTCGGTAGAACTGCGATGTGTTCGTTTTGCTTCGTAGGGTGTTGTCTCGGAAGCCGCCGAGCTTCATAAACAAGGTTCCGGTCAACACGAACGATTTAGCGGCTCTTGGCGCGAGATAATCAAGAGCTTTAGACGCGACTGATTTCGATGATTCGGGTACGGCGCTGTCGCCAGAGCTATCTACATTATATTCCGATCGCGAAGCGCATGAACTTAGGGTTGCTGCATCGGATGGCGATTTTTTATCTGAAGAACAGCTAGATAGTAATTTTCTTAAATCCGTGGAACCGTATGCCTGCATCAGGGTGACATGAATGAGCCAAATGACTAAAGTTGCATGCAATAAAGCGGACGATGACTCACTGCTGCGTATGAGCATAGTGACTAAAATTAAGCTACAGGTTAGTGATAACGCATTTGAATAAGGTGATTGCTTATCTGGCTGTTCAAATTCTGTGTTATTTGTTTTCATTAAAATGCCACCCGAGAGTTAGCTCTTAAGTTATCAGTAGTATGTTCGATTTGAACGGCTGGGTTTAAAAAATATTCCATATCGTTGTCGTGTTCTGGGCTTATGCCAAATAAGCGATAACGAGCGCATAGGTGGCAACGGATTCCCAAGTGGGTAATCGCCACGTTTTTTTCAGAGCTTGAATCCCAGTAGCTCTCGGGCAACAATAGACCGTTGTTCAAGAGAAATTTGAATGCTCGATAGGTTGCTGATACTTTTTTCTCGACTTCAATTTCGAGAATGGTGCGCCCACGATGTAAAAACTGATAATCACTCTTTGAGCCTAGAGCCTGATGTGGGCGGGGTTTAGGGTTGTAACTCCATTGAGCTTGATAGTGAATCGTTAATAAAGCAAGTGCTGCTGGTTTGCTTTCAATTTCGCTGACATTGGTTCCAGCACAAAAATCTTTGAATTCCGTCATAAAAACTTTCCCATCGTACCAGCTACAAATTAATGGATTCACTACCTATAACACTAGCATGTGAATGACGCAAATTTTCCAAGAATGTGGAAAAATGAGACAAAAAACTGGTCCGTTATTGTCTACTCATAATTTTCGGCGCTGGTACGGCATCTGTGCAGTACCCGTATGGTCTAGATGCATTACCAGTTTGGGTGGTTTTTTGAAAATAGAGATATAGAACGCCAACGTTAGCGCAAATTGAGTGACACTCATGGTCCGAAAAAAGAGATCGAAATCACTTTTCTATTGGGTGATGAGTTTTTCAGCGAGAATCGGATCAAGTGGACGCAATTGATCATAAATATGCCTGACATCCTTCAATTGACCATTGGTCTTTAAATAATGTCCTATTTGAAAAAGTGCCTCTGGCAAGTGTTCAGAATTAAATAGCTGTGAAATGTCTTTGTTGCTTGTTTGTTTAATCCAAGTGTAGGGACTATCTTCACCCGTCGGGTCATCTACCATATTGGCCAGTCGCACTTCGCTTAATATTCTATTGTCGGTGTTGGTTTGCAAGTGTTGGCTTGAATCTAATATTTGTTCTCTGGAAAGAGTGAAAAGATCGACTATGGATTCAGCTTGACTAAATTCCCAATGTTTTAAAGTGTTTGATACACCCGTGTCGCTGATCTTTTTATCTATGTCTACAAGATCAAAAACAATTGGCGAATTTGAACCAATGACCAATAAATCACCTGATGCTGTCAAGGCTGTGGTGAAGCCGTAGGGGAATGCAGTATAAAAGGCCTTTAGAATCGATAACAGTGTGGCTGTGTCCATATTGAACAGATTGACCCATTGAGTAAATATCCCGCCTGCATTTAGCCTGCTACTCACTATTTCAAAAAATTCGACCGTAAATAAATTGCCAGCGCGTGAGAGCCATGGGTGAGACGGTTGTGAGACGATTAAATCGTATGAAGTGTTGTTGACTAATAAAGTATTTCGAGCATCGTTAAAAACCAGATCGACTCTGCGATCCTTTAGTGCGGCAGTAGTATGCTTAGCTATGGATTCTATCGCTTCAACGACGGCACGTTCCAACTCAACGATACGAATAGAGTCCAACGGCGTGTCTATCAGCGCGTTAGTGGTGTGTCCTCCTCCATAGCCTATAACGAATGCTGATTTTGGGTTTTTGTGTAGCAAATAGGGCAGAACGCCCAATAAAGTTTCTGCTTTTGGTGGTGGGTAATTGTTTTTAATAGTAACGTAGGATTCTTGTATCCCATTACTTTGTAGGTGAGCAACGGAGCCATTATATGTTATGGCACTTATGATGCTGGATTTGCCTTCTTTTAGGAATAAAAACTCTGGAACTTTACCTGCTTGCGCATGGTTATCAAACCGGTATGGATTTGCCATGATCATGCTTTGGTAGTTTAAACCCTCGAACGCATATAGTTGCCACCCAAGAAAGGCTGTCAAAAACAAGGATAAAAGCTTGCTCTTACTGTGCGGGATGAAGAACGTAAAAAATCCAATAAGCACTAGCAACAAAAGTATAATAAATACAATTGTTTGATCAGTGCCAATTGTTGGAATAAGCCAGAGTCCGGTAAGCATTACGCCAGTTATGCCTCCTAATGTATTTATAGCGTAGCCAGTTCCAAATTCACTTAGTGGTTTTTTGGAGTCCTGGGAGAAAATCATCATGGAGATTGGAAATAGAGCGCCCAGTAAAATGGTGGGCAACAATAATATTGCCAGCACTATCGCGTATTTCGAGGCCATGTAAATTAGTGGTTGAATTTTATAGTCAGATATAGCATCAACTATATATGGAGCCAGCGTAAGGGTTGAACGTGTGAATATCAGTGTTCCTACCAAGAATAGTAAACCGAACAGGTAAGTAGTTTGATTAATTAGAATGTATTTTGAAATGCGATGGAATGCCCAAGACCCAATGCTTATTCCGATAAGGAAAATACTCAATATGGCTGTGAATCCGTAAATTGTACCTCCCATAAATAGTGACAAGTATTTAGTCCAAGCTACTTCTAAACCTAGTGATGCCGCGCCTACACAAAACAGAGCTAGAGCCCCAAGTATTTTTGCACTGTAGGTATCTTGGATTTTGACTTGTTGCGTGTCTGGGTTGTTATTGGCGGAAATCTTTAAATTAAGGCGTTTCCCTTGGGTGGCTGCTGTAAAGCCTGCCAACAAGTTCAAGGCACAGGCTATAAAAGTGGCTTCCTTTAGTCCGATATATGGAATCAGTAAAAACCCAGATGCCAGAACGCCAATGACTGCACCAATGGTATTGAAAGCATACATTTGACCAAGCATTCCTGCTCTGTTTAGATTGTACCTTTCACACGCCTGTACAATAATCGGAAATGTAGCACCCATACAGGCAGTTGGAATGACAAGAATCAGCACGGTTATGGAAAATTTGATCAATGGGCGAGTGCCCCAAAATGGCAGCATGGCCATAACGGAGTCTAGGTGCAACAGGATAACAAGAGTCATCAGTCCGGATAGTGCAATGATAAATTCCAGAATTAAATACAGCTTAAAAATATTGACTTTATCTTTTTCGATCAAACCCGCAGCGTAACTGCCTATCGCTATACCGAAAAAGAATGCGGCAACAACGGAGCTAACAGCAACGCTAGTGGTTCCCATGCTAAGACTTAATATGCGTACCCAAACTACCTGATAGATAAGTGCCGCTGCACCTGACATAACCAATAGAGCAAGGCAGATACGATATGAACCTTTGAGTGTAGTAGTAGGATAATTTTGTGCTTTTGTAGCTGTAGGCATGTTTTTTTGCACTTTAAGTTTGCCAAACTAAATTGTTACAATCAGTATGAGAAAGTTATTGATCTACTCCAACAATCACGCGGTAGCATATCGTAATATCTTCACGCAAGAACCAAAAATGAGAGGCTATTTGTGAATCGGCCCATGCCAGTCGTGCACACCAGTACGTTTATTAGTGCGGCGCTTATTGTGCTTCTGTTGATCATCAGTGTTGTCTGGGTATTACTTAGCTCGCATAGTTTTGATTGGCAGAGTAGTTTATTGGGGCTGTTGGTGCCTGCAGGTTTGTTTATCTATGCCATCTTTTACACTTTTATTAGACCTGTAAGACGAATCTCAAGTATGTCCGTAGAAGCGGGTCTGCTTATTATGTTCAGTCACGTGGGTTGTGTATTTGGTTATTTGATTGCCACTAGCCCATTTCCATTGCAGGACGAATTGCTAGTGCACATGGACCGTATGTTTGGTTTTGATTGGCTAGTTTATAGTAAATTTGTATTCTCTAGCCCAGTTCTCAGAACCATCTCACTTATTTTCTATAATCTGACATTGCCTTTGGTGGTCGTCACCATGGTTTGGTTATCTTTAAAAGGGAAGACTGCTCAGTCAAGTAAATTTGTTCTCACCATTATTATTGGCGCTATTGTCTGCATATCTATTTCCTGGGTAATTCCTGCAGCTGGTGCAGTTGGCTATTACGCTCCAGATGAGTCACTGTATCAAGGCTTACCAATATTTATAGATATTCACTACAAGCAAGACTACTTTGAACTTAGAAATGGAAAAGCGTTTGTTATCTCTCTGACAGAACCCAAGGGCTTAGTTGCGTTCCCTTCCTATCACGTTTGTATGGCCGTATTAATATTGTTAGCACTGCTTAAGGAAGGTCCGCTGTTTTGGCTAATGTTGGTCGCTAATGCATTGACAATAGCAAGCACCCCAATTGATGGTGGTCATCACCTGGTTGATATATTGGGTGGCATGATAGTGGCGGTTGCGTGCTATAAGCTCGTGCATAGGCTTGATTGCATTGTTTCTAAAGCTTCCAAGACGGCGCTATAGACCTATTAGATTACATGTTTCATCTATGCTGGTATAACCGACTACAATGTTGCTGAAGGCTCCAACTGCAGATTGTGCACTTTTACTGAACGATATGGCTGGTGCTGGCAGTATTCCAAAAGAATATCGCCAAACCCCAGATTCGGTAATTTCCACAGGCTTTCCTACCAAAGTTCTCACTTGGCTAGCAGTCATGCCAACCTCGATTCTTGAAGCGATTCGTACGGCGGCATCAAAGCAATCTGTGATGGTATCAGTGTAGTCGGTGGTGTCGCCCATAAGAGTGTAATTGTTTGCTGCTTCTACAAAAGCAACATCCCCGCCATCAGGAGGGCATTCTGTGTTGTCGCCACTGAGGCTATCAACCTTTTCACTGGCAAAAGACACTGTGGTAAGAAAGTACCAATCTGGAATTACAGATGGTGGGCTACGCAAGAAATGGCCGAAATGCCAACGCTCTCCGACTAAAACGCCATCTTCCTCTCCCGCAGGCTGCACATGCCGAGGTTTGCCGACAAATTCTCGGATTCTTGCTTTAGTCATATCCAATTCGGCGGAATCCAAAATTCTCTGGCTTGATTCAGCACAAGTTGGCACAATGTTGGAAAAACCGACATCTTCGTAAAAAATACTACCGGTTGTGTTTGTACCAGCTGAACCGCCATTCGTGTTTTCTGGGTCGTCACTGCAACCAGCTAAAGTGATTATGGTTGAAAGTATAATGATAAACCTACTCACTGCAGCAACTCCTGAGGCGATATAAAAAAATTGAGTATAAAACTATTTTTGAATCACGATCAATGAATCTACCGTGAATAGGTGAACTGTGTGGATCAACGATAGCGATAAGTTCGCTGTATGGAGCCGTTTATTAAGTTTAAGATTCAAGCTAACCCAAAAGTATTAGTTCGTTTGTTGCTAATCGATAGCCAGTACTCAAAACCTTGTCAGGTTGTTATGAATATGTCCTGCTACGCTATCTGTAACTGTGTATTCAACGCATCTAGATTGATTAGTGATGTAAGCGGTAGTTAAGTATCTTTAATTTGAGGAGTTAAGTGAACGTCTTATTCTTGACATCAACGCTACCGCGTTTCGATGGGGACCAACAAGCGCCATTTGTGCTTGAGCAAGCGACGGCCTGGAAAAAGGCTCGACCTGATGACAAGCTATATATACTTGCGCCGCACGACACAGGTGCTCAAGTAATAGAACGCATAAACGGCGTGCAGATCAACCGATTCCACTACATTCGGCCATCATTATTACAAAGTCTTGCTTATCCTTCGATCATCCCAAACTTGCGGCGCTATCCTTGGCGAGCACTGCAGATACCATTTTTTCTTTGGGGGCAATACCGTGCTGCTAAAAAAATCATCGCAGAAAATGAAATTGAGCTTGTATACGCACACTGGGTGATGCCACAAGGTGTTATAGCGGAGAGGTTGCGCCAAGCTACAGGTGTGCCTTATGTTTTGCAAAATCACTCTTCCGATGTGACGTTCTTCGAAAAGTTTGGGCGATTGGGGAGGGCGTGGGCGATAAAAATTCTGAAGAATGCAAAAATACTGTTCTGTGTGAATTCCATGCAAAGCGAGGCTGCACAAGCGCTCTTGCCAGGTTTACATCATTTTGTTTTACCAATGGGTGTCGCAATGCCGCTACCGAATGAGGCTCGTGTGTTGAGCCAGGATGAATATAGTTATGCGCTTGGAACCATTTCACGCCTATCCCAAAAAAAGGGCTTAGACTATTTAATTATCGCGGCGGAACATCTAGCACAACGGCACTTACTGCCAAAAATTGCGATTGCCGGTGATGGTGAAGGTAGAGAGCCTCTCAAGGCTCTGCCACAGATGTCAGATGTAACGTTTCCCGGATTTCTTGTTGGCGAAGAAAAGCTTAAATTCTTCGATAGTTGTTACGCGATGGTATTTCCTTCGGTGTCTGCTAACGGTGATGTTGAAGGGCTGCCGGTAGCATTATTGGAGGCGATGGCCGCAGGCAAGCCAATAATTGCCTCTTACGATACTAATATCACATTGCTGGAAGAGTGGTCCGATATTTCAGAAGCTGTTGAGTTGCTGGAAGATCCCTCGGACAGCACAGCATTCGCGGATGCCATCAAGCGCACTTTAGCTCTACGGCCTAGTGACGTTGCTCGGAATGCGCGCATTCTGAAGCGTACTGCCGACCGGTACCGATGGGAGAATTTGATAGTGGAGTACCTATTGGTGATCGATAGCGTGACTCAGGAAAAATCGGTAGAAAAATGATTTTTACACAGTGGAGTCGACTGAGACGAAAGTGGTACTTAAACAACGAAGGAACTTATCCTGTGGTACACAAGTTGAATTGCACCGATTATGTATAGATTTCAGAATTTTCTTGACCTGATTATTGAGACGAATGGTCGAAATGAATTTGATAATTATTTCGAAAACGAATACTCGCGAATAAACACAGCAAACATCAATGATGAGCCAAGTTCTCATAGTATCACTTTAAATATAGTTGACGAAATTCCTAAAGATTTGCACCCCGATGCGATCTACCGGAAAAAACACTTCAAAAAACTGTTTACTTTTGAATATAGTATTGTGAGCCTAGGCACAAACAACGTTGTTATTTACTTTAAAGACCATCCTGTGCGTCGACTCTATGTAACGGCTGTTGGCGTTTTTGTACAGGCTCAAGTTCTCGAACCGGTTATGTATCTTAGCTTCTTGAAGCAAGGAGTATTATTCATGCATTCGGCCGGTGTTTCTAAAGATGGCATGGCATATTTATTCCCCGCCTATGGTGGCACGGGAAAAACAACGCTGTCACTGAGTTTATTGACTAAAGGTTTCGACTTTCTTGGTGACGATCTCATTATCGTCGATCCTACGCAAAAAAGAGTATACCCTTATCCACGTCCACTACACATCTTCACTTATAATGTGCGCAATTTAAAAAATGCAAGGATTCCCGCCACTACGGTATTTTTCATCTATTTTAAAAATGTACTCCGTTTCTTTCTTGAGCGAATTCTGCGCACTGAATTTCTAATTTCAACTCGCGTGCATGCAGATGAAATTTTAAAAAATCTGCGACTATCTCAACCTGCTAAATTACATAACGTGATATTTCTAAAAAAAAATGGACCTCAGCAGTGCGTTGATCTAAGCAAAGAGGGAGCCCTTGAGCTGCACGCGGCAGCCATTGCAAATTCAGCCGATTTAAACGCAAGTCTGTTTGAAATTCTTGATGATCAGGTTTCGGTAGATGAAGTTCGTGAAGAAGAGATTAAGTGGTTCAGCGTGCTGTTGCAGCATGTTGATTATTTTGGATATCTTAACACTCGCCTAATCGATCTCGACCATGCAAGTAACTATCTAGATGATGTGGAAGCACGATAAAGATGATTAAAGAAATAGCCAAGCCTATCGTTCATTCCATAACCGGTACACGGAAATTTTACTATGGGCGGCTGCGCGATATTGCCCCAAGTGTTAAAGGAAAGCGCGTACTTGAGATTGGAAGTGGCAGGCTTATAAAGGGCGAAGAGGCGTACTCAGCTATACATATTTTTAAGGATGTGGTGGAATTTCGTCAAACCGACCTTGACGTATCATTTGGTCACGAGCCACTCGATATTACGGATATGAATGTTCAACAAACATACGACCTTATCTTATGCCTCAATGTGCTTGAACATGTTTATGATTTTCAATTGGCTATAAGAAACCTACATGATGCATTAGTAAATGGAGGTCGATTAGTTATTGCTGTGCCCTTTGCATTTCCGCTGCATGATGAGCCACACGATTACTACCGTTATACTGAATTTGCACTGCACCGTATGTTAAGCGCATTTGACAAAGTAGAAGTGGAAATAAAAGGCTTCAGGAAAATGCCTTTTGGACACTTTGTTATTGCGACCAAATAAAATGAAGTTTCACGCTTATCAAGTGTTGGGAAACCATCATCGCTGCAAAGCCCTGTGTTATGGGTGACGATTTGAGTGGTCGGGAGTCGTCAGCAGCGCGTCCTTTATGGGTGCGAGTTGTTATACTACTTGCGGCCATTGGATTCGTATTAGGCTTATATCTTTCGTATCGGGCACACCCCGAGCTTCTTGCTAATCCCAATTGGGGCTCAATTGCGCTAGTGGCTATAATTGGCGTTCCGGTCATCCTTATACTGAACGCGTTGGAACTACAGGTTTCCGCAAATCTGATTGGTCAACAGTTTAGCTTTAGCCAAGCCGCAGAGGTTACGGTAATTGGAAGCGCTGCCAACATGCTTCCGTTGCCCGGTGGCACTATGGTGCGTGTTGCCGCGCTTAAGATTGCCGGTGCCAGTCTAAAGCGCAGTTCTGCGGTGACTCTGTTAGTTTCAGGGCTTTGGGTAGGCATTGCTTTTATCTATTCTGGGATTTGGATCTGTTCTCTGGAAATTACCTCGCTTCAGTTGGGGTTTCTATTCATTGCAGTTGGTATAGCAGCGTTTTTAGTTTGTGTTGTTTTAAGTATTAGGCTCTCAAAAAAACCAATTGTTTTAGGCCAATTAACGCTCATTAAGCTCGCGTTAGTGGTTGTGGATGCTACACGCATCTTTGTGTGTTTTCTCGCTCTTGGGTATTCTGCCAGCTACGCGCAAGCCTCCGCGCTAGCAGTATCCAGTGTGATGGGTGCGGCTGTCTCGGTTGTACCAGCAGGACTTGGAATTCGAGAGGGTGTGGCCGCATTGTTGGGTCCAGTCGTTGCACTTTCAGCTGCATCTGCTTTTCTTGCAGCAAGCCTCAATCGGATTATTGGATTAACTGTGATTGTGCCAGTCGCTCTGTTTCTAGGATTGCGTAGAAAACGAAGCAGTTAAACCATTGTGCCTTGATCAGATCCCCTCGATACTGATTTCAAAGTCCGCGTCCAGCGTTTCACAGTAATACGATGTTTAAGCCGAATTATCAATCGCCGCTCTTTTGTTAAGATTGGAGGTTATGCGATGCCATGAAGTTGTCAGACTTAGAATCCTGTGAAAATGCTATTCAATTCGTAGGCAACTGTAGGAACCGGGAGATGCTCCCCCCATCTAAGCACTACTTGGAGTGATTCAGGTGATTTTAGAACGTGCTCACCGATATTAAGCTCAAGGACATCTCCTGCTTTATATGCTTCTCCATTGATTGTAATCTTTACTGGTCGATTGATCTCTAGCGTATATGTGCCGGGAATTTTTACTAAGAAGTTGTGCTCAGTTTGACCGGGTTTCGTCACTATTGCTTTTCCAGCCACATAGAGTGGGCCCCAATGATGTACAAAATTCTGAGCGAGAGCAGCTTTGTCAGCGTCTAACCATTGAAATGTGTTGTTCTTGTATTCTAAGTTTTCAAAACTATCTATGTCTAAAGAAATTTTATTTGCCAAAAGAAATTTAGGTTGTTCGCTCTCAATTATATCGTCAAAAATTGGTAATCCTCTGTCATTATAATTAGATTCTCCCCAAGTACTCATAAAAAAGCCAACTTTAGAGTGGGTTGATAGCATTGAACAACGATCAATATAGGTCACCGGTTCTGGAAAGATTTTGTGAATTTCTGCCAGTAATTTTTTTTGATCATTTGCGGTGACATTTTTCGATGGAGCGAGCACACCAAAAATTAATAATTGTATTGTCAGTATCAGGATTCCAATGTGCGTCGGATTAGACAGCCACTTTACCCTGTTAAATATCTCTACAAGTCGATTCCAACCAAAAGCAACAAATATCATTGCAGGTGCAACCAAAAATGGATAGAAGTAAGCATATGCGTTTCGGTAAACCAGTAAGCATGTTAGTGGGAGCAGCAGCCCACAAATTGACAATTTTGGGAAATCTCCATTGTACTTTTTGAGAAAAGAATAAATCCCCAACAAAAACAGAAAAAACACGGGAAGGTTTGATTCAATAAAGAATAAGAATGTATTTAGACGAGGAAAAAACTGTGCGTGCATTAACGTTTTCTTTGCGGCTGCTTCTGCTAGTACTGCCGGTTCTCTGGTCGAAACCATGCCTATGCCGTGTAGATAAGCGCCCAAGAACACGATAATTGGAATTGCCAGAATTACTAAAACAGTGTTTTGAGCATCTTTGATATTGAAAAGCTTGTTTTTCCTTTTAAATAATATTGACAGCAAGATGGTGGGAACAAAAAATATACTTTTTAATGTAACTAGTAATGCTAGCGAAGTCGTCAGTGATATAAGCAATATATGTTTCGCACTGAGGCGCTTTCTGAACCCAGTGACAAGTGCTGCCATTATTAAAAATGCAGCTGTTGGGTCGTAGCGAAAACTGGCGCCGCTTGTGATTGAGAAGGAACAAATGAAATAAGCACAAGTTGCAGCCGTTGCAGATGGTCGGTTGGTTACGCTGTTAGATATCTGATAGATACATGCGCCAACACCAAGATGAAATATCAGCATTACGACTCTGGCGGCTATTATTTGATCTACTTCATTATCCGATACCAGATGAAGCCAACCAAAAAACCTGACATGAATAGTTTGTAGAGCCGATGTGATCTCGCCATTTTTAAATTTGTAGATCTCGGCCAGGTAGTGGAATTCGTCCCAGTTTATGTTTTGAGTCAATAAGGTAAATATGTGTATTACAACGACAGAGCCAAATAGAAAAGCCTGTGTACATCCAAAGAAATGCTTCATCTAACCGGACTCATGAGCGTATAGATAAGGGTATGGATAATTTTTTTCAGAAATATGTTTTTTAAAGATCTATTACTCGCATCACCGTTTTTTTGTTTTGACTACTCACCTCGCGAGAATTATCCAATCGCCTGAGCTCTTCATATCTCATTCTTACAAGTATCTTTTGTAACAGTAGCCGGTTTCGCGAAATGATATCGGCCACAAGGCCGCTTATAAAAGTTAGAAATCCTAATATACATAGCAAACTGCCGAGAATTAAAGACTGCACGTGGCCATTGCTTGACTCCAGAACAAAGTAATAGAGAAATCGAAGTATAGGGATAGTTCCAATAAAGACCAGCACGGCGCCTATAGTAAAAAAAGTACGCAGTGGCCGATACATAGCGTATGCACGCACCATAGTAACTACGGCGTTGTAAATGAACTGCCGATTAGAAGAAAATAACCTGGAATTACGAGTCACATTATTTGTTTTTACGGGAACAGATGCAACAAGCAGCTTGTCATTGCCAGCCTGTATAAGCATTTCAATCGTATAGCTAAAAGTTGAGAGTATAGATAACCTTACTGCAGCGTCTCTGGATATGGCGCGAAACCCTGACACCGCATCGGGAATATCGACACCAGATAAATGCCTGACAGTAGAGCTTCCTACACGCTGCATTAATTTCTTTGATTTTGAAAAATGTGGCACTGAAGCTGTATTCCGATCTCCGACGGTTATATCAGCCTCTCCCTCGAGTATGGGTTTAACTAAGTCGGGAATATTATCACCGGCATACTGATTATCCCCATCGGTGTTGACAATAATGTCAGCGCCGGCGCGCAAGCATTGAGTTATTCCAGTTTGAAAAGTTTGGGCCAGGCCGCGATTATTAGAATTTGAAATAACATGGTGAGCACCTAGTTCGCGTGCAACCTCGGCTGTTCCGTCTGTACTGCCGTCATCAATAACCAAATACTCTATCTCGTCAATGCCAGTTATTTTGGTTGGCAAGTCATTTATTACCTGTGGAAGTGTTTCCGCTTCATTGAAACATGGGATTTGAATTATCAGTTTCATTAACACTCCAACAAATAATAAAGAAAAGCGAATGCGTTGATTCGGTACAAAAAATTCACTTTGTCGCCAAGTTGAAAATGAATGGCGATTACCTAAGGCTTTGCAGATTATAATCTCAAATAAAGAACATGCTATTTAAGATCGTTCAAAGTGCGTTATGATCGACTTTAAATTTATCTTTCTAGTGCCAATGGCAAACTGTGCCGCTACGCAACGTTCAAGCCATGTGCCGTCTTCTGCAAATTATCGTTGTTATAAGCAGTATGCAGATTTAGATTGTAAGCAGTGTCGTTTTAAGTGGTAACAGTGTGCTTTGAGGCAACTACGTGCAAAGCATTGCTATCATGGCACACGATCAACCGACATAGTATTAGAAGTTTTCTTCAGCTAGTGTCCTAACCATTAACGCCAAATAACTAGTTGTATTTGGTCGATTGGTGAAATTTATAACCAAACTGGTTAGTACAAAAGTATTACTTTGATAGAGCGAAAATTCGTTTACGTCCCAAAACACTTTGTTTGGCTGCCACTCTTACACAATTAGACAAT
>CALHOI010000007.1 GCA_938035525.1 uncultured Granulosicoccaceae bacterium
CATTATTGTTGGTGGTGTACTGTCAGGAATTTTCACGGTGACAGAATCGGGCGCTTTCGGTGCTATCTATGCGTTTGTAGTTACGTTAATCGTGTATCGAAGTTTAACCATCCATAACTTCCGGCTCGCGGTTGCACAATCTGTGCGGACCACGTCAATGGTCATGATTTTAATCGCGTGCGCCGGTGCCTTCGCTTACATGCTGACGTTTTATCGCGTACCAGATAAAACCATTGAGCTGCTAACAAGTATTACCGACAACCCCATTGCCATTTTATTGATGATTAACTTGGCTTTGCTGGTATTGGGCATGATCATGGACATGGCGGCACTTATTCTTATCTGTACACCGATCTTTTTACCCGTTGCCATCAGCTTAGGGATTGACCCTTTGCAGTTTGGAATGATCTTATTAGTCAACTTGGGACTGGGCCTGTGCACACCGCCGGTGGGCTCTTGTTTGTTTGTGGGTTGTGCGGTGGGCAAGTTGCCTATGGAGCAAGCCGTCAAAACGATTTGGCCGTTTTACTTGGCGATATTTGTGGCACTCATGTTGATCACATTCATACCGGCAATTTCGATGACGCTACCGTCGTTACTGGGCTAGCGCTGGCTTATCGGCGTTTTTTGGCTGCGCGTTTTTTTCCAGCCTGAGCTCGACTAGACTGCGTTCGGTTCGCTTGTGCGCGGCTTTGTTTTTTCCCTTGCCCGCGTTTTTTCTTGGCAGTACGCTTCGCGAAGGGGTTATCGCCTTGTTTAAATTCTATGCGCAGCGGTGTGCCAAACAAGCGCAACGTTTTTATAAAGTAGTTCATTAAGTAGCGCTGATAAGACGCAGGTACTTTATCAATCTGATTACCGTGCGCTACGATAACGGGTGGATTCACGCCACCTTGATGTGCATATCGCAGCTTGATACGCCGACCATTCACCAACGGTGGCTGATGTTGTTGCACGGCAACTTCTAATAATCGCGTTAGCTTTGGCGTGGGGATATCAAGAAACGCTGACGCATAAGCCTTGTTGATCGATTTAAATAAATCGCCAACACCTGAACCATGCAAGGCGCTGATAAAGTGAATTTTGGTGAAGCGTAAAAATTCGACACGACGCTCAAGCATCTCTCGCGTGGCTTCACGTTGCTCGCTATTCAGCGTATCCCACTTGTTGATAGCAACAATCAAAGCACGGCCTTTTTCTATGGCATAACCCAGCAAGTGCAAGTCTTGCTCGGTAACGCCATCAGCCGCATCAATCAGAACCACGCACACATTACTGCGATCTACGGCTTGCAAGGTTTTTATCACACTGAATATTTCAACTTTTTCTGAGACCTTGCCGCGTCGTCTTACTCCAGCCGTATCAATCAGTTTATATTGCTTGCCAGCACGTTCAAAAGGAATCGCAACCGCATCGCGCGTGGTACCCGGTTGATCGTATGCGATCACACGTTGCTCGCCCACCAGGCGATTAATGAGCGTGGATTTGCCAACATTAGGTCGACCCACAAACGCTATACGAATATCTTTATTTCGTTCATAGTCACTTTGTTCGTCGTTTTTTAATGCCTCGGTATCAATACCAAGCATCTCACCGGCAGCTTCAATTAAATTGTTTATGCCACGGTTGTGCGATGCAGCAGCAGGTTCTGCGCGTGCAAAACCCAGGGCATAAAAATCGAGCATGGCTTTATCTTCACCAACTCCGTCGATTTTATTAACGCACAACAATACCGGCCCTGCTTCGCGTCTTAGTATGTCGGCAATGTCTTCGTCAACCGGGTTTAAACCGGCTCTCCCGTCTACCATAAACACAACCAGGTCGGCTTCGCGTACCGCTTCGAGCGTCTGGTCAGCCATTTTCGCATCAAGGGAATCTGGCTCACCACTTAAGCCGCCGGTATCAATCACCAAGTAAGGCCAATCACCGACTTTGCCATCACCGTATTGCCGATCACGGGTCAAACCGGGCATGTCGGCCACCAGCGCATCCTGAGTGCGCGTAAGCTTGTTGAAAAGCGTGGATTTGCCGACGTTCGGCCGACCCACTAATGCGATGACCGGTTTCATTGAATTGACAACTGACGTTAACGACTAAAAATGACGACGTGCGAGCAGCCCCGGGGCAATTATTGTGGGGGAAGTAAAGCGGTGACAGTGCCGTCTTCTGCCTGTACAAATATTCGTTCTTCTGTTGGAATGATTTCTGGAAATATGGCCTTTCTGGCCACTTTATTTCGACCAATCAGACGTCCATCTTCGGCGTTGATAATGTGCACATAGCCTTCCAGGTCACCGACCAACACCTGACCGGAACTGAGCACAGCAGGTGAACTCAGTCGACGATGTTTAAACGCCTCTTGCGTCCAAAGCAGCTCACCGTTACTTTTATCGTAGGCTTGTACTTCATCATTGTCGCTGACGACAAACACGGCGGTATCAGATATGGCTAATCCCGCTGTAGAGGACATTGGCACGGACCAGACAATTTGCCCCTGCACCGGCTCGATGCGCGCAAGCTTGCCCTGATAGCTGGCCACATAGATGGCGGTTTCATCAACACCAATACTGCCATCGATATCGGAAAGCCGCTCAACTTCGGAGCGACCACTGGGCACACTGACAACCGATTGCCAAACGACTTTGCCATTGCCCGTGGCAATAGCGATTAGCCGACCATCATCCAGACCAACTAACACCCCACCGTCTAACAACAACGGACGACTGTAGCCATTTAAGGTTAAAGCCGGTGGCCTGAACGTGGCGCTCCATCGTTCTTGACCTGTTGATGGTTCCAGAGAGAGTATGCGTCCGTCTGCGCTTCTGACAATGACTGCACCAAAACCAGCTGAAACCGGTACCAGTACCTCAGAAGACGCTTGTGTTTCCCACAACGTTTCTCCGCTACTAACATTTAGCGCAATGATCAAGCCTTCATCGGAGCTGACGTAAATGTTATTGTTCGCTCCACCAACACCACTACTAAGATTGACACCCAGATCACGTACCCACTTTTGCTTACCGGTTTTTTCATCAACTGCGACGATGTTGCCTGCACGACTGGCAGCGAAAAGCGTGCTGTTTATTACCAGCGGTTCAAAGCGACCTTCTTCTGATGCACCCACCTTGCGTGACCAAGCGCCTTTGACTCTTGATTCGACTTTGATCGTGCTGAGTTCGGTTGGTGGGACCACCGGCACGCTGGTACATGCGCCAAGCAGCAAGACACCCGATATGATCAGAAACAGCTGACGCATTAGCCGCAC
>CALHOI010000008.1 GCA_938035525.1 uncultured Granulosicoccaceae bacterium
CTTATTGTGGGTTTGCTGTAAAGCGATCAAGCTCAGATGGCGACGACAGATAGATGAATCTTTTCTCACTTGATCTCAATGTTGCCTCTTTAAGCAATTTGGCGCGTTGTGTTTTGTGCAACCGCCATATCATTTTGTAAAGCTTCCACGTTACAGGCCATCTTGAACATCCCAATGGCACATCAGTTTGTTTTATCACTAACGAATTGAGTTGCCGTAGCGTTGCCCACCAAAAGTGCAGCCAGATTGGGTGGTCGATAACAATAATGGTGTCGGCAGCATTCATGCGCTTTAATACCGATTCCCATGGACCATACCCGTCCAACAACCAGCGGTGTTGTTTTATCAGTTTGTCGTGCGCTTCATTAAAAAGCGCTATGGGTGTTCGCTGCCAGCCGGGCTGCCATTGTAGAGTGTCGATCGAGTGATAGGGCAGCTGATGTGTTGCAGATAAGACCGCACAAAGTGTTGTTTTGCCTCCGCCGGCGTTGCCAATCACCATTACTTTTGTCATGGTTCACTTTACTCGAACTGTTTACTTCAGATAGGCGGTAGGTAATCCGTTTTCGCGAAGCTGTGTTGACCGCAGAAGCTCAAGCCATAGCGACTGTGTTGAACTGCACATTCCTATTGAGTGAGCCGCCTATTGAGTGAGCGGCCCTATTGAGCGCGCGGCGACTATACTTTTAACGTTTGTATAGACACCGCGTCGCTTACGCTTCGAACTGGTTTAGAGCGCGGCGTCTCCCTCTTCCTGGGTTCTTATTCTGATGACTCTTTGAACATCATCAATGAATATTTTCCCGTCACCGATTTTGCCAGTATTAGCAGAACGAATAATGCCGTCTATGCAGGCGTCCAATATATCGTCAGCTACGACGACTTCCAGCTTCACCTTAGGAATAAAATCAATGACGTACTCAGCCCCACGATATAGCTCGGTGTGACCTTTCTGCCGACCAAAGCCTTTTACCTCAGTGACGGTGATGCCGGCCACACCGGCTGCAGCCAATTCTTCTCGCACTGCATCCAGCTTAAACGGTTTAATAATTGCGGTTATACGCTTCACGATTTAATCCTCAAACAGTAATTTGTTTATTTCTGTGTAGCCGAAATTTGGTGGATACTCAGATCTGCCCCATTGTATTCTTCTTCTTCGGTAAGTCGAATACCCACGGTGTATTTCAGTATTGCATAAACGACCAATCCAACAAGTAAGGCAAACACAATACCAGCAAGCGTACCAATAACTTGTGCAGTGAAACTAACGCCGCCCAGTCCTTTCATGGATTCTTGCCCAAAAATACCACAGGCGATAGCGCCCCAGGCTCCACAAACACCGTGTAATGGCCAAACTCCCAGTACATCATCGATGCGCCACTTGTTTTGCGCAAGCGTAAAAAACCAGACGAACAGCACGCCAGCGACTGCACCAACAATGAGCGACCCCATTGGGTGCATCACGTCAGAGCCAGCGCAAACAGCAACCAAACCAGCCAATGGACCGTTGTGCAGGAATCCAGGGTCATTTTTACCCGCAACCAACGCTGCCAGCAAACCACCAACCATGGCCATTAATGAGTTCATGGCAACAAGACCACTGATATCACCAACGGCCTGCGCAGACATAACATTAAAGCCAAACCAACCTACGGTTAAAATCCAGGCTCCCAGCGCCAGGAATGGAATGCTGGAGGGCGCAAATGATGCACCAATAGTCCCATCTTTTCTGTAACGACCGGTGCGAGCACCCAACATGATAACGGCACCAAGCGCAATCCAACCGCCTACACCGTGCACCACAACAGAGCCAGCGAAATCATGAAACTCAGCACCAGCAACACTGGCTATCCAGTCCTGAAAACCATGATTACCTGCCCAAACCATACCTTCAAACAATGGGTAAGCTAAACCGACAATAACAATAGAGGCCACCATTTGAGGATAAAACCGAGCTCGTTCTGCAATACCACCTGAAATAATGGCCGGTATTGCCGCCGCAAACGTCAGTAGGAAGAAAAACTTAACCAACTCATAACCGTTGTTGGCTACCAGGTTTCCAGCCGCATCAAAAAAGTCCATACCATAGGCGATTTGATAACCGACAAAGAAGTAGGCAATGGTAGAAACGCCAAAGTCGGCAAAAATTTTCGACAAGGCATTAACCTGATTTTTTTCACGCACGGTGCCGACTTCTAAAAATGCAAAACCTGCGTGCATGAACAAAACTAAAATTGCCCCCATTAATACAAACAGCGTGTCGCTACCGGATTGAAGCGCTTCCATAATTTGATACCCGTAAAACAAGTTAATAAATAATCGCAAACGCAATGCACGTAAACCGCGCTATGCATTTTCAGTGTGCAGCGATGTTATCAAAGCGAACAAACATAGTGCATAACAAACCGCAGCTATGAAGAAATAAACGTTGTGAAAGCAGAATATGCGCTATTTATCGCTGCATATTGGGGCGCGCGCACTATGGTGGTGCGCGTGTTTTGGGGCAATCTGGCTCTGTGAGCCACTTGGATTTAATCTGGCTCTATGTCCTGCTCGATGGTTTGAGATACAAAGGTTCTTGAAACATCCAAACCATCAGCAATTTGATTTAATACATCGTATTCGGCGTCCAACACATCGCCATCTGCCATAGCAATAACGCACAAGTCACGAATAACCTGCATACATTGCGTCTCAGTGCAATTATCTTTTGCCCGTGAAATTCGTTGTGGCAGTTGTTCTTTGATGCGTTTAGGGTTCAGCTTGTCACTGAATTCGCCCTTCTCAAAATATTTTTCGAACGCCGCAATTTCTTTTTCTGATATGCCGTTGGCCGCATTCGCAACCACGATGGATCCAGCAAACAACAACTGGCGCATGGCAATGGCGGTATCCGTTTTTCCGTCCAGGTAGCTTGGCTCCATTAAACTCATGAGCCGCTGCACCCCAACGTCAAGCTCGTCGAGTGATGTACCGCTTTTATCCATTAAGTTTGACGCAAAAAATAACCGTAACGCTTTTACCCTCAACGGACTGAACGGATGGGTTGAAAACCAGTCTCCCTCTGATGCACCCTGACCAGGCTCATCGTCAAAGGCTTGCATGTCATCGACTTGCTGTAAAAATTCATCCAAATCAAACTTGACCGTGTCACCGGTTAAACCCGACGCCAATTTAAACAATGCACTGGCGACACTCGGAAAATCCTGACAACAATATGCTCCGGCACGATCAGCGGATATTTCAGCGTTTCTAGACCAGGCAAAAAGCCGTAAGGCCAATTTAGGATCGGGTCGATTTCTGCCCTTGACTATGTAACCGATAGGAATGGCATGGTGATCATAGACGTGATGCCCAAATTCATGACCCATAACAAATTGCAGTTCTTTTGGTGTAAAGCTTTCCAACAGAGCTGATGAAAACATCACAAACAAGCGCCCTTCTTCTGGCTTGAAGCACATGGCGTTAAATTGAGGGCTGGCATACACGTATAGCTCAAGCGGGATATCCATCGATAGTCGCTCTACACATTCATCAGATAACGTATAGATATCAGGTGCCATTTTTCGGCTTAAGCGTACAGACGTAGACAACAACCGGCGTCTTAATCCGGTTGGGCCTTCAGCTTCGTGCTCGGCCAGAGCATCGTTGACTCTTTTTACGTCTTTTTCTTCAAGCAATGCGTCAGACTGGGCTTTATCGTTTCGGTAACGGAGATCATCGGCGTGCACAGCGTATTCCTTTTGAGATAACAAACATATTGGAACGTAATCTTAAATTTAGTTCAACTGGCGCTCTGCTTGATCAGTAAGGCCGTTTCCAAACTGTGCAGCAAGGACACAACCTGGCTCACCAGTCTGTCTAACTCCATCAGCGCCGATTCGCGCGGGTTAGCTTTGTCATTAGGGTAAGTCCGCGCAACGATTTCTTCGCTCAGTTTGTGCAACTGTGTCATCGGTTGTTCAAGCGAATCAAATGTGGCCAGTCCGCTCAGCTCTTGCCCGGCACCAAAATACCACGCACCAATTCTGGATTCTGATAATGAACCATTGATGTCAGGGTTGACCACAGATGGCAGACACGCTTTAGCACCTATTTGGTCGCAGTAAATTAAATCATATAAACATTTGCGGTGGTACAGCACGTTGTGAATCGTTTGATGCACATAGCCTATTTGAGAACCACCGAAGCTGTGCTCACTTGATGCAAATGCACTGAAATCATTCAGTGCCAAAGGATGGCTGATATAAAAACCCTGGGCCTCTTCACAACCGTTAGCCATCAAGAAATGATAGGTCGCACTGGACTCCACACCCTCTGCAACTGATGTCATCCGCAACTCGCGAGCCATCGATATAGCGGCCTTGACGACATTTAAATTTTGTCGTGAAGTACCCATGCGTCTCACCACGCCCTGATCGAGCTTGAGCGCCGAAAAAGGTAATCGA
>CALHOI010000009.1 GCA_938035525.1 uncultured Granulosicoccaceae bacterium
CATCAACATTCCTGTTGAAAATGGTTTTGACATTATCAAAAAACTGAAAGCGGACAGTCACTTTGCAGAATTACCCGTTGTGATGTTCTCAACATCAAAAGCCAAAGAGGATATCGACAAAGCGCACAATCTGGGAGCAGCTTCTTATATTACTAAGCCAGTTGACTCAAGCGGCATGAATCAGATTGCGCAAGAATTTTGTGAGTTCTGGTTTGGAGCGCGAGAAGTTTGTACTGCTAATTAAATGCCTGCGCATTAACAGGCGTTTAAATCAGTTGAAGAAATCCCGGTTAACCGAGCAAAAGTAAATGTACCTTCACTGTCTGTTATGGTTAATTGATCACCGTTTATGACAGCAGTTATAACCTCTCCTCCAATGTCGTATTGACTGTTACCCAAACTTTCGTAAGGCAAACTCAATATGCCGTAGCAGTTTTCTCCTGTACCAAAACTATCAGCTTCATAATCATAGAACGTGAAAGCGCTGTCACTTCTGAACTCTAAATACACAACGTCTTGTAAACCATCTTCCGTTTCAGTTAAATCCCACAGACCCGACAGTGTTCCTGAGTTACCACTGCTACTACTACCTGAGCTACATCCAACAATCATCGCTCCTACTGCCAACAAAGCAATAAATTTAGACATTTTATTCATCCTGACTGATCTCAATTGTTTGAATCGATAGCGCGTAGCAATCGCTACGCCTCCTCGCTTCAATTAGAATCCATACTTGTTGCACAGCGCAAGCTATTAGTGATCTACTTTCGTAACACAATTAGATTTGGGGTACGGAATGAGAGGCCAGGTGAGTTGCGCAACCCTGACTGAGGCGATTCTGACTGAACAGACCCGATACTGAATTACGAGGGATTAAAATGGTGGCTACACCTAGATTCGAACTAGGGACCCCAACATTATGAGTGTTGTGCTCTAACCAACTGAGCTATGTAGCCGCCGAAGTGGACTGCGCATTTTCGCGCTTAGCCAGGTAATTGTCAAGGCAATACCCAGTGTGGTGAATCACAGAACCTGTCCCCGTTTCCGATGATTTTTTGACCAATTGGACGCTGGTTATACGTTAAAGCGAAAATGCACCACGTCACCTTCCTGCATTAGGTACTCTTTGCCTTCTAATCGCCATTTTCCGGCGTCTTTGGCACCGGCTTCGCCGTTGTTTTCAATGTAGTCGTCGTAGGCAATGACTTCTGCCCTTATAAAGCCTTTTTCAAAGTCGGTGTGAATGCGGCCTGCGCCATTGGGGGCGGTAGCGCCTTTTCGCACGGTCCAGGCTCGTACTTCTTTTTCGCCCGCGGTAAAAAAGGTTTGCAAACCAAGCAGGTTGTACCCCGCTCTAATGACTCGGGCCAAGCCAGGCTCGGTGAGGTTCATTTCAGATAAAAAGTCGGCCTTTTCGTCGTCTTCCAGTTGCACAATTTCAGCTTCAATGGCCGCACACACGGGTACAACTTGCGCCTGTTCTTCGTTGGCGCGTGCCACCAATGCATCCAACATGGCGTTGTTTTCAAACCCTTCTTCATCAACGTTGGCAATGTACATCGTGGGTTTAATCGTTAGCAAATGATAGTGCTTGCGCCAGTCCAGTTCCTGTTCGGTGCATTCTACGGTTCTGGCAGGCAAGCCTTTACCTAATGCATCACTAATGCGCTCCATAAAGGCTTTTTCGGCAATGGCTTCTTTGTTGGCAGACTTAGCTTGCTTGGCAATGCGGGCAATCGCTTTTTCCATGGTTTCAACATCAGCCAGCAACAGTTCGGTGTTAATGGTTTCAACATCATCAAGTGGGTCAACCTTGCCCGACACATGAATCACGTCATCGTTTTGAAAGCACCGCACCACATGCGCAATGGCATCGGTTTCACGAATGTTGGCTAAAAACTTATTACCCAAACCTTCCCCAGTAGAGGCACCTGCCACTAAACCTGCAATATCAACAAACTCCATGGTGGTGGGTATGACTTTTTCGGGCGACACAATGCCTGCCAAGGAATCCAGTCGCAAATCGGGCACGGGCACAATGCCAACGTTAGGCTCGATGGTGCAAAACGGGTAGTTCTCAGCTGCGATTTCAGCTTTGGTTAAGGCATTAAACAAGGTGGATTTGCCCACATTGGGTAAGCCTACTATGGCGCATTTAAAGCCCATTATTTTTCGCCATCCGGTTTATAAGAATGTAAGTTTTTAGTGGCAACGTTAATATCGCCATCAATTAAAGTAGTGGATTCTTGCAGGGCAAGATAAATGGCATCATCAATGCGTTTTTGATCATCAATGCCTGCACGCTTTAATACATAGCCCGACACAGCCGACTTATGACCGGGGTGTCCAATGCCAATGCGTAAGCGCCAAAAATCTTTACTGCCGGTTTTAGCCACAATATCGCGCAAGCCATTGTGCCCACCGTGGCCACCACCGTTTTTAACCCTAATGTGTCCTGGCGGCATATCCAGCTCATCGTGTGCCACCAGCACTTTGTTCATGTCGATCTTATAAAAACGCGTAAGGGCTGCTACACCCTGCCCGCTGTTGTTCATGTAGTTGTAAGGCTTAACCAAATGAACGGTTCGGCCGTTCAAGATAGCCTTTGCATGCAGGGAAAATGATTTTTTATCGCTACTGAAACTAGCGCCTAAGTTGCGGGCCAATTCATCGAGATACCAAAAGCCTGCGTTATGACGCTGGTTTTCATGTTCGCTTCCGGGATTTCCCAGACCGACGATCATCTCAAATTGAACGGGTTCACCTGGCACGGCAACTCACCTTACAATGCGGGGGTATTCGCTAAACGCCGGCCTCGAGAAAGGCCGACGCACGCTTTACAGATTCACATTAAGCAAATCTGCATCATTAAAAAAGACTGCTTAGTCGTCTTTCTTTTCGTCATCGCCACCTTCTTCGGCAGCGTCATCACCGCCTTCGGCAGCGGCGGCTTCAGCAGCTTCAGCTGCTTCTTCATCTTCTTCTTCCAGTGTCTTACGTGATGCCAATACAGTAGCTACTGCACGGTCACTGTCGTCGCCGGCTTCAACAAGGTCGGTTAAGCGAACACCTTCAGGTAACTTAAGGTCAGACAAGTGAACTGAATCACCAATCTTTTTGTCTTCCATGTCAACTTCGATGTTGTCTGGAATATTACGCGGCAAACACGCAATCGCAACTTCTGATTCGTTGTGCGTAATCATGCCGCCTTCCGTTTTAACACCGTAGGCTTTTTCTTCGTTAAGGAAGTTAAGCGCAACCGTGAGCGTGAGTTCGGCACCAGCAACAACACGCTGGAAATCCATGTGCATGATTTGCAACTTGTGTGGATGACGTTGCACATCACGCAATACACAGCGCACGGCTTCTTTGCCATCAACACTGACCATCAGCAGGTTGGAATAGAACTGATCGTTCTCCAGGTGCTTGAGGACTTCGTTGTGCTTTAAATTGATCGGGTTTGGGTCTTCATCGGCTCCATAAAGGATACCGGGTACCAGATTTTCACGACGCAGGCGGCGGCTCGCACCTTTTCCTAATACGCTGCGCGACGTGGCCTGGACATTGATATCGTCTGACATGTCGTTTGCTCCTAACACATACCGCAAAATGCGGCAAAAAAAGGCCTTGCTGGAATCAGCAAGGTCCCGCTCTACTCGCGACCAAGCAGAGCCGGAGAAGTATAGCATTGCAATGGGAAAATGAGGGTAATATGCGGCCCGGCACAGACCTGTGCCCTACAACGAAGCGTGATTAATCCATATAAACAGAGCTGACGGACTCATCTTCGTGGATTCGGCGGATGGTTTCACCCAGTAAATCGGCCACTGAAAGCTGCCGGATAACCTTGCACTTTTTGGCCTCATCCGACAGCGGGATGGTGTCGGTAACCACCAGCTCGTCTAGCTGGGATGCCTCAAGATTGCTGATTGCCGGACCCGAAAGCACAGGGTGCGTGGCCAAGGCAACCACTTTTGTAGCGCCATGCACTTTTAGCGCTTCGGCGGCTTTGCACAGCGTACCAGCGGTGTCGACCATGTCATCAATAATGACGCAGGTTCGCCCTTTCACATCACCAATAATGTGCATTACCTGCGCCTGATTGGCCTGTGGTCGGCGTTTGTCGATAATGGCCAGATCGCTGTCATCAAGCTGCTTTGCTACCGCGCGTGCTCTGACCACACCGCCCACATCGGGGGAAACCACAATCAGGTTATCGTACTTTTGCCGCCAGATATCCAGCAGCAGCAAGGGCGAGCCATAGACGTTATCAACCGGAATATCGAAAAAGCCCTGAATTTGCTCGGCATGCAAATCGACGGTTAGCACCCGATCTACCCCGGCGACACTGAGCATATTGGCGACCAACTTAGCTGTGATGGGTACTCGGGCAGAACGCACACGTCGGTCCTGTCGCGCATAGCCGTAATAAGGGATAACAGCGGTTATGCGATCAGCAGATGCACGTCGCATGGCATCCACCATGACCAACAAGTCCATTAAGTTGTCGTTGCACGGGTTACTGGTGGGCTGAACAATAAAAACGTCGCCACCGCGAACGTTTTCCAGAATTTCTACTGAGGTTTCGCCGTCACTGAAACGCGACATGGACGCCTTGCCAATCGGCTGTTGCAAATAGGAGGCGATGTTTTGAGTTAAAACAGGATTGGCGTTACCGCCAAAGATCATCAGTTTGCGATCATTCATGTTGATGTACAGCTTATGTTGGCTGGGCCGGGAGGATTCGAACCTCCGAATGCCGGGATCAAAACCCGGTGCCTTAACCGCTTGGCGACGGCCCAATTTTATTCAGTGCCTACATGTAGTGTCTGACACCGACCTGCTGTTACTGCTTAACTCAATACTGTGGCTACAACTGTAGACCACTGGCTCTTGTTCGTCTTGTTGAACAATCTCGCCTAATCAATCGATCTCATTAATCAATCAGCTTTTAGCGAGCCCCGGATTTTAACCGGAAAAGTCGTACAGTGGGGACGCATTGTGCCCTTTTACGACATAACCTGTCATGGATTCTGGCAGTTTTTCGTTTAAAGCCTGTGCTTCTTCTTCCGTTTCGCACGGCGTGAACACACAACTGCCCGTGCCACTCATTTTTGCGCGCTGGCCGCGATTGTTATGCGAAAGCCATTCCAACGCAGCCCGGACCTGTGGATACCGCGCAACAACGATGGGTTCGAACACATTGGTGGTTCGGCCATCCATGAAGTCGCGTATTGTGATGGGGCTTGTGTTACGTGTCAATTCCGGCAAATTAAATAAGGCAGCGGTGGATATTTGCACTTGCGGGCAAACCACCAAATACCAGGGTTCTTTGGGTGCCACCGGCGTAAGCTTATCGCCAATGCCCTCTGCCCAGCTGGCCTGCCCGTACACAAATACCGGTACATCGGCACTGACAGACACACCAATTTCAGCAAGCTCTTTAATGCTAAGGCCAAGGCGCCAAAATTCGTTTAACGCAACCAGGGTTGTTGCTGCATCTGAACTGCCGCCACCCAGACCACCACCAGTAGGAATACTTTTGGTTAGCGTGATGTCAGCACCAGAGCGAGTGCCCGACTGCGCTTGCAATGCTCTGGCAGCCTTGATAACCAGGTTGTCTTCTGGCGGTACCTCATCGAATTTGGATATAAGCTGAACATCGTTATCTTCACGCACAGAAAACTGCAGCACATCACACAGGTTGATGAACTGATACACAGTTTGCAACGTGTGGTAGCCGTCGCTACGACGCCCTGTCACGTGCAAAAAAAGATTTATCTTG
This sequence comes from uncultured Granulosicoccaceae bacterium, assembly GCA_938035525.1. Lineage (GTDB taxonomy): Bacteria > Pseudomonadota > Gammaproteobacteria > Granulosicoccales > Granulosicoccaceae > Granulosicoccus. Next base: position 5,786 of record CALHOI010000009.1, read on the forward strand.
GCCGGAGCCAACCAGTTTGTGGTCAAGTAAGTTAGTCCTGCAGTTTTCCCAACACGCTATCTTAACGGGCAAAGACACTCTGAGCCAAATCGAATTTGGTGCTCAAAGGGACTTTCACAAGGGATTGTTCGAAAATTCACATATTTCAGGTGCTTATACAGCAAATAACGGTTGTTTTAGGGTTTATCGGCCCGGCACTTTGAGTCGATCAGACCCACTCTTTGACGCGGTACCAATTTGTCCACCCGTTAAACCATCACCTTTTAAATCGTTGTGCCACTCCTTTAGTACGAGTCTGATCGTATATGGACCACCTGTTGCCAGAATGGTGGCAGGCACAATGGAGTTATTGAATTGACCATACTTAAGCACTTTGGCACGCCATTGAGTATTGGTCCCATCCACATAAGTCATGCTTTCGAGACGGCCCTGCGCATCGTACTTCACTGACTGAGCTTGCTGACCCGGCAATCCCTTTATCCACTGAGACATCTGCTCAAGGGGCACGGCCACGCTCAATTTGAGTGCCTGAGACAATAATATGGACGCTGAATTACCGGTTACAGGTGAGGCTCCGCCGTTGACTAAAGTGGCTAACCCGTCTTGCTGATTGACTCTGATACTGCTTAGACCGGCTGGCAGTTGGATCAGCAAGTCGAACGCATCGCCAGCCTGTTGCCATTGAATGCGAGTACTGATTGATTCTTCATCAGTCCATACACCCAGGCCCCCGTTGACCCGGAATGTATCCAGGTTTTCTAAGGCGCGTCGTTGGCCTTCGGGGTCGGTAATAACAGGCGGCTGTGTTTGACAAGCGGCCAGCAGCAACAGTGCTGCCAGCAAAATAGTGCGGCGATACATCAGGGATTAAGACGCTCCATGGTGTCAATTAATTTAACGTGATCTGGTGCGTCAAGCAGTGCTTTGTCCCAGATTGATCTGGCTTCTGATTTGTTGCCAACCACCCACAACACTTCACCAAGATGTGCTGCGATTTCAGCATCAGGCAGTAATTCGTAGGCTTGCTCCAACAGGCGCTTGGCGGCGTCATAGTCGCCTTGCTTGAAACGCAGCCACCCTAACGAGTCCATGATTGCAGGATCATCGGGTTGCAAACTCAGGGCTTTTTCCAGGTAGATTTGCGCTTCGTCGAGTCGCTGGTTGTCTTCGGCAAGAAAATAACCCAGTGCGTTTAAAGCATTGGCATTATTTGGCTCGGCGGCAATTAACGTGTTTAAGTCAGCGATAAGCGAGTCCTTGTCACCCACCCGTTCTGATGCCAGCGCACGTGCATAAAGCAGATCGCCGTTATCCGGAAATTTTTCCAGACCACCGCTTAACACCTCAATGGCATCTTCATCGCGATCAACATCCTGCAGCATGCGACTTTCGGTTGTGATTAATATTGGTTGCATTGCCGGGTCAGGTAACAATGATGATAAAGAGCGAACGCGTTCTATACCGGTTTCCAATTCGCCCGAGGCTGCATAAAGTTCTGCCGAGCGCAGCTGCGCCGATAAGTACAGATCACCTTCACCGACTTGTTCGTAATTTCGTATGGCAGATTCAAACGCCTGTTTTTGATCGTCTATGCGAGCCAGATAATAGTAGGCCTGATTGCGATGATCTCCGGTTTCACGTAACGCTTCCAGATAACGCTGCGCTTCATCGGTACGTTTGGTATCGAGCGCCAGTAGGCCAATTGATAACAACACATCACTGTCGTCACCCGCTGTCTCATACAAGTACTTGAGTTCGTCATTTGCCTGCGCATACTGACCCATGTTAGACAGCAGCCGCGCGTACCCGATTCTTAAGTCAACATCATCGGGGTTAACTTTAAGCGCATCGGCAATTTCGTCAATGGCTTCAGCCGGCCTGCCTATGTCACTTAAGATTTGCGCTTTCGACAATAAGGCCTCGCCGTTTTCCGGTTCGAGTTTCAGTGCCTGATTAAGCGCTATTAAAGTCGCATCGCGATCATTCATTTGATACAGCAATCGCGCAACGCCCATGTGTGCTTCAAATTGCTTCGGAAATCTGGATTGCAAGCCTCTTAACATGGCCAGCGCCGCGGGGGTGTCTTGTTCTCTTGCTAATAAAATGTAAATGTCGCGCAGCACCACATCGGGCTCGTCGGACCCTTCAACCAACTTGGCAAATTCATCCAAAGCCTCGCCTTCTGGTTGGCCGGACTGCAACAGAATCTGGGCGAAAATCTCACGCGCTTCTGCCGATTCGGGGTCAATTTCCAACCAACGACCGGCAGCTAGCCTGGCCAAATCCCACTGCTGGCTCCACACCGCCATTTTGGTTGCACGATCGGCAACGCGAGCGTCATCGGTGCGGTTTGCGGCGTCCAGGTATCTTTGTGTAGCCACATTCATGTGTCCACGACGACCAGCTAATTCTGCAATCATTAGCTCGTACATCAATTGGGCACGTTTGTCGTGCAACTCTTCAGTGAGTGGAATGGGAGTTTGTGTGTTGGCTTGTTGATCTTGTGATGGTGCATCGGCCTGCGTTTTTTTCTGCGCTGCTGCGTCTTGAGCAAATACCGATGAGCTGACAAATGGGCCTGCAATAAAGCCGATGAACATGATCGGCACAATCATGCGATGTCGCAAATGAAACAAAGGGTCGGAGCCGCTTTTGTGACACTCAACACGTGCCGGTTTACTGCCTCGGTTTGCCCTGCTCATGCGGTCTCCTATGATTGATTTAGCCAACTTGTGCCAACTTCGGCCCGCTTTGGCAAACTACAAGCCTGCCAGTATTACTCAGACTGCGTACCGGAGTCACCTAAAACCCTCAATACCGTAGTGTAGCTGGCAGTTTAGTGGCAATACCATGTCCATTTAGACGGGTAATTGCCAACTTTTGTTAGAATTAGGCGCTATGTCATTGCTTGCTCTAGGTCTCAATCATCACACTGCTCCCGTTGCCATCAGGGAACGTGCTGTGATCGATGAAAATAACCTGTCACATGCACTCCAAAACCTTCACCAAGTCCGCGAAGTGAAAGAAGCCACTATTGTTTCCACCTGCAATCGGACCGAAATTTATTGTGGCATGCACGAAAACAGCGTTGAGCCAGTTTCAAAATGGATGCACGAATTTCTGGATATATCTAATGACCTGATTCTGCCTCACTTGTTCACTCGAACCGACGAAAGTGCGGTGCAACACCTGATGCGCGTGTGCAGTGGGCTGGATTCCCTGGTGCTCGGGGAACCGCAAATTCTGGGACAAATGAAACACGCTTACAAAGAAGCAAGCAACACTGGCACGGTTGGAACGGAACTTTCACAGTTATTCCAAAGCGCCTTTTCGGTGGCAAAGCAAGTACGCACCGACACAAAAATCGGTAGCAGCCCAGTATCGGTTGCGTTTGCCGCCGTCACTTTGGCCAAGCAGATTTTTGCCGACTTCTCACAACACAGTGCGTTGATGATTGGTGCCGGCGAAACCATTACCCTGGCCACACGACATTTGCACTCAAATGGCATTGGCAGTATCCGCATTGCCAACCGAACGTTAAGTCGTGCACAAGCGTTAGCAGAATCCGTGAATGCCGATGCCATCGAATTATCGCAACTGGCCCAGGCACTGGAACACGCCGACATTATTATTAGCTCTACCGGTGCACCACTGCCTATACTGGGTAAAGGTGCTATCGAAGCTGCCATGCGTGCTCGGCGGTATCGCCCCTTGTTGATGGTTGATATCGCCGTTCCGCGCGACGTTGAAACCCAGGTAGGCGATATTGATGGCGTATTCCTGTACACGGTTGATGATTTAAACAATGTGGTTGACGAAGGTCGTCAACAAAGGCAAGCGGCAGCAGATCAAGCAGAAGAAATTATTCAACATCAGGTTGAATTGTTCATGCAAAAAATGCGAGCAACCGGCGCTAACGACACCATCCGCAGCTACCGTGAACAAGTCCAGCAAACACAAGCGCAGCTGCTGGAAAAAAGCCGCAAACAGTTACGCGCCGGTCAGGACCCCGACGCCGTATTGCAACAACTGGCCCATGCACTGAGTAACAAACTGATGCACGCGCCAACCAAGAAAATGAAAGAAGCCGCTGCGCAAGGTGATAACGATCTATTGCTTGCAGCACAATCCCTATTCGACCTAGACACGCCTGAAAAATGAAAGAATCCATTCAAGCCCGCCTTGAGAGTGTGTCCGAAAGGCATGAAGAAATAGCGGCGCTGCTCGGTGAGCCCGACACCATCAACGACCAGGATACGTTTCGAGCGTTATCGCGTGAGTACTCACAACTCGAACCCATCGTCACCACCTTTAACGATTACCGCACAACCGAGGACAGCTTAAACAGCGCGCGGGAAATGGCCAACGACAGCGATCCCGAAATGCGCGAAATGGCAGCCGAAGAGCTACCCGAATTGGAAGGCAAACTCGAATCATTAGAATCCAGCCTGCAAACGTTGCTATTACCTCGCGACCCTCGTGATGACTACAACGCGTTTCTGGAAATTCGTGCTGGTACCGGTGGCGACGAAGCAGCCATTTTTGCAGGTGACTTGCTGCGCATGTACTTGCGCTTTGCCGAACATAAAGGCTGGCGCAGCGAAATCATCACCGAACGTACTGGTGATCACGGTGGCTACAAAGAAGTGGTTTGCCGTTTAACCGGCAACAGCGTGTTCTCGCAACTCAAATTTGAATCCGGTGCACACCGTGTGCAACGCGTTCCTGAAACCGAATCTCAGGGTCGTGTACACACCTCGGCGGCAACGGTTGCCATATTGCCCGAAGTCGACAAAGTAGAAGAAATTGATATCAACCCTGCCGATATACGCACCGATACTTTTCGGGCATCAGGTGCAGGTGGGCAACACGTTAACAAAACCGATTCGGCCATTCGCTTAACGCACGAGCCCACCGGCATTGTTGTTGAGTGTCAGGATGAACGAAGCCAACATAAAAACCGGGCAAAGGCGCTGGCCTTGTTGCAAGCGCGCTTGCTGGATATTGAAGTCAGCAAACAGCAGGAAGAACAATCAGAGTCACGTCGACTGCAAGTGGGGTCTGGCGATCGATCAGAACGTATTCGTACTTACAACTTTCCACAGGGGCGTATGACCGATCACCGCATTAACTTAACCCTGTACAAGCTCGATGAAATCATGACAGGCAGTTTGTCTGAAGTGATTGACCCGTTAATAGCAGAACACCAGGCTCAGTTGCTGGCTGAATTCGGCGAGTAACAAGAGAGTAAAAAGAAAAGTGGCGCTAACCGTTGCGCAATGGCTTAAGCAAGCTGGCGAACAATTACAAGCATACGACAGTGCCAGGCTCGACGCTGATTTATTGGTGTGCCATGTATTGGCCTGCGATAGAAGTGCACTGTATGCTCACCCCGAAAAAGCACTGAGCAATAATCAGCTAACTGCATTGAATGCGTTGTTGCAACGCCGCGTGCAAGGTGAGCCGATTGCCTATCTGGTGGAGCAACGCGAATTCTGGTCACTGCCCTTTCGCGTTAATAAAGACGTGTTGGTACCACGCCCAGAAACCGAACTCATGATTGAGCTGGCGGCCAAGCATTTAAGCCAACTACCAGACGACGAAACGCTGCATGTCATTGATGCTGGTACAGGCTCAGGTGCTATTGCAGTTGCCTTGTGTGTTGAGTGGAAAAACCAAAATCAATCTGCACTAAGCATAACCGCTTCGGATAAAAGCCAGCGAGCGCTGACATTGGCCAAGCACAATGCACACACGCATTGTCCAGGTGCCATTGAGTTTGTTCATTCTGATTGGTTTGCTGCATTTGCAGACAATACCTTCGATTTGGTGTTATCAAACCCGCCCTATCTGGCCGCACAAGACCCACACTTAAAAGGCAACAACCTCGCCTTTGAACCTGTTGACGCATTGGTTAGCGGTAAGGACGGACTCGATGCTATACGCTTGATTATTGCTCAAGCAATTCGCGTGGCAAAACCGGGAGCCTGGGTTGTGCTCGAACACGGGGCAACTCAGGGCGATCAAGTCTTGCAACTGATGCACGACTCTGACTACACCCACGTACAAACGCATCAGGATTTTGCCGGACTGGACAGAATGGCCACCGGTTATTGTCCAAAATATTGACTATGGTTACACTGCACCTGATGGAAACCTGCCAGCCATGACTCACGCGCCACTCACCAATTCTTTTGCCGCTATTGACCTGGGCTCCAACAGTTTTCATATGGTTGTCGCCGAACCCGAAGGCAGCTCTATAAGAATTATTGATGGACTGCGGGTACCCGTACGATTAGGCGCAGGCCTTGATAACGAGAAAAAACTAAAAAAACAAACGCGTCTGGCCGCACTGGATGCGCTGGGTCAATTTGCACAAAGATTACGTGGCGTGCCTTTAAAGCAAGTGCGCATCGTTGGCACTAACACTTTACGCCGTGCAAAAAATTCTGGTGAGTTTATGGATGAAGCCCAGGCAATTCTGGGAAAACGTATTGACATTATTTCAGGCCGTGAAGAGGCCCGTTTAATTTTTTCAGGCGTATCACATGCAGCCCCTGACCCTGACACGCAGCGCCTGGTTATCGATATCGGTGGCGGCAGTACCGAGCTAATCATAGGTAAAGGGTTTAAACCCAAGTTGCTCGAAAGCATCAACATGGGCTGTGTCAGCTACACGGGGCGTTTCTTTGCGGACAAAAAAATCAGTGCTGACGACATAAAGAAGGCCTCAGTGGAAGCACAGGTGGAGCTCTCGCCTATTGCACTGAGCTATATGGATGCTGGATGGGCCGAGGTCACCGGTTGCTCAGGCACGATAAAAGCGGTGTCACGTATTTTGGAAGAACTTGGCTTTAGCGCAGGAGAAATCACTCGCGATGGAATTAGATCGCTTATTAATGCTATCGACAAGGCAGGCTCTGTCGATAAACTTAATTTGCAGTCCATCAGCTCTGATCGCAGTCTGGTTATTTGTGGTGGTCTGGCCATCCTGCACGCGATCATGAAAACCCTGAAGATAAAACAATTGCAGGCCAGCCCAGTGGCATTGCGAGAAGGCCTCATCTTCGACATGGTGGGCAAAGCTGAGCATATTGATATTCAAAGTCAGACGCTGCATAACCTGACTAATCGATATGACATCGACACCCAACAAGCGCTACGTGTAGAAACGGCCGCTATTACCTTTTTTGAACAGGTAACAAAAGCCTGGAAACTCGATGAAGACACCGATCAGCAACAACTGATTTGGGCGGCTAAGCTGCACGAGCTAGGCAAAGCCGTCGCCCACACGCAGTATCACAAACACGGCGCTTACATTATTGAGAATTCAGACCTGATCGGATTTTCTTTGGCGCAGCAAAAAGTACTGGCTTTGCTGGTCCGCTTTCATCGGCGTAAAATCATTGTCAGTGAATTTGACTCTTTACAAAAAGCGGAAAGAGCGCGAGTGGTTAAACTGCTTGGCCTACTAAGACTGGCTGTGCTGATTCACAGGGGCAGACACACGGTAAAACTCGAACAATTTAAACTTAAAGTGAAAGAAGATCAACTTAGTGTATCGGTTGATGAACACTGGCTGGAAGAGAACCCACTAACCGGCGCCGAACTCGCAGCCGAAGCTGACCGGTTGCTACTGGTCAATTTCAAGTTAAAAACGCTGGCTTCGTAATAGGCTTTGCATCTTGCTCTAGCTATTGGTTAACCCTGCCCCGTGCAGCTCTATCAGTTTTTGTTGCGCGCTAAACGGTTTCTTATTGCTCTCTTTCAACCGTTTATACTCACCGTCGCTTTGTAACTCCCAACAGTATTGATTGTCCTTGAAATAAATATCCAGGCATTCGTACTTTAATCGAGTTAATGCATCGCCCTCAACAGGCACAGCGATTTCTACGCGATTAAAAAAGTTACGCGGCATCCAGTCGGCACTGCTGATATACAGCTCAGTTTTATCATCACAACCAAAACAGAACACGCGCGAGTGTTCTAAAAAGCGCCCCAATACCGATACAACGCGAATATTCTCAGACAGCCCGGCAACCCCGGCTCTTAGCATACATACCCCACGTACCAGTAACTCAACCTGCACTCCGGCTTTGGAAGCACGATACAAGGCATCGATAACACCGGCATCAACCAGCGAATTCATACGCGCTTGCACATGCGCCTTTTCACCTTTTTTACTCAGCGAAATTTGTTTTTCTATTTTATCAATAACAAAGTTATGCAAGCTGAATGGGGCTTGGATAACTTCTTTAAGATTCAGCGTCTGGCCCAATCCCGTTAGCTGAGTAAATATTTTCTGCATGTCATTGGTTATGCGCTTATGACAAGTCAGCATACTGATATCGGTGTACAGCCTGGCTGTGGTTGCGTGGTAATTACCCGTGCCCACATGGGCGTACTTAACCAGTTTGTTTTTCTCACGCCTAACCACCAGCAACATCTTTGCGTGCGTCTTAAACCCGACAACGCCGTAAACTACCTGAATACCGGCCTCCTGCAAACGCGTGGCAAGGTTAATGTTGGCTTCCTCGTCAAAGCGCGCCCGTAGCTCTATAACCACGGTGACATCTTTGCCTGCTCGCGAGGCATCCATTAAAAAGCGGACAAACGCAGAATCAGCACCGGTTCGATACAAGGTTTGTTTTATGGCCAATACATCGGGGTCAATAGACGCTTGCCTGACCAGTTCGAGTACTGGCATGTAAGACTCATACGGATGATGAAACAGCACAGGAGAGCGCAGGGAAATGTATTCGAATATATTGATATCAGCACTTAACGCGGGGGCAATGCTGGGCGTAAACGCCGGGAATTTTAAATCGGGTCGGTCTATTTGATCGGGAATAGCAACCAGCCGGTTTAAATTGACCGGACCATCAACACGATAAACATCGTTGTCAGATAAGCTGAATTGCCTTTGCAGGTAACGAACAATTCGGGTTGGGCATTTGGCTGCAACCTCTAAACGCACAGCTTGACCAAAGTTACGCTGCAATAATTCGCTTTGCAGTGCTCGGCGAAGGTTGGCAACTTCTTCTTCTGATACATACAACTCACTGTTACGTGTCACTTTAAACTGATAAACACCCACAGGTTCCATGCCACTGAACAACGAACCCATTTGCGAATGCATAATGGAGCTTAAGAAAACAAAGCCATGCTCGCAACTGCAAATATCAGAAGGCACTGGGATAACGCGAGGCAACGAACGCGGCGCGCGAACCAGCGCAAATCCCGATTCACGGCCAAATGCATCAACACCCTGTAAATCAACAATGAAGTTCAAGCTTTTGTTGGTAAGCCTTGGAAACGGGTGCGCCGGGTCCAGACCAAGCGGGCTAAGTACCGGCGCAATTTCGGCAGCAAAGTAATCTTTAACCCAGTCTTTAACCGTGTCATTCCAATCACTGCGCGCCAAACACAGTATTCCCTGCGAAGACAAAGAAGGCAGTAACACCTGGTTAAGCAACTCGTATTGCTTTACAACAAATTCGTGTGCTTTGTTAGTAATGGCATTGAGTTCTTGCTGCGGCGAATAGCCATCAATACCGGCAGCCTCAACACCACCCATGATTTTTTGCTTTATACCGGCAACGCGTACTTCAAAAAACTCATCGAGATTGCTGCTGGAAATACACAAGTAGCGCAACCGTTCCAGCAACGGTATGCTTGGATCATTAGCTAGCGCCAGCACGCGTTCGTTGAAGGCAAGAAAGCTTAGTTCTCGATTGTATAAATCCTGGGATACCATGCTGAGCTGCTTTGATACGTCCGACTTTGATTTCTTTTTCTTTTGGCTGGCAAGCGCGTGGCTGTTTTCAGGACGAGTGTCATTATCACCTGGTTTACCAACCAGTTTAGCTGCAGCCTCTTTTTTGCCTACTTTTTTATCAGCCATAAGCGATTCCTCAGCCAATACTATGCAAATGCCGTCCCTTCTCCGAAAAAAACCCGGCAAAACGCTGCCTAATCGCCGACAAGCGGGCTGCCATCAGGTGCTCAAGCTCACGATGAGCCAGTAGCGAGGTGGACCAGCAACGCAACCGATTACATAAGCGCCCTTTCCTTAGCCAATAGTTCCGGGAAAAATTCATTAAAAGCCGCCAGCAACACCCGCTCGTTTTGCTGAGCAATGCCAGCTCCTTGGGCCATAGGCGCAAATTTAGGCGAGCGCCTGGACAATCTTTGCAAGGTTAGCTCAACACCAGCAAACTCCAGATTACCCAGCAAGATATTCTCACGCTGCAAAAATTCGGTAAAACGTTGCAGCTGGGGTGGCAATGAAGCCCGGTGTTCATTCAGGGCTGCATGCACAGACTCCACGTGTTGTTGAATGGGCACATCACTGTAGTCTGCCCAGTCGCGTGCCAGATAATGGTCAAAAACCACGTCGGTAATGATGCCGGCAAATCGTCGCACTGGCGGTTCGAACAACGTTAGCGCCGATTTAACCGCCGGGTGCTGATCGGTGTAGGCATCGATTCGTCTGTGCCTGTGAATACCGTCGATAATGCCTTGTGGGAAGGCTGATAAATCTGAGCCACGCACAAAGTCTCCACAAAACTGTCCCGCAATACGCTGCGAATCGCCTTGAGCAAACAGAGTGTGGGCTAGAAAATTCATTGTAAATATTCGATGTGTGGCGTGTTTGCTTGTGTGCGTGCCACTATACCCGTTATGCTCAGCGAATGAACAAAGAACAGATTGATCGTTACAGTCGCCACTTAAGTTTACCGGCCATCGGCAAGACCGGACAACAACGCTTACTCGAAGCGCATGTGCTCATTGTAGGCTTGGGTGGGCTTGGCTCACCGGCCGCCGTGTACCTGGCTGGTGCCGGTGTTGGTAAGCTGAGCTTTGCCGACTTTGATACCGTGGAATTATCAAATCTGCAGCGCCAAATAGCGCACACCACACAACGTGTTGGTGACTTAAAAACCCATTCAGCAAAAGCCGCCAGTCATGCCATTAATCCGCATATCGATATTAACGTGATCGACTACGCGCTGGAGCAAGACGAGCTGGACGAACTGATTCCGAGCTGCTCTGCCGTGCTCGATTGCAGCGATAACTTCCCCACCCGATTTGCTGTCAATGCCGCTTGTGTTAAACACAAGGTGCCTTTAATTACCGGTGCAGCAATACGTTTCGATGGACAAGTCATGGTGGTGCGGCCAGACAAACAAGAATCTCCGTGTTATCGGTGCCTTTATACAGAGGGCGATGAAACCGCCGAGACCTGTGCACAAACTGGAATCCTCGGGCCAGTGGTTGGGCTTATCGGTTGTATCCAGGCCTTAGAGGCCATTAAAGTACTGTGCGATATTGGTGACGACTTAAGCGGCCGCTTGTTACTGTTTGACGGCCTCGGCATGGAATTTAACGAAATTCAATTAAAGAAAAGTACCGATTGTCCGGTTTGTGGTTCGGCCTAAACGCTTATAAAAAAACGGCTAACTCAACGACAAGTCGACAAAGCGCTAAAAGCTACCATCGCATTAAAACGTGCAAAGAATATGAACTTGCTCGTTACAACCGCACTGACGGCTGTAACGAGCACCCAAAGAATAAGCTGGTTTAAGGGTTCACACACCCAATTAACGCATCAGAGCCACGCGTAACCGATACGCACGGCAGCCGGTTATCGTCGTTCCACAAGCCTGTAACGGTTGAGCTTCCCTGCCGGTTATTAATGGTGGCTTCCCAAGTCTGCGAATCGTCTGTATCGGCCGTGATAACAACAGAGTCACCATTGGGTGCAACCACATCAAGTTCACCCGTTAAATAGTGACCATTACCCGGGCCATGATCCGAAAACAATTCTCTGGTAGAAACATTCATTGTCTCACCCCCGGTCCAAGGCGCTGCGACGATGAGCTGAGTTGTTAATGATGTTCTGCCATCACGCATAATTGAATCTGTGACTTCCTGGTCCAATTGTACCAACGTATCATCGACCGGAAATTCAGCAACCGGGTTAACACTGAGGTAAAGGAATTCGGTGTACGTCAGCTGAGTAAAATTTTGTGCACGCCCAATTTGTGAACTAACAGCACCCGCGATAAAAGACTCCTGTTCTTCAGTGGAGATCATCAACAATTCATAGACTGCGTTGTAGCCGCCAATATCCGTTCCTACTATAGATACATCACCCAAAAACGTTGCCCCATTAACAGCACAATCACTGAAGCTCAGCCTGAACGTGCCAAATCGGGAATCTATTTCGTCGCGAGTTAAAACACCACTGTCGCATTGATAAACATTTCGAAAAATAGTCAGAGAATTTTCAGTGACTCGATCGGAAGACAGTAGTTCTAATGGTGAGTTTTGACCTGTGAAGCTTCGCAAGGTAGAAAACCACTTAACATGGGGGTTGTTACCGGTAGCCTCGCTGATACCAGTTAACACAGATTGAGCAACGACTTCTGGGTTGCCGGCGAACTGCCCTTGGTTAACAAACGCAGGATCTGATATTCCACCTGTATCGGTGACGTTAAACAACTCATAACTATGCACAACCCCCGGAGAGCGTGTGTCATCGTAAAAGCTGGTTCCGGGGCTAACGCCTAGAAACTGGCCATCGCGAAATACCTCAGTGCCCACTACACGTTCGCCATCGGGCGCTCTGTCCCAGAAAAGTTCAGCGGCAGTTGACGAGTAAACAGTGATACGCGCATTTTGCGGAGGCGTTGGCCGATCAAAAGCATCATTTAAATCGACAAACACCAGGTTGTCGGTGTCGACCACGTTGGCATCAATGACTTGTAACGGACTAAAACGTCCTTCGTTATCAAACCCGGCTATACGGTATTCGCCAGAAATATTTGGCACATACGAGGTACGACCAACGACCGTTTCCAGGTACTGAAAATCAAGATAGATGTTGTAACCTGTTGCACCTGGATGCTCGTCCCAGAAAATTTCAGCGCCATCAAAGAACACACCGGTTACCGGGGGTAGCTGCTCATTATTAACTGGGGGTTCTTCATCTTCGCCCGGTAGCGTATCCACTTGCACGATATTGGTGGTTGGCACAACATCGCGATCGATAACCTGCAACGGACTAAAACGCCCTTCGTTGTCGAACCCACCAATACGGTACTCACCACGTTGTGTTGGTACATAGCTTGTGGAGCTGGTTACCGTATCAATATATTGAAACTCAAGAAAAATGTTGTAACCCACTGCCTCTGGTAATGCATCCCAACTGATTTGCTGGCCGTCGTAACTTGCGCCACTGACTGGGGGCAACTGGTTTGCACTTACCGGAAAAACAACACAAGAGAGCAATAAGAAAAGCAGACCCTTTGTTAGTTGGACTGATGTTAGTTGGACTGACATACAATCGGGTTTACAAGCATTGAGGATGGGCTGTAATAACATGGGCGTCTCCGTTGCGGGCCTACCATACTAAACCATAATGGGTGCGAATAAACGCGACCGTTACGCACCAAAATTGGTGTAATTACCCTAAATGTTAGTGATGTGCGATGTTAGTGAGGTGCGCCCGAGTTATCAGCTGAACCCACAAAACCTTTGAACAAGGCCGTGACATCGACTGCATCGTAGCGGTAATTAGCATCACAAAATTCACAGGCAATACTGACCTCGCCTAGTTCTTCAATTATGTCGCTAACTTCGGTTTCACCAAGGCTAATTAACATGCCATCGGTTCGCTGACGCGAGCAGTTACACCGAAACGCCAGGCGTGAAGGATCATACAAGCGCACGCGCTCTTCGTGATACAGACGATGCAACAAGGTTTGTACATCTTCGTTAATCAATTCTTTGTCGGTTAATGTATCGGCCAAGGCTGTGGCTCTACCCCATCCGTCTTCATCGCTGGCCACCTGTTCAGAAGTGGGCAATGCCTGTAACAAAAACCCGGCAACGCGATTGTCAGAAACAGCAAAATACACTTGAGTTTGTAACTGCTCACTGACTAAAAAATAGTGTTGGATAGCCTCTGCCAGCGACTCGCCTTCCAATGGCACTATGCCCTGATAAGGCTCGGCGGCTTGATCGGTTTCAATGGTGATGGTCATGCGAGCATCGGTTCCAAACACCACTGCTGGCCGGGTATCGACTGGCTCGTTTTTCCATCGTGCCAGCCCACGCATATTGCCATCGCTGGTTATTTGCACAACCAACAAATGCACATCACCTGACCCACGCACTTGCAGAGTCAGCTTGCCGTCAAACTTGATGGTGCCAGACAACAATGCAGCAGCAGCAAACGCTTCGCCGAGAACGGAACCTACGTTGGGCGGATAATCGATGCGCGCCTTTGCCTCTGCCCAGCAGTGATCAAGATGCACCACTTGGCCACGTACATCACAGCTTTCAATTAAAAAACGCGATCGCGAATCAGTTTGCATGGTTAAAGTATCGCCTATAAAAATAGTTGCCAAGCAGCGGCGTCAAATACATGGGTACTTGATAGCAAGCAATGAACAATAAAAACGGTTGATACGTACTGGCAGGCAAGGCAGTTAAAAATATGGCAACGGCTCGATTACCTGTCATGACTCCCAATACTATGGGCAAATTAAATGAGCACAAGCGGTTCAGTAACAGACCGATAAGGTGCAATCCAACATTAACCACACAAGCCAGAAACAGCGTAAAAGCCAACAGCGCCGGCGTGTGCCACGCAGTGTGAATAGCCGCCATAAGCCCCAAAACAATCATGGCAAGTAAAATGGCTGCCAAACCATCGAGATTTTTACGTTGTCGCAACGTGCTTTCGTGCAGTAAAAAGCGACGAAGCGCTTGCGCGACACAATACGAACCCAGCACCACGAGTGTTAACGTAAGCGCTGTTTTAAACAGCAACTGATGTGACGCATGCAAAGGCAGCATGGCCAACACAGGAAAAGCGGTTAAAGGCAATAACAATGTCGAAGCCACCAACATTTTTATGGCCGCGGCCCCATTGCCGCCCAACATCATGACAATGCTTGGCCCCCCTGTGATGCTGGACGCGGCAGCAACCAAAGTTATGGGCACTTGCCAGTGGACTGGAACGCCCAGCAATCTCATGAGCAGCAAACAGGCAATTGGCAAAAGCAATTGAATGCATAACAGCAGTCCCACAATGCGAGCGTACTCACGCTGCCAGCCAGACCGTACTTGTTTTAACTCAGATGATCGTTGAATTTGTAAAAACGAGATAACTAAAAGGGCTGCTAACAACGGCCCGATAGCCGCTTGCATGTGATTAGCCAGCTGCGGCAAGCATACAGCCGCTACTAATCCCAGCGGCAACACCCACTTACCGTGTTCGCCGGCAAAGGCCAGAACTTTTTCGGGTAGTAGTGCCTGCCCCGAAGACACAAGTGCCTATTGGGAGTAGACGTCCATCAGCACATGCCGCACGCCAGGTACTGCGTTGGCAACTAGCTCAATGTTATAGATGTCAGATTGATTTGGCACATGACCTTTGATGACTACTTCGTCGCCGGCCGTTGCAATCTGGACAATCAGATTTGCAGTTGCCGGGTCGCTAATCAATGCATCTCGCACTCGAAGCGACAGCGGCTGACCATCTGTTCTGGGACCAGATTGCCCTGCAGGCAAGGACTCGATTAACCCGCAGCTACTGACCATTGCTGTTACAGGGACTGCTACAGTGCCGCAAAGCAACGTTTTTAATGCACGACGGCGATTCGTGTTGTTGGGGTTCATACGCTTTCCTCAAGTTCTCAGTTGCTAATAATAGCCGTAATCGCGATTGTCGTCAGCGAATAAGGCACTAAGAACAGCCAGACGCATGATGTCGGAGTGCCAGCCATCGCAACATTGACTCGAGCTTAACCCTTTTTCAGCCTGTCACGCAGCAGTTGATTCAGCTGGCCAGGATTAGCCTTGCCTTTGGATGCTTTCATGACAGCACCGACAAAAAACGACAGCAGTTTTTCCTTGCCGCCCTGATACTCGGCCACTTGCGATGGATTAGCAGCAATAACGTCGTCAATCATCGCCTCTATTGCCGAGGTATCGGTGATTTGCTTTAAGCCTTTGCTTTCAATAATGTCATCGGCATTCGCCTGGCTACTCCACATTTCGTCAAAAACCTGTTTGGCAATTTTTCCAGATATGGTGCCATCCTCAATGCGTGCGAGCAGTTGCGCCAGCCTTTCAGGTTTAACGGCAGAATCTTGCAGACTCAGGTTTTCTTTGTTGAGACGACCTGAAAGCTCGCCATTGATCCAGTTGGCAGCCAACTTCGGGCTAACGGATTTATTGTCTGGCTTTTGTGCAATCACCGATTCAAAGTATTCAGCGTTCACCCGATCACTCATTAAGGCATCGGCATCACTTGGCGTTAGTTTGTGTTCTTCTATAAAACGAGCCCGACGAATTTTAGGCAGCTCGGGCATGGTCGATCGAACTTCATCAATAAAGCTGGACTCAACCACCAATGGTGGTAAATCGGGATCGGGAAAATAACGGTAATCGTTAGCTTCTTCTTTTGATCGCATTGACCGGGTTTCGTCATTGTCGGCATCGTACAGTCGCGTTTCCTGCACAACGCTGTGCCCGCTTTCAAGCAAATCTATCTGGCGTTCTACCTCAAACAAGATAGCGCGCTCAAGAAACCGAAAAGAGTTCAGGTTTTTTATTTCAGCGCGTGTACCAAATTCACTCTGACCTGAGGGTCGCACGGATACGTTGGCGTCACAGCGAAACGAACCCTCTTGCATATTGCCATCGCAAATATCAATGTAGCGTACCAGCGCATGTATATGCCGTGCATAAGCGACGGCCTCTGCAGCTGATCGCATATCTGGTTCGGATACAATTTCCAGCAATGGGGTGCCCGCGCGATTTAAGTCGATGGCGGTTTGTCCGTTAAATAAATCGTGTACTGATTTACCGGCATCTTCTTCTAAGTGTGCCCGCGTTATGTTGATGGTTTTTTCTTCGCCTTCACTAACAGTAACGGTTACTGCACCCTCACCCACTATGGGCAAAGCCATTTGCGAGATCTGATAACCCTTGGGTAAATCCGGGTAAAAATAATTTTTGCGCGCAAACTGCGAACGCTGTGTTATTGCTGCATCGGTTGCCAAGGCAAAGCGCACCGCCATGCGGACCACATCGGCATTAACCACCGGCAACACGCCGGGCAAACCTAAATCAACGGCACACGCCTGGGTGTTGGGCTCTGCGCCAAATGCCGTGGATGCACCAGAGAAAATTTTGCTGCGCGTGGCCAACTGCGCATGTATTTCAAGGCCAATGACCGTTTCCCAGCTCATGTTAGCCTCACTCTATGCCGCTTGGCATACGCTGATGCCAATCGGTTACTTGTTGATAACGATGCGCGGCATGCAACAAACGCGCTTCATCAAAATATTGACCTGTCATTTGCAAACCTACCGGCAAACCATTGACCTCGCCACATGGCAGTGACATAGCCGGCAGTCCACTTAAATTAGCCGACACAGTAAACAGATCATTTAAATACATGGCCACTGGATCATCGGTTTTTGCACCAGTCTGAAACGCCGGCGTTGGTGTGGTTGGGCCAGCAATAACATCAACTTCCTTAAATGCGTTTTCGAAGTCGTTACTAATGAGACGACGAACTTGTTGCGCTTTTAAATAATAGGCATCGTAGTAGCCAGCCGATAACGCATAGGTACCAATCATGATGCGACGCTTAACTTCCGCACCAAAGCCTTCACCGCGGGAACGTGTGTAGAGATCTTCAAGGTCGACAGGGTTGTCACAACGATAACCGAATCGCACGCCATCAAAGCGCGATAAGTTACTGGATGCCTCGGCCGGTGCAACAACATAATAGGCTGGAATGCACAGGCCTTGATTGGGCAGTGAAATACTCACAAGCTTTGCACCCAGCTTTTCAAATTCAGCCAATGCTGCACGCACATGCGTCGCTACCGCGTCATCGAGCCCGGCCGAAAAATATTCTTCTGGTACGCCGATTTTCAATCCCTCAATGGGTTGGTTTAGCGAGGCGCTAAAATCAGGCACCGCTTGTTGACTGCTGGTGCTGTCGCGCTCGTCAAAACCGGCCATGGCTTGTAACACCATCGCACAGTCTTCAGCGCTTATGGCCAGTGGCCCGGCTTGATCAAGGCTGGAGGCGAAGGCAATCATGCCGTAGCGTGACACGCGACCGTAGGTTGGCTTGATACCGGTTAAGCCGCAGAACGCTGCGGGCTGGCGAATGGACCCGCCAGTGTCGGTACCGGTGGCCATCGGCGCAAGCCTTGCGGCAACCAAAGCGGCACTGCCACCAGAGGAACCACCTGGTACACAATCATGTTGCCAAGGGTTTTTAACCGGGCCGAAATAACTATTCTCATTGGATGAGCCCATGGCAAATTCGTCCATGTTGGCTTTGCCCAGTGTAACCATACCAGCATCATTGAGTTTATTAACCACCGTGGCACTGTAGGGTGCTTGAAAGTGCTCGAGCATGCGCGAACCGCAGGTTGTTCTGCCACCGGCAACGCAAAAAATATCTTTATGCACCATCGGCACACCTAACAGCGGTTTTTGCGTACCTGATGAGCGCTGCTCATCGGCACGTTTTGCAGCTTCCATTGCAACATCGGCGTTAACGCTGACCATGGTGTTGAGCTCTTTATCGAGCCGCGCAATACGATCGAGGTAGTGCGTTGTCAGTTCGGCGCTGGAACAATCACCATTGGCGAGCATGCGTGACTGCTCGGCAAGTGTTTTTTCATACATGGCGTTAATTCACTTTACTCATAAATAAAATTAGCTAAATAACATTAGCTAAATAAAATTGGCTAAAAATGATTGGCAAAAAAAGCTGCTGAGACTGGCTGTAAGCTTGCGGTTATCTGCTGTGCCGTTTACGCAAAGCAGGTCGCAGACAATCACTCGATAACCCGAGGCACCAGAAAGTAGCCCTGCTCGGTTGCTGGCGCTGGCGCTTGCAGCGCATCGCGCTGATCTTGCTCACTGACCTTGTCTTCACGCAGTCGCAGCTCAGCATTGCCAGGATGCGCCATGGGCTCGACGCCCGCCGTATCAACTGCATTGAGCTGTTCGACCAGATTCAGCACGGTGCTGAGATCGTCCCGGAGAGGCTCAATAGCCGACTCGTCGAGACCAATACGGGCCAAGTGCGCTATTTGCCGGATATCGTCTGTGCTTAAAGCCACGAATGAGAGAACCTTGTTAAGTGAACAAGGCTAAAATTTAGCATAATGGGCGAACACTCGCTGTGCAAGGCGAGACACACAGACATTCTTGCGCCTAACGCGACCAAAAAATCATGACTCAATCTGACGAAGCATCAGCCCGACTCGAACAACTGGAGCTCAAAATGATGGATTTGGAAGTGAGCGTGCAACAGCTCAACGATGTCATTTTACGCCAGTATCGCGATATCGAGGCCCTGCAGAAGGCCAATAACGATTTATCAAAAAAACTGGATTCGATAAACGAATCGGGCCCCACGCCCAGCGCTGCTGATGAAGTCCCCCCGCACTACTAAATGGGCGGCCAGACTGGCGGCTAACTTGGCGGCTTGTTTGGCGGCTGGGAATCTTCTGGGTCGGTACTGATAAACCCACCCGATTGCCGCTGCCAGAAATTGGCATACATACCATTGGCCGCCAACAATTGCTGATGTGAACCCGCTTCGACTATTTTTCCGGCATCAAGCACAATAATACGGTCCATGCTGGCAATGGTTGATAGTCGGTGGGCAATAGCAATAACCGTTTTGTTTTGCATGACGTTGTTTAAAGCCGTTTGAATTTGCGCTTCAACTTCGCTGTCGAGTGCGCTGGTGGCTTCATCCAGAATAAGTATTGGCGCGCTTTTTAAAATAACGCGTGACAACGCGATTCGCTGGCGTTGACCACCAGAGAGTTTTATACCGCGTTCGCCCACATGCGCATCGTATGCAGTTCGCCCTTTAGCATCTTTTAGTTGCATAATGAAGTCATGCGCTTTGGCCTCTTCAGCGGCGCTTTCAATTTGTTGTTGTGTTAAACCAGTTCGACCCAAGGCAATATTGTCACGCACTGATCGATTAAGCAGTGCGGCCTGTTGACTCACCATACCAATAGCCCCGCGCAAGCTGTCTTGATCTACCGCACGAATATCCTGACCATCGATAGTGATACTGCCCTGCTCCGTTTCGTGGAACCTTAAAATCAGGTTGACCAAAGTGGACTTGCCGGCACCCGAGCGCCCCACCAAGGCAACTTTCTCACCGGGCTTAACAATCAGCGACACGCCATCAAGACCACCCTGGCTTGTACCATAGTGATGCCGAACATTATTAATGGCGATTTCTCCACCGGTGATGGTTAAGTTGGGGGCGTCTTTGGTAATGGGTATGGCCAGAGGTTGCGCGATGGTTTTAAGTCCTTCACGTAAGCTGCCAACACGCAAAAATATCCAACGCAAAGATTCAAACACCCATTCGGCCATGGTGGTAATACGCAAACTCAATGCGATGGCTGCGCCGATTAAGCCAATAGTGGCCAGCTCGTGGGTCCACAACCAGATACCGTAGCCCACAAACCCAACCATCATGATGCCTTCGAGTGTGGTTAAAATGGTGCGTAAGGACACACTGATTTGGCGCGTCACAAACAGTGTTTGACGAGCGTTTTCCAAGGCGACTTTATGATCATTAACCATCAACTCGCGATCTGAGAACAGCTTTAAGGTATCAATGTTAGAAAAACCATCCACTACCACACCGGTTAAAGCTGACTTAGCACTTTGAAACGTTTGTTGTGCATTAACCATTCTGGGAATAAACAGAATCATCACCCCCATGTAAAGCAATAACCACACAAACAACGGCAGCGCTAATCTGGGGTCGGTGTCGGACATGAGTGCCACAATGCCTATCATGTACACCAGACCAAAAGCCATGGCATTAAGCCACTGATAAATAATATCGGCCACATGATTGCCAATATCAACCAATCGCACCGCCGTGCGACCGGTTAAGTCTTCCTGGAACCACCCCACTGACTGATTGGCCAAATGGTCGTGTGCACGCCACCGAACCAGTGTTGCGATGTTGCAGTTGATGCCGATGTCGTTTAGTGCATGACGCAACATTTGTGACAAGGGCCTGAACACCAATAAAACGATAGCCGCAAAAATCAATTTGGTGCCGTGTGCTTGCAGTATGTCTTCGCGCGGCGTTTCTGCGAGTGTGTCTATTAACGTACCTGCATAACTGATCAGCCAGACCTCAATGCTGGCAGCAAGCACCGTAATGCACAAACTAAGCAATAGAACGCCTTTGAGTGGCGGCAGATGAGACTTGAGGTAACCCCAAACGCTGTCCGCTGGGGCAAGATTTGTAGAGGAATAAGGTCGAACTAAATCCAGAACCGCGTTCGTGAAACGATCGTATGCTCTGATCATGATACTGCCTTAGTCATGTCGCCGAACTCCCTCGTGATGTCTCTCGTGGATCATTCTTTAGTGCGATAACAACAACGTACTACAATTGGCAAGCAGTGAGCTTAGCCACCTAATATCAACTGATGTTCCCTTATCACATAACTCGGAACGATGAGATTTTCATCGGCGTATTGCCCGCGATAAACCCTACCAGCTAAGTCGTACCGTGCGCCTCGGCACTCATCGACAAACCCGCCACGCCACGGTTGCTGCATAAACACATCATTGGACTGGTTCTGTGACTGGTTCTGTGATGGTGGCAGCAACGCAATCGGACAACTGAAATCAGTACCAACCCCAATACTGACAAACCATTCTGGGTCTTTTGATCGCGTTGCATTTTTTGCCCAAGCCGGTTGTTTTGATTTATCTGACCCGGCATCCAGCAACCTTGGGTCATCCGTTTGCAGCGCAGCAATATCGTTATCTGTGCGTCGGTAAATCAGCACCGGTCTGCCTTCCCACAAAACCACTGTTGACTCGCCTTTTTTCAGGCTACCAATATCGACCGTTTTTGTGGGTATGACACGTGACTCGGGATCGCTGTGAAACATCACCGAAAGCACCACATAGAGCACCGTAAAAAACCCCAAAGCCAGCATGAGCTTGGCTGCGACACGCAGTCGCAAGCGCCGCTGTTGCTTTTCATCGAGCGCTCGGCTATCCGAACCTGGACCATGCGAGGCTTGATCGCCTGATTTTGGCCCGCTGGCTTCCCCGCTGGCCTCGTTGTTATTTTCGTTCACTGCATTGCTCTTACTGTGGTGCTCTTACTGTAGTGCCCTATCGCTTGTATAATACGGTATTCGCAAAGCCACACTCTGCATACCATGATACGCGCAATTCAATGACTTGGACGCCCCCTAATGTTGTCATCGTTCCCACGACTCACGATGACCTGGCATTGGCTACAAAGCTTGCCGAGCAAAGCCAACTGACATTGCAAAGCGAACTACATAAAACCGAACTGCATAAAACCGAACTGCATAAAACCGAGAAAAGATCGTACAACCCAGACAGCCACTGGCGGCTAAGCGTTCAAAGCCAACAACTTTCATTGATTAGGCCCGATGGCGTGAGTGTTGCCATAGACTTTAACAACGGTAAAGCCGCCAGGCGAACACGCGAAACAAACTTTAAAAACCAGCCCTTAGCCCGCGCCCTTGGTTTACAAAAACAGGTTAAAAAAAACAACTATCAACACCGTAATGACCCCGCGGTGATAGATGCAACAGCCGGTCTTGGAGTTGATAGCTGGATGATGGCGAATCTGGGCTGCCGCGTGCGCCTGATTGAATCGTCCCTGGTGTTATCAATGATGCTTGAACAGGCAGTGCAGGCTCAGCACACTTTTCCACCTGAAAGCAATCAATTAAGCGTGATTAACGCTGATGCTATCGATTACCTGAATAAAACAGATACAGCCCGCGCAGACATTATTTACCTGGACCCTATGTACCCACAAAGCCGCAACAAAGCACTGGTTAAAAAAGGCATGCAGCTGTTACACGAACTCGTTGGCCCAAACAATGACAACCCTGCCCTGTTGCAGGCAGCCTTGCAAAAAAGCGATTACCGAGTCGTGGTTAAAAGACCAAAAGGCGCACCGGCGCTGGCCGGGTCAGAGTTGTGGACAGGTCAGGTAACGCAAGTAACATCACCCAACACCCGCTACGATGTTTATCACACTCATAACAACTAGTTCACGCGAGCTAGTCACGCATGTTTTGAAACTGCATGGGCAGGCCAAGATCAGAAGACTCAAGCAGCTTCATGGTGGCTTGCAAATCGTCCCGCTTTTTACCGTTGATTCGCAGTTGTTCGCCTTGCACTTGTGCTTGCACTTTTAATTTTGATTCTTTGATTTTGGCAATGGCTTTTTTTGCCGTTTCTTTATCGATGCCGACTTTCACCTTGATGTTCTGCTTAACCCCTTTTCCCGAAGTTTCCACTTTACCGGCATCAAGGCAGGCAATGTCGATGGATCGCGACGTGAGCTTCTGATACAAAATTGGATGCATTTGCTGAATTTGAAAATCACTGTCGGCGGTTAGCACCACTACGCCGTCTGCAACCTTTGCATCACAGGACGTGCCTTTGAAGTCGAAGCGATTGGTGATTTCGCGGCTGGCCTGGTCAATAGCGTTGCTGAGCTCGTGCTGATCTACTTCTGATACAACGTCAAATGAGGGCATGGGATTCTCCCGAAACTGATGTCACTTGTGGTAAACCGGGATTTTACCAGTATTTGCCCTCACAGGCCTTAATCTGCTGTTCCGTTTTACGCATTGCTACGTATACTGTAAACAACATCCACGTAACGAGTATTCACCATGAGTGATGACATCATCGAACCACGCCGCGACTACACAACCGACACGTTGTCGTCCGAGCAACTGGCCGGTTCCCCGGTGGAGCAATTTCGAGTGTGGATGCAACAAGCAAGGGATGCCAACATCATTGATGCCTCCGCCATGGCGCTGGCCACCGCCGACCAGTCCGGCCAGCCACACGTTCGCATCGTGCTGTTGAAAAAATTCGATGAAGCTGGTGTGGTCTGGTACACCTATCAAGAGAGTGACAAAGGGGCACAGCTTGCGCAAAATCCTCAAGCCAGTGTGCTGTTTTACTGGTGCCAACTTGAACGACAAGTGCGCATTGAAGGCACAGTGAAAAAATTACCACAAAGCGACGGCGACGAATATTTTTACTCCAGGCCCGAGGGCAGTCGCTTTAGCGCTGCGGCCTCCATACAATCCACACCGGTTAAAAATAGACAGGTACTGGAGTCCAAAGTTGCCGAACTGCACAAACAATACCCCGACGGCAACGTGCCTCGCCCCAGCGTGTGGGGTGGCTATTTACTGGAGCCCTCACGCTACGAATTCTGGCAAGGTCGCGCCGATCGATTACACGATAGATTTATCTATACCCAAAGCACGCCCGGACAATGGCAAACACAACGCTTGTCGCCATAAACAAACCGATGTTGGAACAAATACGCCATGACCCGGATTAACACCATGCAAAAACTGATCATCGTATTCATCAGCATCGTGCTGCTGCTATTGGTTGCGCGCTTAGTTATTGATTATTTTTCGGCGCAAAGAGTGGCAACTGGCTTAGCCGGAGCGGACACCACAAGCCCTGGCCTGCATGCTTGTGACGGCTTACTCAATTGCACATCTTCAACAGCCACTAACAAGAAAAACCAGATTGCGGCTATGGAGTACACGGTGGCAGCCGATCAGGCAATAGCCTCGTTTAGCAAAGTCATAGCCGCTCAATCAGGTGCCAGCATTGTGACCCAACAACCCAACTACTTACACGCGACCTTTAAAACGAAGCTGCTTGGCTACACCGACGATCTTGAACTGCTACTGGATGATACCAGCGGTACGCTGCACATACGCAGCGCATCACGCATTGGCCGAAGTGACTTGGGCGCAAACAGAAAGCGCATAGAGGCTTTGCGCGCGCTCTCAAAAGGAAAGGTTTAGAAAACCGGGTGCCTAAGCACCCGGCTATAACACAAGCTAATTATCAAAAGCTCTGCAACTACTCGATGGCAATCGTTGGCAAGTACTCTTGCAATTCGAAGCCAATCGCATCCGGATTTGCTTTACGTAAACCACCGGGTCCACCAGCCAGTGGCTGATCACCACACGTACCGGTAAGCACGTAAGTTAGCGCTGTGTTCATTAGTGGGTCTTCCAATGAATACCGTGGCACCAGCCAGTCATCTTCTGCCAGACAATCTGGCTCTATACCCAAACCAACATCAATGCCATTGGCATTAGCCAGCACCGAACGCATGGCACTGATTGACTTTTCGCAGTATGGCAAGAGGTTTGAGGCGAAGGGTTTGCCGGCTGACTTCTGCCCAATAACAACCACATCGATAAATGGTTCAAGTGAGTTCATCAATAGCTCTGATGCCGACGCTGTGCCTTCTGTGCTAAGCACAATAAGGCGTGGCAGGTTCAATGGGTTTCTGATGTTTACAAAATTAAAGGACTGATTTTCCGCAGCGTACTTGTCGTTCCACAACAGGCTGGTGAATATCTCGCCTTGCACAGCATCACCGCCAATGACCGATGCCAGGGTGCGCGATACATCCACAAGCCCTCCGCCGTTGTAGCGCAAGTCAAGCACCAACTCATCGATGTCGCCTGCGTTAATAAGACCATTGAGGTTTTCAAAGATTTCTTCTGTTGTGGTCGATAAAAAAGCCTCCAACTGCATATAACCCACAGTCGGCACAGATGCGTCTGATGATGAATACTGGAGCCACGGTCCTGCGGTAATCCATCGATAGTCTTCAAAGTCGACACTGACGGTTCTGGCCGCTTCGCTACCGGTTCTGATGCTCATGATTACCGGCGCTTGTTCTGGCGTCAGGGCTTCGCGAATTTCTTCGTTGGTTATTTCATCAATGGATATCCCATTAACACTGATAACTTCATCACCGCGCTGCATACCCTCTGCGAACGCAGGCGAACCAACCAGCACACGAGTGATTCGCACCACGCCATCGGATGCAGGAAAAAATCCAAAACCAAAACCACCTTGTCGACCCTCGTTAAAGAGATCGTCATTGGTTGCCTGATCGGACACACTACTGAATCTGTCGGGGCTAACACGCAGGTCACGAATCAAAGCGTTGCCACTGTCATAGTCAGCCAGATTCAGCGTCGGCACTTGATCGTAGTAAATGTAGTAATCGCGCATATCAAAGTCGACACGCGATTTAATATCGTCGACAGAACATTGTGCAATGCCAGGCGGTGTTTCATACACCGGAGGGAATACCTCAGCCGTTCCGCCGGTGGTGCCTGTGTCTGTGCCGCTGGTACTCGTACCGCTAGTATCTCCAACCGTCTGACCACCAGTTTCACCACCTGTGCCACCGGTTCCTGTGCCGCTGGTGCCTGTACCACTAGTGCTCGCCCCACCGGTATCCGCGCCACCGGTGGTTGTGCCATCAGTGCCAGTGCCGCTGGTGCTTGTACCACCAGTACCAGTGCCACCACCCGAACCGCTGGTTGTAGCGCCGGTGGTTTCAGCCACAACGACGTCTGAGGACCCTTCCGATGATGGACTGCTGCTGCCACAAGCGCTCAATACCAGCGCAGACAGTATGCAAATGGAAAATTTGGCCAGGCGCATATTCGATCCTTGTGATGAATTTGCCCCAGTGTACCTGCCGGCCAATTAAGCGAGCAAGCAAATCGACCTATACCTTTGGCTGGCGAGCGCAAACCGGTGTCAATTTCGGGATGAACAGTGAAGTGATCGAACATTCAGGGTTTCATGACCCAGACAATAACGACAAGCGGTTCTCGGGATGTGAGCTAAGCCTCAATGAAGCGAACATTAGGCGCCCAAAAGGCCGCTTTGCTCTCATTATGGTTTCGAAGCAGTTGAACCAATCATCGCGCACAGGCAAAGTGCTTGTCATTCAGCCCGAACGCTTTATTGGTCTCCGTTCGTGCAGGGTTGGAGAGGCGATGCGGGACACGGAACGTTCCCTCAAGCTTTTACACTTAGCCGTTAAGCACTTAGCCGTTAAGCTGTTGGTCGGCGTGGTATGACGATCGCACCATGGGGCCACTGGCCACATGCTTAAAGCCGATCTCGTCGCCATAGCGAGCAAGCTCATCAAACTCATCTGGATGAACAAACCGTTCAACGGCCAAATGCGACGCACTGGGCTGTAGATACTGACCCAAGGTCAACATATCGACATTGTGCTCGCGCAAATCACGCATAACCTGTTTGACTTCTTCTATTGCTTCACCCAATCCCAACATTAAGCCCGACTTGGTTGGTACGTTGGGAAAACGCGCTTTGTGATTTTTCAGTAAGTCGAGTGAGTATTGATAATCGGAGCCTGGTCGGCATTGCTTATACAGCCGAGGCACCGTTTCAAGATTATGATTAAACACGTCGGGTGGATTAGATGCCATGGCATCTAACGCTTTGTGCATACGGCCACGATAGTCAGGCACCAGCACTTCAACTTGAATGCCCGGGCTCGCTTCCCTAACTGCTTTAATGCAGGCGTCAAAGTGCCCCGCTCCACCGTCGCGCAAGTCGTCCCGATCAACCGATGTGATAACCACGTATTTTAAATTCAGTTGCGCAATGGCCTTGGCCAGATTTTTGGGTTCGTCTTCGTCAAGCGGATTAGGCCGACCATGAGCCACATCGCAAAACGGACAACGCCGCGTACAAATGTCTCCCATGATCATGAACGTGGCTGTGCCGTGACTAAAACACTCACCCAAATTAGGGCAACTGGCCTCTTCGCACACTGAAGACAGTTTCAGCTCGCGCATGAGCCGCTTTATTTCCTGCACTTTGGGGTCGTTGCTGATGCGCGTGCGTATCCATTCCGGTTTTTTTAGCCGAGTGGTTTGCGGTGCCACTTTAATCGGTATGCGTGCCAGCTTGCTTGCACCACGCTGGTGGCCTTCCGGGTCGCTTCTTGAGGGGGCTTTGTAATCCATTATCTGAGTTTATCAGTTGTGTCGGATCTTGTATTGGCACTGGTATCAAGCTGGTGGGTTAGAGACTGCAAGAGACTCTCCACCACTGCCGTTTTAGTGTATTCGGTGCCCAGTTTTTGCAAACTGGTTACTGCTAAATCGGCATAGCCGCAAGGGTTAATACCTGTGAACGGGGTTAAATCAGGATCAATATTCAGCGACAATCCGTGATAGGCACTGCCACGTCTAACGCGTAAGCCCAAGGCGGCTATTTTCGCCCCATCCACGTACACCCCTGGTGCGTCACGCCGACTTTTTGCTCTGACCCCAAACTTTGCGAGGGTGTCGATGACGGCGTTTTCCAGTCGCACCACCAGTTCGCGAATACCGAATCCTGCGCGTCGTAAATCGAATAAGGTGTAAACAACGATTTGTCCCGGACCATGATAAGTGACCTGCCCGCCACGATCTGATTCAACAATACTGATGTTTGCCGCATTCAGTATGTGTTCGCGCTTGCCGGCCTGCCCCAAGGTATAAACCGCAGGATGTTCAACCACCCACAGTTCATCGATGGTGCTTTTATCACGTTCATTGGTGAAAGCCTGCATATCGCGCCACACTGCTGTGTAGTCTTGCAGGCCTAGGTGCTTAATGTTCAGAGTGTGAACTTCACTCGCGGCTCACCACGCAAAGCCACATAGATACGTTCTATTTGCACCTGGTTTAGCGCGGTAAAGTGCACACGAATTGAAATGTATTTACCTTTACTACTCAGTGTTGACACAACCTTGGTGGGTTTTGCCGGCGCAATATGAGGCTCTACCAGCTCAAGCACCAGGCTTTCAAAGTCGGGCTCGTTTAATCCCATGGCTTTAACGGAAATAGCCGCAGGAAATTTTATCAGGGATGCTTCGCCATCAAGGCTAGTGGTTGCCATGCAATGCCATCTACTGAAAGTAACGCATTATTGAGTGCTTCATACGCCGTAAGATGCCGCCTTCTTCGACCTTTTGCAAGGCCAGTAAAGGCACTTCACCTATGACTTTATTATCAGCTGTCAGCACAGACCTGCCCAGCTCCTGACCGATGCGCGCCGGTGCCTTAATGTAACCGCTGAGTTCAATTTGACTGTGTAAAGAATCAAATGCATCGCGTGGCAGTGTCACGTACAAGTCTTCGGCAACACCAAGAGAAATTTCTTCCGACTCACCCATCCAGATGCGCGCCGAGCTAATCACTTCACCGGCTTCATAAATGCGTTTGGTTCTGAAAAAACGAAACCCGTAATTCAGCAATCGCTGAGTTTCCGCGAGCCGGGTTTTGTCACTGGCGGTACCCAACACGATGCTGGTTAAGCGCATGTCGTCTCGGTTGGCAGATGCCACTAAGCAATAGCCCGCAGCTTCGGTGTGTCCGGTTTTCATGCCATCGACAGAATCATCACGCCACAGCAGCTTATTGCGATTGTTCTGTTCTATGTTGTTGTACTTGAATTTTTTTTGCGAATAAAGCGCGTAGTGAGTTGGAAAATCCTGAATCATGCGTCGCGCAATAATGGAAAGATCGCGTGCGGTAGTGTAGTGATCGTCATCGGGTAAACCGGACGCGTTCATGAAATTGGTGTTGGTCATACCCAGTGTTTCTGCCATACGGTTCATCATTGAAACAAAACCTTGTTCACTGGCAGCAATGTGCTCAGCCAAAGCGACGCTGGCATCATTACCCGACTGCACGATTAACCCACGTAACAAGTCACCAATAGAAACAGTTTTACCCGCTTCAATAAACATGCGCGAGCCAGGCATGGATTGGGCGAAGTCGCTCACTATTGCCATGTCGGATTCGTTCAAGGTGCCTTGCGCAATTTCTGTGGCAACAATATAAGCCGTCATCAGTTTGGTCAGGCTGGCAGGCTCAATGCGCTCGTCGGGATTTTTTTCAGCCAGTATTTCTCCACTGACATTGTCAATCAGCAAAAAGCTGTTGGCGGATAACTGCGGTGGTGCTGGCACGGGTGCGGCATAACTGTTCGCACACACTGATATCGCGCATACCAGGCTCAACAAGAGCCAAAGCTTTTTTACAACGGTGTTGGGGGTGTTGAAATGACGTAAAACGGTTTCTGGATAAATCTGCATGAGCTATTAACTGTAAATCCCAATTCGGCGCGAGCGCGCGCAGTTCGTAGTGTAAATGATTTGACGCGTTTAGTTTAGACGTCAGCGCGTCGATGCCAGCAAGGTGTAGCTCTCAATGCCCACACTTTCCAGTTCGACCAGCGTCTTTTCCAGCAACGGACCGTTTTTGAACGGCCCCATTTTCACGCGAAATAAACTGCCACTGTTATCGCGCTCCACAAAAGCTGGCAAACCGACTTCGGCGGTCACCCGATCGACCATTTTCTGGGCATTATCTCGCTGAGAAAACGCGCCAAGTTGAATGAACGCATTGCCACCCGCCTCAACACCGTCGGCAACAATTCTTGGTGTTGCGTCATCCACCATTGAGGTTACCGCCTTTGGCTGGCTAACAGCTGGGACAGAGTCTAAAGTCGACAGTTCCACAAAACCATCCTCAGTGGTATCAACCTCCACACTTGGCTGTTCAACCAGGGGTTGCCCATCCAATAGCTGATCGTTTGATGCCTGTGCAGTCTGCGCTGGCAACGCCGCCGCCGGCGCAGTGGGCTGTGCGAGCGCATCGCTCTGCAAATCCAATAAGGGGCCGGCATCAAGTTCGCTTTGTGCACTTAAGCTTTGTTCACTTAAAATGTCAGTGGCCTCTTTGTTCAGTGGCGTTTGCAATGGCACCGCCGCCAGCTCAGGCTCAATCACGCTCGGAGCAGACTCGCCTTGAAGCCCTTCGGACGTGTCGGCTTGCGCGATATTGGCATTAGACGCTCCTACCTCAGCATCGATGAAGTGCGTAGATAAAGCCTCAATATGCACCTCAGTGGTGCCTTTTTCAGCCATCTCGATTTCCATGGCAGCGGCAAACGAGAGATCGATGACGCGATCGCCCACAAAGGGACCACGATCGTTGACCAACACAATCACCGATTTATTGTTGTCCAGATTAGTGACTCTTACATACGTAGGCAGTGGCAGGTGTTTGTGCGCCGCGGTCATGGCGTACATGTCGTACGGCTCGCCACTGGAGGTTTTTCGACCATGAAATTTCTTGCCGTACCACGAGGCAATGCCTTGCTCGGAGAAATTCGCCGCCGAGTCCAGCGTTCTGTAGCGCTTTCCAAACACCGTGTATTGCGCCATGTTGCCGGATTTGGATTTGGGCAAATTGCGCACGTAACTGGGTAGATTTTGGCCAGGGTTGTCTGCACCCGGGCCCGGCGGACTGACGCTTGCGCAACCGCTAAGCCCCGCACCGATGCCAAGCAACAAGGCACTGCAGATGGGGAATCGACGGATTTTACGGTTCGGCTGAAAGTGGAAAGTCATGGCGCTCTCTTGAATTAGATGATCCTGAAAAAAGGCATGCCGGCACTTGTTCAGGAACGTCTATTAAAGATAGTGCTTATTTCACGGTTTGGCGGTTAACATTTCACTCAATTGAAACACCGCCAGCGCGTACATAGCGCTATGGTTATAACGCGTAATGACATAAAAGTTGGTGTAACCGGCCCAATACTCCGCCCCGCTTGCACCGTCTAGCTTCATGACTTTGACCGGCTTGCTACCCGCCACTGGGTAACCAAGATTAGCCAGGGTTTTCGGCGCTATGGCTGGTTTCAATGACTTACGTTCCAATGCATCAAAAGCCACACGATCAGCCGCTTTCACTTTCAAGGACTTAGCGATAGGCTGACCATTTTTCCAACCGTGCTTAGCCAGATAGTTGGCCACCGAGCCAATGACATCCGGCACGCTATTAAACAAATCCCGCTTGCCGTCGCCATCAAAATCAATCGCGTAATGTCGGTAACTGCTGGAAATAAACTGCGGCCAGCCCACAGCACCGGCATAGCTGCCCTTGACACTCATTGCGTCCCAGTTTTCCTCGTTAGATAAGATGAGGAACTCAGTGAGTTCAGATTTAAAAAACTTGGCTCTGGGTGGATAGTCAAAAGCCAGCGTCGCCACAGATTCCAGAACCCCGTGCTTGCCCGTTATTTTGCCGTAAAAGGTTTCCACACCAATAATGGACGCAATAATGTTGGCCGGCACACCGAACTTTTGCTCAGCTTCGGCCAGCACAGACGCATAGTCGCGCATAAATTGGCGACCATCACTGATGCGCTTGTCTTTGATAAAAATGGGGCGATATTGTTTCCACGTTAAAACCGTTTCTGCTGGTTTGGATATGGCATCAAGGACGCTTTGTTGCGGCTCGGCTATGGCAAAAAGATTAATCAGCTTGTTTTCATCGAGCCGGTGCTCACGGCTGATTTCACGAATGTATTCGCGCACCGTCTCTCGTGTCAGAAACACGTTGTCTTGCGCGTAAACCGGATTGATCGCTGCAACTAGGGCCACGACTATGGCCGCCAGCAAAAGCGGCAATGATTTTTTCAGGTATTGCTGCACGGCAAAGAACGTACTCATAAAAAATGACCCGTTAAGACTGACCCGTCAATTCAGGACACTTGAAACCAGTCTATGGCCTTTTGCCCGTTATTAAGAAGGTAGTCGTTTGCCTGAGAAAAGTGGCGGCAACCCAGAAAACCACGATGCGCCGACAACGGTGACGGGTGCGGTGACTTAAGCACCAGGTGTTTCTTCGCATCGATCACCTGGCCCTTTTTTTGAGCATAGCTGCCCCACAGCATGAACACCAACTGCTCTCGTTCGTGACTTAAGTGCGCAATAATGTTGTCGGTAAACGTCTCCCAGCCGCGCCCTTGATGAGCCGCCGCCTGCCCCTGTTCTACGGTTAGCACACTGTTGAGCAGGAACACACCCTGCTTGGCCCAATCGCTGAGACAACCCTGCCGACGTTTGACCAGCGAGGTGCTTTCATCGGCCTCCAAATCCGCGTCTATCTCCTTGTAAATGTTGAGTAAAGAGGGTGGAATGGGCACCCCCTCAGGCACTGAGAAGCTTAAACCATGGGCCTGCCCCGGCCCGTGATACGGGTCTTGCCCCAAAATAACCACTTTGACATCATCGCGCGGCGTCAGCGCAAACGCGTTAAACCATAGACTGGAATGCGGAAATACCACCGCGCGTTTTTTCTTACGCTGCGCAAGATATTCTCGCAGCTCACGCATGTATTGCTGCTCGAATTCCCGCTCCAACAAGGGCTGCCAGCTGGGGTCAACAGGCAGGGATTGGCTCGCAGAACCAGACTTTGACCCGCTGGCAGCCTTCGTCGATGCCCCAGATGATGACCCAGGTGATGAAATGGTTTGTTCTGACACGGTGGAAAAGGAATGTTTCGCTTGGTAGCAGAGGCTTTAGTTTAAAACAAAAGCGGTCTATTATTCTTTATATGTAATTGCTCTTACTGGATTCAACATCACCCGCTCCATTTCATCGTCGTTGGCGCTGCTGGGACTGCTGGCCGCACCACAGCTTGCGCTGGCTTATGAATGCCCCGTGCCCGCTTTTGAGTACAGGCCCGGACAGGCGGTGTTTACCGATCCCAACGAAGAAGTCGTTGCCGAGGCGGACACCGTGGTCAGCGAAGACGGTGTTGTCTCGCTTAATGGCGACACAACCATCACCTACCAGAACCGCACACTCAATGCTGAGAATGCCCAATACAACCCGGTAACGGGCGAAGTCAGTGTGGACGGCGCGCTGAGCTTTGAGTCCGATGGCATTAAGATGGAAAGTAACAATGCCATCATCGACATGGATGACAACCTGTTTTCGACCACTGAGTCTGTGTACGAATTCGATGTCAATGGGCGAC
The DNA here is from genome assembly GCA_938035525.1 of uncultured Granulosicoccaceae bacterium. Classification (GTDB taxonomy): domain Bacteria; phylum Pseudomonadota; class Gammaproteobacteria; order Granulosicoccales; family Granulosicoccaceae; genus Granulosicoccus. The sequence continues at coordinate 39,604 of CALHOI010000009.1, forward strand.
GCGCCACCGGCGATGCTGATCGCATGGAACGTAACGCCGAAGGCCACTTCACGCTTGATGGCGCAACGTATTCATCTTGCCCACCAGGTGATAAAAGCTGGTTTATCCGGGCAAACAAACTGGCCCTGTATCCCGATGAGGGTATTGGTACAGCGCAAAATTTATCGTTGATTTTTAAAGGCGTGCCCATTTTGTATGTGCCGCGATTCAGCTTTCCCATTAGCCCGAAACGTAAAACCGGTTTTTTAGCACCGATACTGGCGCGCGGTGACAGCACCGGTTTTGAATTACACATGCCGTGGTATTGGAACATTCGACACGACCTCGACGCGACTTTCGTACCACGCTTTACACAAAAACGCGGCCCGCAGTTACAAACCGAGTTGCGCTACCTCAACCGGCAAGGCAGCTGGGTGTTTGATCACGAGTATTTAAAAGACAGTGCACTGAGTCATCGCCAACGTACCTTTTCACAGGTACGTCACGAGGGCAGCTTTGGTAATTACTGGACATCTGAAATTAACGCCAGTCGCGTTAGCGATGCTGATTACTTCACTGACCTTGGCGACAGTCTGCAGTTGGCCAGCATCACGCATTTGGACCGACGCGCAGACTTACGCTACGAACGCGGACCCATCAGTGCCTTAGTGCGTTTGCAGTCTTACCAGACAGTCGATTTGGAGATACCCGAACAGCAGCGGCCCTATCAACGATTGCCGCAGCTTACCGCTCGATGGGAAACCCCAAAGGATGAATTTGGCGTGCGAGCATCAGCCGATGTCGAGCTGGTGTACTTTGATCGCACCAATTCAATTACCGGCTCTCGCTTCGATGTACAGCCAAGAATTTCGTGGCCAGTATCAGGCGACTCCTGGTTTTTCACACCGGCATTCAGTTATCGTTATTCGTTGTACTCGCTTAACAACACCGAAGACGACATACCTTCAAAGCAGAGTCGCAGCCTGACCACGCTGTCACTGGACAGCGGATTGTTTTTTGATCGCGCCATAGACGATAAAGGTTCTGTACAAACGTTAGAGCCACGGTTGTTTTACTTACGGGTACCGTTTGCCAATCAAAGTGAGATTCCACTTTTTGACAGCAGCGAACTCGATTTCAGTATTTCACAGCTGTTTCGCGAAAATCGTTTTTCCGGTGCCGACCGGGTAGCTGATGCAAACCAGATATCAGCCGGTGTGACCACCCGCTTCATTAATGGTGTTAGTGGTCGCGAAACGTTTCGAGGCAGTATCGGTCAGATTTTATATTTTGATGATCGCAAGGTTGCGCTGGAAGACGACGACATTGAAACCGATTCCTCTTCTGATATTGTTGGCGAAGTATCGGCAGCGCTGCCAAGAGACTGGTCTGCGCGTGGGCAAATGCAATGGAGCCCCAACAACGATTCCACCGTGCGAGGCTCAATACTCTTAAGCTATCGGCCCGCGGACGGCCGCTTAATTAACTTTGCACACCGAACCGTTAACACGGACAGTACGGCTGAAACCGACCAGCTGGATGTATCAGCCTTGTGGCCAATCAGTAATAGTTTGCGCCTGGCGGGTCGATGGAACTACTCACTCGACGCCGATCGTTCGCTGGAATCGTTGCTGGGTGTTGAATACGATAGCTGTTGCTGGGCCTTCCGATTTGCGGCACGTCGCTACATATCGGACGATGGCAACGATCACGAAACCAAACTCTACTTCGAACTCGTGTTAAAAGGGTTAGCACCAATAGGGCAAAACTACGGCGCCCTGCTCGAAAACACGATTCTGGGATACCGAGACGAGTACTAATGAAAAAACACATTGCAATTATTCTCAGTGGCCTGTGCCTGTTTGCAGCGCAAACGCGTGCCTTTGCAGCCGATGTTGTGCTCGACAGCATCGTAGCGATCGTCAATGAAGGCGTGGTTTTATCGTCTGAACTTGAAAGTGAGGTTGCCTTTTTAAAGCTGCAGTCTCAAATAAACAATCAAGCTTTGCCCAGTGATGACGTGTTTCGTGAGCGCGTGTTACAACGCTTGATCGATCAGGAAATTCAGCGCCAGCATGCCAATACACTGGGTGTCATCGTTGACCCCTCAAGTGTTAACCGCGCAATTGAACAAGTGGCGCAAGGCAACAACATGAGCACGGCTCAGTTTCGTCAAACACTTGCGGCACAAGGGTTCGACTACGATCACTACCGCAAATCAATAGAAAACGAATTGCTTTCAACTCGACTGGTGCAGCGTGATGTGCAATCACGTATTCGGGTATCAAAGCAAGAAATCGATGACTTTTTATCGGCCTCAAATCAAGGTAATCAAAATCAACGCTATCGTGTGCTGCACATTCTGCTGGCCGTGCCACAGGCGGCGCCACAAGCTGAGGTTGATAAAGCACTGGCACGTGCCAACTCTGTATTGGCACAACTTAACGATGGCAAAGATTTCGCTGCCACCGCCGCTGCCAACTCCGATGGCACGCGCGCGTTGGAAGGCGGCGATTTAGGCTGGCGTGAATTACAAGAGTTACCCGATTTCTTGTCTGCTGAATTAACCAAAATGGCCGTGGGCGACATCAGCCAACCACTGCGTAGCCCCAATGGATTTCATATAGTAAAACTGCAAGACAAAAGTGATCAGGAACAACAAGCACAATCGGAGACTCTGGCACGTCATATTTTTATAGCCAGTAACTCCGAAGGCGGCGAAGAGCTGTTAACTCAGGTCAGGCAACGCATATTAAACGGCGAAACATTCGCAGCCATGGCGGCTGAATTCAGTGAAGATCCAAACAGTGCAGACAACGGTGGCGAGTTACCCTGGTTTACCGCTGGCCAAATGCCCGGTGAAATAGAATCCATGGCAGCCACACTTAAAGATGGCGAAGTCAGCCAGCCCTTTCGCACCGGTTTCGGCTGGCACATTTTAGAGGTGCTGGATACGCGCACCCGCGATAACACCGGCGACACCGTGCGCAGGCAAGCCGAACTGTCTTTGCGTCAACTTAAAGTAGAACAGGAAACCGAGCGCTGGATTCGTCAACTTCGTGATGAGTCATTTATTGAAATTCGTGGCTAGCTTTTAAAACAGGCTGGCTGTTAACTTATTAGCTTTTGACTAACAAGAGAACTCACTCATTGTTACGCATTGCACTAACCACCGGTGAGCCCGCTGGCATTGGACCTGATTTAAGTGCAATGCTGGCACAGCAACCACGCTCGTACGAGTTGGTTGCCATCGGCAATAAAGACACGTTAGTATCGCGCGCCAAAACTTTAGGCTTGCCATTGCAGGTGCGAGATTTCAATGCCAATGACAAGCCTGCCAGTGATGAAGCCGGTGTCCTGTGCGTGGCTAACGTTGCGCTAAACACGAGCGTGCAAGCAGGCTTACTCAATACCGAGAACGCACAATACGTTTTAGATACGCTCGACATGGCGCACGAAGGCTGCCGCCTGAAGACATTTAACGCCATGGTCACCGCTCCCGTGCACAAAGGCATCATCAATGACGCCGGTATTGCATTTACTGGGCACACCGAATACCTGGCACAAAAAACCGCAAGCGACCCAGTGATGTTGTTGGCAGCAAACGACTTCAGGGTGGCATTAGCTACCACCCACTTGCCCTTGTCAGCAGTGCCTGCCGCCATAACCGAAAACACCATAACGCGTGTGCTTGACGTGCTACACAGCGAACTGCAAAGTCGATTCGGCATTAACAATCCATGCATACTGGTATGCGGATTAAACCCGCACGCCGGTGAAGACGGTCACCTGGGCCGCGAAGAAATCGACATTATTATTCCGTGCCTGGAAAAACGACGATCACAGGGCATGAACCTTGTCGGCCCCCTGCCCGCCGATACCTTATTTACACAGCATCATTTAAAACAGGCCGACGCGGTGCTGGCCATGTATCACGATCAGGGCTTACCGGTGTTAAAGCACGCAGGCTTCGGGCAAGCCGTTAACATTACGTTGGGCTTACCGATTATTCGCACCAGCGTTGATCACGGCACTGCTATAGATAAGGCAGGCACTGGTAACATTGACTCGGGCAGTTTACATGCCGCCATAGCCACCGCTACCCACATGGCAAATTCAACTCACCAACTGGCAAAGAGCACCTGAACGCCTTGAAGCATCAACCACGCAAGCGCTTCGGTCAAAATTTTCTGCACGACAACCTCGTTATTGAACGCATCATCGATGCGATTCATCCGCAAGATGGCCAGCACATTGTTGAAGTTGGTCCTGGGCTGGGGGCGCTAACCTTCCCGTTGCTGGAACGCTCACAGGCTTTACAGGTTATCGAAATTGATCGCGACCTTATTGCCAAATTAAAACAGCGCAATCTTGCTAACCTAACCATCCATGAGGCCGATGTGCTTAGCGTTGACTGGGCAGCCATTGCTGATAAGCAACCGGTGCGCGTTGTCGGCAACCTGCCGTACAACATTGGCACACCGTTGTTACTTAAGCTGTTGGAACAACGAGAGCAAGTGCTTGATATTCATGTGATGCTTCAAAAAGAAGTGATTGATC
>CALHOI010000010.1 GCA_938035525.1 uncultured Granulosicoccaceae bacterium
CGTTAATTGCGGTGCATCGAGAAAACGATCCAAACGGTGATGGTTTAAAGATCGCTAAAGCACTTGCTGCTGGTACCGGTGGTCACCGTGCTGGTGTGCTGGAATCTTCTCCGATTGCTGAAGTAAAGTCTGACTTGATGGGCGAACAAACCATCTTGTGTGGTGTGCTGCAAACAGGCTCCTTGCTTTGCTACAACAAAATGATCGAAGAGGGCGTGGATGCGCCTTATGCAGCAAAGCTGGTTCAAAATGGCTGGGAAGTGGTTACCGAAGCGCTGAAACACGGTGGTATCACCACCATGATGGACAGGTTGTCTAATCCTGGAAAAATCCGCGCGTTTGAGTTGTCAGAGCAAATGAAAGACATCTTGCGACCGTTGTTTCAAAAGCATCAAGACGACATCATGTCTGGCCACTTCTCAAGCACGATGATGGCGGACTGGGCTAACGATGATGTTAATTTGCTGAAATGGCGTGCCGAAACAGCCGAAACGGCATTTGAAAAGCAAGCCATCAGCACCGATGAAATCAGTGAACAGGAATACTTTGATCACGGTATTTTAATGGTGGCAATGATTCGTGCTGGTGTAGAGCTCGCGTTTGAGACCATGGTTGATGCAGGCATCATTGCAGATTCGGCTTATTACGAGTCGTTGCACGAGACGCCACTGATTGCCAACCTGATTGCACGACGCAAGTTATACGAAATGAATGTTGTGATTTCAGATACGGCCGAATACGGTTGTTATTTGTTTGACCAGGCGGCGCGGCCATTACTGGAAAAAGAATTTATGCCGGGTATTAAAGCCGATGTTATTGGTAAAGGTTTGCAAGTCAACGACATGAGTGTTGATAACAGTCAGTTGGTACAAATTAATGACGCTATACGTAACCACCCAATTGAGCAAGTGGGTTCAACCTTGCGTGGGCATATGACGGGTATGAAGGCGATTGTGTGACGCCAATTACGCTCGCGCATAATAACTTGTGGCACAAGCTCGATAATGTGGCGACAAGCTGGTACTATCAAAGAACCCTTTTAAAGAAATTTAAAAGGGTTCTTTGCTTTTTAGACCCTGACTTGAGCACAACATCCGTTATGCAGGTCCTTGTGTGCACTACAGACCAATAAACTTACTGTTGCTTTAATACGGTCAATTCCACGCGACGGTTTAATCGCCGACCATTCTCTGTAGCATTGCTCGCGATTGGTCGAGACTCACCGTAGGCTCTGACCTTAAAACGGTGTTTTGCCACGCCTCTTTGCAATAAGTACTTTGCGACCGACAATGCGCGCTGTTTTGATAGTGCGGCATTGGATTCAACACTGCCAACATCATCGGTATGCGCAGCCAATTCAAAGCTGAGTGTCGGATGCAATTGCAGCGTGTTTGTCACCGCATTGAGGCTGGCTTGTGCTGATGCTGTTAATTGCGCAGATTTGCTCGGAAAATTAACGCCCTCAATAACGCCTGCCAGTAGTGCGCAACCCAGAGAATTTATAGCAGCGCCTTGCCTGGTTCCCGGGCATCTGTCTGCTGCATCCAATACGCCGTCATTGTCGGCATCGGCAGGCTTGGCAATCACCACAGCAGGTACTGGCTTAGGTACTGGCATGGGGGCAGGTGCCGCGACTGGAGCAGGCTCTACTTTTTTAACTATTTGCGGCAAAGGTTCTCGTTCAGATTTTTTACCCAAACGATAAATTAAGCCCAGCTGTAAATAGTTGACGTCTTTTTCATAGGCATAGAATTCGGCCCTTACGCCTAAGCCCTTGCGGCTTGAATATTCCACACCTGCACCGGCCAGTAATGCAGCTTTGTGATCCTGAATCAGATTAACGTCACCCTCTGTGGTGTTGTTCATTAAGCCATAACCGACACGGCCATAAGCAGACAAGCCGTTACGCACAACGTTGTGCCGGTTTTTACCAAGATAAAATAGTGCGCTTGCACCGAAGTTTTGATAACCAATGCTGCCACCGGTTGAGAGTTCGGCATTACCCAATGAGGCGCCGTGCAATTCCAGAGAGCTCCATTTGTTGATATCCATACCTAAATTAATTTGCGCACCCATGGCACGAGACTCTGTTACTGATGCAGTATCAGAGTTACGTGGAACCGGGTTTAATGCGCTGGAACCGATACCAATGCCGGCGTACACATGACGTCCAAGACGATCGTGCTGGGATTGCGTTTGCGGTTCTGCTGAATCGACGTAGTTATTGTTGCTGGCACATGCGCTTAAACCAAGCACACTGGCCAATAGCAACAACACCGACTTTTTAGACCTAGCCGGTTGACGAACTTGTATGCGAGCTTGTTGGCGAACAAACAAAGCAAACAGTGCTGTTAGCAGCAGGGCCAACAGACCCGTATCCGATTTTGCTTTACCGCTCAGGTCGATGCTACAGCCGCTACCGGCAATACCGGTATGCCATTCAAGCTCACTACCTGCAATAGCCTGACTGATATCTGGCACACCATCACCATCAGTATCGGGTAGGTTTGCTCCCAGCGGTATGGTCTGGTTGGCCGCTGAATTTATTTGCACAAAGCCATCGCCATTATTATCCGGGTCGGCAGAATCGATAATGCCATCCGCATCACTATCAATAGCATTGGCAACAAAGTCGGCATCGGCAGTATCGTCAATGCCATCACCATCAGCGTCACTGCCGCCAGTCATGTCTGCGTCTACCACGTCTGGTATACCATCGCTGTCAGAGTCCACAAAAGCATCGATAATACCGTCGCCATTAAGGTCGGTACCGCCGGCTTCTTCCAGGTCTGATTTGCCATCGTTATCTCTGTCGAGGTCTAAGCGATCGGCCTGACCATCGTTGTCGGTATCGACTTCGAGTTGTGGAGCAACAGCGACCGAATCGTCGATACCGTCTTGATCATTGTCGATAAAATTATCGACTCGACCATCAAAATCGGTATCTGCGTCTGTGCCTAACGTTTCAAATAAATCTGACAAGCCATCGTTATCACTGTCTAAATCCTGATAGTCGGGCACGCCATCATTGTCAAAGTCATCGATATTCAATGGTGTGATGGTGACAAGATCATCCAATCCGTCGTTGTTGGCATCGGTAAATTCATCGATGATGCCGTTACCATCAGTATCGTTGCCATGCGCTTCGGTTGAATCAGTGATGCCGTCATTATCACTATCACGATCAAGGTAGTCGGGCAGGCCATCACTATCTGTGTCTATTGGCGTGTTGGCATCATCGCCGATTTCGATTGTGTCCGGGATGCCATCGTTGTCATCATCCAGATCGATTTGGTCGGGCACACCGTCACCGTCTGTATCTACCACGAAGTCAATTGTTTCTTCCGGTTCCGTAGGTGTTATTGGTTCAACTGGAACACCAGGCTCCGTCGGATTGACAGGAGTGATTGTATTAATTTGTGTATCAATATAATCTGGAATACCATCCTGATCAGAGTCAACCGGGTTGTTAGCATTATCGCCGGCTTCCTCGCTATCGGTTTGGCCATCGTTGTCTGCGTCAGTATCAATAAAGTTTGCAACACCATCCCCATCGCTGTCTATTGCACCTTCAATGCTGTCAGGAATACTGTCGTTATCGGCATCGGTATCGATGTAGTCGGCAACGCCATCAGCATCGCTATCGATGTTAGTCTCGACCGCATCGGTTATACCGTCGCCGTCAGAATCCACGTCCAGATAATCAGGTTGTGCGTCACCGTCAGTATCAATTGGTAGCGAGCTGGTTGTATCACCAGAGTTACCGGCTTCTTCGGCATCACTGATGCCGTCAGCGTCACTGTCTGTGTCTAAGTAATTAGGTGTACCATCGCCATCAACATCACCTGTACCTTCGATGGCATCGTCAATACCGTCGCCATCACTATCGGTATCAAAGGCGTTGCTGATGCCATCCCCATCGGTATCGGCATCAGTTTCACTGTCGTTGGGAATACCATCGCCGTCTATGTCGGCATCCAGGCTGTCGCTAATACCGTCGTTGTCAGTGTCGGGCTCAACGGGCGGAACAACGATAACCGGGTCAGTAATAGTGGTGTCGGGGTCCAGCGCATCGATGACACCATCGCCATCGGTATCGACTGTGCCTTCGTCACTGTCACTCACCGCATCGCCGTCTGAATCTGTGTCCAGAAAGTCGGGTATTCCATCATTATCGGTGTCTATTGGTGTATCAGGATCAGCACCGGCCTCCAGAGAATCGTCAATACCATCGGCATCGCTGTCGGTGTCCAGGAAGTCGGGCACGCCATCAGCGTCACTGTCGGTAGGTTGTGTTGGGTTGGTACCGACTTCAACATTGTCAGGAATACCGTCTCCGTCACTGTCTAAATCGAGGTAGTTGGGTATACCATCCGCATTCTGGTCGCTGGTGCCTTCATTGATATCCAGGTTACCGTCACCGTCAGCATCAGTATCAAGAAAGTTCGGTATACCGTCTGCATCGGTGTCAGTGGTGGTTTCAAGTGCATCGCCAATGCCGTCACCATCGCTATCGGTGTCAATAAAGTCAGGTGTACCGTCACCATCGGTATCGATGTCTTGTTCAACGTTATCAGGGATGCCGTCGCCATCGCTGTCGGGGTCTAGAACATTCGGTATACCATCGGCATCATTGTCATCGTTGCCGCCATTGGCTTCAATGATATCGTTAATACCATCAGCGTCGCTGTCTTCGTCAAGGTAGTCGGGAATAGCATCGCCATCGGTATCCAGCGGTACGTTCGGGTTGTCGCCAGCTTCTAATGAGTCGAGCAGGCCATCGCCATCACTGTCGGCATCCAGAAAGTTGGGTATGCCATCGCCTTCCGGGTCGATAGAACCTTCGACCGAATCGTCAATGCCATCGTTATCACTGTCAAGGTCCAGGTAGTTTGGTATGTTGTCACCGTCGGCGTCATCGGTGGTTTCACCGATGTTAGGTATACCATCACCGTCTATGTCGTTGTCTAAAAAGTTGGGTATGCCATCGTTGTCAGCGTCTCCGTTGCCGGCATCGGTGTCATTGATTCCATCGTTGTTGGAATCAACATCGAGCAAGTCAGCAATGCCATCGCCATCACTGTCCACAATACCTTCTAATGTGTCGTCAAGGCCGTCGCCATCGGAGTCGGTATCGATGTAATCGGCAAGCCCGTCACCGTCTGTGTCAACCGGGTTGGCGGCGTCTGCACCCACTTCAACAGCATCGTTTATACCGTCGCCGTCACTGTCCAGATCTTGATAATCGGGAATACCGTCAGCGTCCGTGTCTGTGGTGTTCGGAGCATTAGGTGCTTCTTCGCTGTCTGCAATGCCATCACCGTCCGCATCTGGATCAAGATAGTTTGGCAGGCTATCGCTGTCGATATCCAGCACACCTTCATCGCTGTCGTTAATACCGTCGCCATCTGAGTCGGTATCCTGATAGTTTGGAACACCATCATTGTCGGTATCGCTTGTGGTTTCGGCAGCATCGCCAATGCCGTCGTTATCTGAATCGGTTTCCAGGTAGTCAGCTACGCCGTCGCCGTCTGTGTCTGCAGTGCCTTCAGCACCATCGCCGATGTTGTCACCGTCTGAGTCCTGATCAATGTAGTTCGGCAGACCGTCGGCGTCTGGGTCGTTTGTGCCTTCAGCAGCATCACTGATGCCGTCGTTGTCTGAATCGGTTTCAAGGTAGTTGGCAATACCATCAGCATCGGTATCAACAAGACCCTCTGTTGCGTCTGGTATGCCATCGCCATCTGAATCCGCATCGAGATAGTTGGGGATGGTGTCGCCGTCGGTATCGCCTGTGCCTTCAATCAGGTCATCAATACCATCGTTGTCGGAATCGGTATCCAGATAATCGATGATGCCATCGCCATCAGTATCCAGTGGATTGGCGCTGTCAGTGCCTACTTCGATAGCGTCGTTGATGTTGTCGCCATCACTGTCAAGATCCTGGAAGTTGGCAATGCCATCGGAATCGGTATCGACAGTGCCTTCAATAATGTCATCGATGCCGTCGCCATCACTGTCGGTGTCTTGAAAGTTGGCGATGCCATCAGCGTCAGTATCGATAGTGCCTTCAATGGCATCATTGATATTATCGCCGTCAGAATCTGTATCAATGTAGTTTGGCAGACCATCTGCATCAATGTCGACGGTGCCTTCAGCGCCGTCGCCAATGCCATCATCATCTGAATCCAGATCGATGTAGTTGGCAAGGCCATCAGCATCGGTGTCTACAATACCTTCGGCCGTATCGCTTATGCCGTCGTTATCAGAATCGGTTTCTAGGTAGTTGGCAATACCATCTGTGTCAGTATCAACCACACCTTCTGTTGCGTCAAGAATACCATCGTCATCTGAATCGGTATCGATGTAATTAGCGGTGCCGTCGGCATCGGTATCGATGGCGCTTTCGATGCTGTCGTCAATGCCATCGTTATCAGAGTCGGTATCCAGATAATTTGCTTGCCCGTCAGCATCGGTGTCGATTACACCTTCGTCGATATCGAGAATACCGTCGCCGTCTGAATCTGTATCCAAATAGTCAGGGATAGTGTCAGAATCTGTGTCCCCGGTACCTTCGATAACATCATCAATGCCATCGTTGTCTGAATCGGGGTCTTGAAAATCCAGTAAACCATCGTTGTCTGTGTCTGTCGGGTTTGCGCCGCCAATGGCACCTTCTGTTGCGTCATCGATGCCGTCATCATCGCTGTCGAGGTCAAGATAGTCTGGCGTGCCGTCAGCATCGGTATCGGTATTGGTTTCGAACGCATCGGTAATACCATCATCGTCACTGTCGGTGTCGATGTAGTTGGCAGAACCATCGGTATCGGTATCAGTAGTACCTTCTATGGCGTCGGCTATTCCGTCTGCATCAGAATCGGTATCGGTGTAGTTGGCAAACCCGTCGCCATCGGTATCGACAACGCCTTCTATTGCGTCATCAATACCATCGGCATCTGAATCTGTGTCCAGTGAATTGATAATGCCGTCGCCATCGGTATCAACTGCGCCTTCAATAGCATCGCTTATACCGTCGTTGTCATCGTCAGGATCATAAAGATCAGCTATGCCGTCAGCATCGGTGTCAATCAGTACCGTGTTTGTGGCCGTGCGAAAGTGCGACGTAAGATCGGCACCAATTAAATCGATGTAGGTGACTGTTATTGTATCGCCGCCAGTTGATGAAAGTATGCCATCTTCATCAGTGCTTGCATTGGCTGTTGTGGCCAGGTTGCCGGTAAACACGTTTGTGTCAACACCGGTTTCAGTGAGTACCACTGTTTCGATTTCACCGCTTGTATCATTGACCACCGTGACGGTTGTAGTTTCTATAACGGCAGAATCGGTGTTTAGATCTTGATCGCTAACCTCTATATTCAGTTGATTGCCGGGAAGGCTCTCAGCGTTTACAGTAACCGTGCCGTCAAAGTTTTCAAAGACACCTTCTCCGTCTACCACAGCAGCGGGTGAGTAGGTAATAGTGCTTAAACCGTAAACGTAGGTATCGATGTATCGCTCGTTACCAAAGCCTGATCCTGTAAAATTACCCCAGGTGTGTTTGCCTTCCGGGGTATTGGACAATGCACCGTCGGGTGTATTACTGGTACCTCCTGCACCCAGTAGAGTGATGTCGTCCCAATACACGCGCGCAGGAACGACGGTGCCATCCGGGTTAGCCAGATTAATCGTTAAACCTGATTCTGTACCACCACTGGTTTCTACGTCGTTGGCTATAAAGTGGTATTCACCCATGTGCATTTCTACTTGAGCGAAGTAAACACCCAATGGAGGTGCGTTGCCCGCAGCATCGTTTCCATCCCACAAAACCTGGTTGAAACCAGTAACAGCTTCACCCAGCAGTTGCCGGTCACCAGCGTTGCCATAGACTCCATCTTGATTTAAATCAATCAATATTGAGTAGGTGCCGGGTACGTCACTGGTAAATTCGAAAAAACCCGAATCCTGCACACCAACGGTTGCGCCTGGTGAAATACCGTAGTCTTCGCCGTCACTATCGACAAAACGAATATCAGTTAGTGTTGGTGCTGTAGTGGGACGCGGATCAGAAATAGCCGGATAGGAAAGATACAAAGGATGCTGGTAGTCAACAGCGTTACCTATACGCTCAGTACTGTAGCTTGAGTTCGGTGCTCTAACGCCAATAGAGTTTGCCACCAGATTGTATCCGAAACCGGCAAAGTTATTTAAATCTAGCTGCCACACATAGTTGGTGCTGGGTCGACCGCCTGGTATCAGTGCATAAAAGTTCGCATCGGTAGCATCTGCCTCATCAAAGCTGCCTGCGTTAACACCGAAGGTATAGCCCCAGAAACGGCCCGAGCTGGCAGTAGGGTCTGGGTTGGTTGTGGTATCGGGTGTAATGCTAAAGTCGTAGCGTAAAAATTTACTGTCTGTAAATCCGATGTGGCTGGTGTTTTGTAAGACCATTCTGTAAGCGCCGGTCTCTGTTGCTACATGGCGCATCGGGTTGGTCAGTGGCGCATCCATAGGGTCAGCACAATCAACATTACTACCACTGAGGGTTTGCGTGTCAATTGGTGTGGTGTTGTTTGAGGGTGCGTAGAATTCAACGCTGATTGCATCGGTGTTGGTCGATCCGCACAAGGACACGTTAATGACTTCACCGACTGCTAATACATCGATATAAACGGATGCAGAAGTATCGTCGCTGGCGTAGCCTTGTGCCAGTGCCGCTTCGTGGTCCAGCAGATTCTGACCCAATCCCATTTGCGCTACGCCTTCGGCGTGTATGTTTGCGCTTATTGCCATCAGCAGAGCTGTGGTCAATGTGTTGATTTTAAATCGACTGAGACCAATGTTTGAGTGGGCAGTGGTTGCTCTGAGCGCTTTTCTGACCTTCATGTTCGCTTATCTATTCCTTATTCGTCCGTAGTGGACGGGATACGTCGGTGATACTGGCGAACAGGCAGCAACAACGTGACCAAATAGGTTATTTCATAAGCAACAGGGTTTGGGCGGTGTGAGAGTTTGGGGGTTAGTTCTCACATTTTAGGGGTAGGTATACGGTGTGGTCGGTTTTGAAAATAGTGGGGTATCCCAAAACCGACCACAATCTGGTGGTATCGGGCCTTAGCGTTCCATGGCGTCGTCGAGCTCAGCGATCGGAAAATCGCGCATAAATTCAACCAAAGCGTCTGAGTTAAGTTGCGTGGACTCCACTGTCAAAGAACCGCCACTCTTTAGCTGTATATTCAGAGAGCCCTGGCCGGCAGTCTCGGAAACGATAACCGTGCGTTTTTGAATGCGAATTTTTTTGCCACTGTTTATGCCCATGCCACCTGCGCTTTCCATGGCACCAAACAGCTTGCCCAGTTCGCCCAGGGCACCTAGAGCACCTGCGCCATTAGCATTGGTTGTGGTTAGCGCTACGTCTATGGTCCGGCTATCTTGCGTGTACGAACGCTTGATGACGTTTAATCCCAATGCATTTTCATTGTCGATTTCGCCGCCGGTATAACCGTTGAGTTCATCAGGAAAAAGTGAAAGCTTGATTTCTTCGCGCAGTTGCGTCAGGCCGGTTAAGCACCAGGTAGCTTCTTCAATAGCGCCTTCAAGATCGTCTTCTTCTTTTATTAAAGTCGCAGCGTCGATACAAGCCTGTGCAGCATCATCAACCGGATCAGCATTAACGCCGCTTTGAGCTGCGGCTAGTATCAGTCCGAAAGAACATGGAACGACTAATTTCCTTTTCAATGAAAAATTCATAATTTATATCCTTAGTAAGATGCAACATCAGGCGGAGACGTCGCTATCATGATTTCGGTTTTAAATTTTGTGGGTCATACAATGGCTTGTAGCCAACCGATTCGAGCTTTAATTTGTACTGCTCGCCAAAGTACTCCATGAGAAACTCTCGACCCTCATGACAGTGTTCGAATGGCAGGTAACCCAACGCAATGTTTTTACCGATGGTTGGTCCGTACACCATACTAGTGGTATATGAACGCCGACCCAGGGAATCAATCAGTGCCTCTCCGGTGTCAATATCCATTATAGGGCTATGGCCAACGGGGTAACGGGCAATTCCGGCCGAATCAATGTTATTGACCATGGTAAACGTGCACAAATAGGCACTTTGGTGGTCTTTTTCTTTGAAGGCTAAATGTGCGGCCTTACCGTGAAAGTCGGCAGCTTTGACTTTAGGACGAGCCAAATCGGCTTCAAATAAATTGTAGTTGGTGAGTAAATCGGCGTTTTGTAAACGCAGGCTTTTTTCCAGGCGCCGACTGTTGGCGTAGGTTTCAATACCAATTGGCGTAACGCCCTCGTTGGCCAATGCGTCCCACACGCTCAGGCCATCATCATAGTTGAAATGTAACTCCCAACCTTGCTCGCCCACATAGGAAATTCTGAAAGCCGCAACGCTAACACCATTTATAGTGATGGTTTTTACAGCCACAAACGGAAAGTTTTTATCGCTGAGTTCTTCTGGTTTATCCACAACTTTTTCGAGCGTGGTGCGGGCATTAGGGCCCCACAAACCCAAACACGCATAGTCGGTGGTTTTATCGGTAATTTCTACGTTGCTTAAACCGCGCGATTCTTTCATGCGTTTTAACCAGACATAGTCTCTGGCCCCTGAATCACCGCCATCCATTACTCGATAATGGTTATCGCTGAGCCGTACTATGGTCAGATCGGCGCGAACACCGCCATTGTGATCGAGAAAGTGGGTATAAACACCTTTACCGATGGGGGTATCTGCACCCACTTTAGCAACGCAAACGTATTCCATTAGTTGCTCGGCATCAGGTCCTTCAATGTCGATGATGGCAAAGTGAGACAAGTTAACCATGCCAACGTCTTCTGAGAGTTGCAGGTGCTCGGCATTGGATACACGCCAGAAATGACGGTTATCCCATTCGTGTTCGCGCACTGGCACTTGGTCTGAAAATTTTTCAAGTAAGTGCTCATTGCTTGCATAACCGTGCGCGCGTTCCCAACCGGCTGCTTCCATAAAATAGCCGCCCAGCGCTTTTTCTCTCTCGTAAAACGGACTACGTCTTAATCCACGACCGGCTGTGTAAGGTTCTCGGTCGTGTACGGCGGGGTTATAAATTTTAAACGCAGTTTCGTAGCACCGGTCGTGTATGTACTGTTCTTCTTGCTGGAAAGGATAGTAGCGGGCTACATCAATCGAGCTGTGATCAAGTTCTGTGTGTCCGTCGGTCATCCAGTCGGCTATAACCTTACCGGTGCCTGGACCGTCTTTTACCCAAACCGAAACGGCATACCACAGTCCTCGTACATTGGCTGATTCCCCAATGGATGGACCGCCATCGGCAGTGACTTGCAATAAACCGTTGAATGAACGCTTTTCATCAAAACCCAGCTCACCCAGGATAGGGGTTAGCTCCATTGCGCGCTCCAGCGGCTCCATGATCTGGTCCATTTCAAGATCGCGTTGCGAAGGCGAGAGACGTGCTTGCTCTTTTTCCAGCAGGTCTCGTGGGTGACACATACGCGGTTCTTGTTCTTCGTAATATCCCCACTCAATCATGCCGCCCTCGGGTGTGGTTGGATCGCCTGTGTCACGCAGGTAGGCCGAGTTACCCTGGTCGCGCAGTAATGGGTAGCCGATATCTTTGCCAGTGCCCTCAAACTCTTTAAATGGACCAAACCACAACAGCGGATGATCAACCGGCATGACCGGCAGGTCTTCTCCTGCCATCTCCGCGATTAAACGTCCCCATAGTCCAGCACAAACAACGGCGTATTCGCACTCAATAGTGCCGCGCGTGGTTTCAACCGCTTTGATGCGACCGTTCTCAATTTTAAGATCTGTGGCTGACGTATTGGCGAACGTGGTTAGTTTGCCGGTTTTTTCGGCGTTTTCAACGAGCTCACCAGCGGCAACTTGGGAGCGAGGTGCAACCAGACCGGCATCAGGATCCCAAAGCGCTCCCTGAATCATGTCTTCTTCGAGCAATGGCATTTTTTCTTTTGCTTCGGCAGCGCTGATCATGCATGCGTTGGTGCCGAAGGCTTTTCCTGAGGCGACTTTTCGTTGCAGCTCTGCCATGCGATCATCGTCACCCACTCGGGCCACTTCAAGCCCGCCCACTTTTTCATAGCGACCCATTTTTTCGTAGAAGTCGATGCTGTACATGGTGGTGTAGCAGGTCATGTGATCGTGGGCGGTTGCGTAACAAAAGTCTGACGCGTGCGCAGTTGAGCCAATATCGGTAGGAATGGCTGATTTATCAATGCCGACAATGTCGTCCCATCCTCTTTCAATGAGATGATGTGCCACGCAGGCGCCGACGATGCCACCTTGTCCAATGATGACGACTTTTGCTTTTTTGGGGAATACGGCCATAGGTTCTGATTGCTCGATATTCAGCGCTGAGGCTGGACGGATATTTAGTGCCAACTATTTTGCTTAATTTTAACCCTGATCGCACCTGCAATGGGCAGCTACAGGGCCGGGTTCTGTACGTATTCGTCGCATATGGCCTAAAAATAGCACCTTGTAGTAGCCAGAATTATGAACACTACATGCAGTTACATATCGTGTTCTGCTGCTGGTGCTAGACTCAGATACATATCAAATTTAACGCAGTTATTCTCAATGGAATTGAAGCAGGACATCATGCAAAGAAACCAATTGGCTCGGCGCGTATTATTCAGCGGTCTGGGCATACTGGTCAGTGGTCTCGTTTACTATTTGGTATTCCGCGATCAGCTACCGTGGCCAATTGAATTTCTGCCGTTAGAGTGGGCAAGAATTCACTCCCTGAGCGATCCAAGCATGGGCGCTTACCCAAGCTTTGCGTTCACTTTTAGCCTGGGCCTGATTTCGATTGGTTTGTTTTGGTCGAATCGTGCATTCTCTTCAGTGGCCATAATTGCAGTTTTTACGATAGGTCTTGGTCATGAGGTACTTGCCAGCACATTTGCCGTTGCCGATGTGTTAGCTGGATTATTCGGAACCGTCTTGGCAACACTGGTTTTATACAAAGTGCATGATTCAAGTTTGACAGTTGTCCGTGCATCGCGAAAACGATTAGAGCAGCTCAAGTTTATTGCGTTGATGCTGGTCAGCGCATCGTTTGCCACCGGCACATCTGCGTACGACCCCGTTTACAATGATGGTTGCATCCAGTTTGATGAAAACGGTACTTGTATTGAGCGCGAAATATCCGCATCGCCTGTGTATATGCCGTACGAGGTACTCAGGTCATCGGTAAAAATGAGTGAGCCCAGAGAGTTCGAATCAGTAAGCAGAATTTATCTGTATCAGAATTATTTGTTTGCCAACGAGCGTAATGCTGGCATTCATGTTATTGACAATACCATCCCCACGTCTCCTGTATCTATTGCTTTTATAGAAATACCAGGCAACACAGAACTCAGTATCAGAGACGACAATCTATACGCCGATAGCTATATCGATTTGGTTACGCTGGATGTCAGCAATATTAACAACATCAGTGAAATAGCCAGAGAAGAAACCATATTCCCTTACAACTCGCGACAAAATATACCCAACAATGTTCGGCTGGTGGGTGATATTGAGAGCAGTCGCGGTGTTGTTGTCGGTTACCAGCGTTAGATCACGGAGAAGATAATGAGCATTAAAAAAACACTGGCAACAACATTGAGCTTAGGCGCACTGTTACTCAGTGCTTGCGAGGGCAGTAGCTCTTCCGGCTCTGACGGTGGCTCAGGCCCAATCGGTACAGGTATTGGCGGTTCAACTGCCAGAATGATCATTGTTGATGACTTTTTGTACGCTATTGCTGGAGACAAAATTCAGTTATTTAACATTGAAAACCCGGATGCTCCTAACCCCTGGGTCAGGGTGTCTCTGGATTGGGATATCCAAACCTTATTTGCTTACAAACAGTATTTGCTGGTTGGGGCCGCAGATGGCGTACGTATTATGGATAATTCTGATCCTGCAAGTCCGTCGCTGATCACTAACTTCACGCACGCTCGCGCAATCGACCCAGTTGTTGCCGCTAACGATTACGCCTATGTGACACTCAAAAGCGACCCTGATGGTTTTGGAACAATTCAAGACCAGTTAAACGTCATTAATATTGCCGATATTGCCAATCCGCAATTGGTAAAGGAAGAGCCCATGCAGAGCCCCGAGGGGCTTGCCACCATAGATAACCGTTTGTTTGTCTGTGATGGCCGGGCAGGATTAAAGCAGTTTAATCTGGACGAACCGTGGAATCCGCAACTTGCCGATGTAATACCCGATGTTGACTGCAATGATGTGATTGCTTTTAACGGCAGACTCTATGTGATTACAGATACCACCTTAGAGCAATACGATTACAGTGTTTCACCACCTGCGTTGCTAAGTATTATTCAAACACCAAGCATGTCGGCTGATGCACTGAGCCATATGCTCGATTCGCAACCCATGTAATGGCAGCTGTTGCGATTCATCGTAGCACTGGTTTATCGCAGTACTGGTTTAATCTGTCGCAGAGCTTAGCTGAGTCGGCCATAAAATGTTTGTCTGGCCGATTCAGACAACGATACGCCGGGTTCGGTGTTGTACGCCAGCACAACCAGCATACGTGTTGTATTACCGATGGTGGGTGTAACCCGGTGCATAGAATTTCTGCCACGAAAAAGCACTAAGTCTCCTGGGTGCATGTCCAGCTGGCTGACGTCAACTTGCTTGTTGAGCACTTGTTCGACTAGCTCGTAATTCATATTGTTATTGTCTGCGTCTCTGGCGTCTTTAACAAATTCAAATATGCCACCGTCATCCGGTTTCTCGATTAGCAGTGTTATCGCAAAGCTGGAGTTGTCAAAATGCCAGCCAAGCTCCTGTCCGTGACTGGCGTAATGCAAGTTAATAGATGAGAGGTTGTCCGCGTATTCATAAAGTGCATTTTCGTTTAGCACGGCACACAGAAACGATTTGAGCGCGTTGTCTTTATACAGAGAATGCAGTAACGATTCTGATGGAATCTGGTCGGTCGTTATACAGCCCTTAGAGGATGTGACCGCTCGGTTTCTGGGGTGTTGGTCATCAAATTGATTATCATTCGGTGCAAGGTAGACATTGTGTGTGCTTGATGTGTAGTAAGCCTTGTCCTTGTTGTTGATGCCGTCAGTTTTTATTGATTGCAGTGCATCGCGGCTTAAAAAATTCTTCAGCACCAAAACCCCTGTTGTGTCGAGGGCGTGTTTGCTCTGTGCAGCAAAGTCAGGATCGCTTATGGGGTTCTGTGTTTCGTTGATAATGGTGTTTACGGGGTTGCTCATTTTATGGGTGTTAAATATGGGTACTAAAAAAGCCAAGCGATGAATTATAGCGCTAGGATAAACCATCGAATTCAAGATGGCACTCTATTATGTGTCCCAAAGCGCCTACTCGTCGAGGTGGGTCAAGTTCGGCGCATGTGCCCTCAATGGCCATTGGGCAGCGTGTATGAAACGGGCAGCCTTTTTCGGTTAGCTTGACGTCACCCTGTACAGCGCTTTGCGCCTCACGAGATTCAGATGACTCTTCCAGCCAACCCACCCGGGTTTCTGGTACCGACGAAATAAGCAAACGTGTATAAGGATGGTAGGGCGGAGACAAAACTCGATCAGTTGGTCCTTGCTCGGCTACCCGGCCGGCATACAGTACGACTATTTCATCGGCAAAAGAGGCAACGGTGGATAAATCGTGACTGATAAAAATAAATGACACGCCAAGTTCTCTGCGTAGTCGTTTTAGCAGTTCAATAACATTCGCACCGACAATGGTATCAAGCGCCGAAGTTACCTCGTCGCACAAAACAACTTCCGGATTCGCGGCCAGTGCTCTTGCCAGGCTGACTCTTTGCTTTTGGCCGCCTGATAGCTCGTGTGGATATCGATCAGCGAACTGCACAGGCAATTCAACCAGCTCCAGTAACTCATCGACGCGTTTTCTAACATCTTTACCGCTCGCCAGATCATAGAACTGCACTGGTCTGCCAATAATGTCTTTAATGCGTTGCCGTGGGTTAAGTGCAGTATCAGCCATTTGATAAACGAACTGGACTTTTCTTAGTTGGTCTGTTGTGCGTTCGCGTACTGAGGGTGGTAACGGTTCCCCATCGAGTAAAATATCACCTTGAGCCGGTGGAAGCAGCCCCGCCATGACTCTTGCCAGGGTTGACTTCCCGCAGCCCGATTCACCAATGACGCCAACGGTTTTACCGCGCTCGATCGCAACGTTAATGTCTCTTAGTACTTGTACTGCGGCTTTGCCGTTACGGACTTTTCCATACCCGGCATCCACTTGCTTAACTTCCAGTGCTGGTGATGTGCGTAAATGTTTGTCAGAGCTTTGTTCGCCTTGACCTGGTTCTGGTAAGGGTTTGATTGCATCCATGAGTCTTTTTGTATAAGGATGCTGCGGTGAATTTATAATAGTTTCAGTTGGTCCAGCTTCTTTTACTTCGCCGTTGTACAACACCACTATGTGATCGGCGATTTGTGCCACTACAGCCAAATCATGTGTTACGTATATCGCTGCCGCTTCCTCAACTTTAATAACATGCTTGAATGCCTTAAGCACTTCAATTTGAGTGGTTACATCCAGAGCGGTTGTTGGCTCGTCTAAAACCAATAGGTCGGGGTCACCACACAATGCCATGGCTGCCATTAATCGCTGCAGTTGACCACCGGACACTTGGTGCGGATAACGAGAGCCAATGTTTTCAGGGTCAGGTAACTCTAGTGCTTTATATAAAGCCAGCGCTTTTTCGTCGGCTTGCTGCTGTGTTTTTGAGCCGTGTAACACAGCGGCTTCAGTGACTTGTTCGTTAATGAGTATGGAAGGGTTAAAGGTCGCAGCAGCGCTTTGCGCAAGGTAAGCCACTTTTTCTCCACGCAGCGGCCGAAGTTCGTTGACGGACATTTTTGTCACGTCGTGTCCTAACAGTTTTGCTTGCCCGCCAGCAAAAATCAACCCGGGTTTACAGTAACCTAAGGCCGATAGCGAAATGGTGGTTTTTCCGGACCCTGATTCGCCAATCAGCGCGACAACTTCTCCGCGCCTTACTTTAAAATTAACACCTTTGACTATGGGAAGCTCGCTTTTATCGTCTCTTAGTGCGTTGATACTAAGATCGATAGCTTCAAAAACGATATCGTCGTTTTGATTGCTTTTATCTGACACGTGCTAAAGCCTGTTTGATAGCCGGCCACCGCTGTGTGCAGAGACATCGTCTACGATTAAGTTGATGGCAACCGTTAGCGTTGCAATGGAAAGAGCAGGCGCTATGACGCTAAACACAGACTCGCCGTATTGCAGAGCGCCGAGGTTTTCGCGCACCATGGAACCCCAGTCAGCTTGAGGGGGTTGCACGCCAAGCCCCAAAAAACTCAGGCTGGAAATAAATAAAATGACGTATATTAACCGCAAGCCGAAATCCGTTATCAGTGGCATTCTTGCGTTAGGCCAGATTTCCTTTGTGATTATCCACCATCGACCTTCACCGCGAGCTTGAGCCGCTTCAACGTAGTCGGATACTTTTATCTCCATACCCAACGCTCTTGATAACCTGAATATCACACTCGAATAAATCAGGCCGGCGGTGACTATTAAAACCGGTATGGACGAACCCACTGCGGCAACCACCACAAGTCCAAGCATGATGCTGGGTAAACTAAGCAAGGCATCGTTTATCCTGCTGATCACCATGTCAACTTTTGGCGATGAGACGGCGGCACCAATACCTAAAACCACACCGACAAAATACGCCAGCACGGTTGCCAGGAATGAAATACCCATGGTGCGCCCAGCACCATACATGATGCGTGAAAGTACATCGCGGTCCGAGTCGTCTGTACCGAGCCAGGCACCAGGTTGTGGTTTTTGAAACTCACTGTATGCATCGGGAAATGGCAAATCGTTTTCACCGTAAGGGGCAACGAACGGTCCCAGCAATGCAATCAATACCCAAAAGGCAACAACAATAACGCCCAGCCATCCGGTAAAGGAGAATTTGAACTTGCCACTGGGGGCGCTGTCTGGCAGCTCATCAAAGCTGACTCCAGCATCATAGGGCGCAACGTAATGCTCAGTTTGTTCGCTCATTTCGGGTGCCTCAATCGCGGATTGGACGCGAAGGCTGCGATATCTGCAATGAGCATCAGAATGACATAGGTTAAGCAGAACAGCATACCTAAGCCTTGTATCAGTACAAAGTCGCGTGTTTGAACGCCTTGCACAATAAGAGTCGCTAAGCCTGGATAGCCAAAATAAACTTCAACGACGATCACGCCGGTAACAAGGTATGCCAGATTCAGTGCAACAACGTTGACAATGGGTCCCAGCGCGTTGAGCAGTGCATGCCTGAAAATAATGCGCTTTCTGGGCACGCCTTTTAAAATGGCCATTTCAACATAAGGTGAGCTCATGACGTTTAGCACTGCGGCTCGGCTCATGCGAATTAATTGAGATGCAATAACAAAACACAAAGTTGTAATGGGTAAGGCAAAGTGTTTAATCAATTCGAAAAAACCTTTACCTTCGATGCTGCCAACCACCACCGCGTTTCCCATACCAAGCCAGAACACAAACAGTAGTACCAGCAACGTGGCGGTAAAGAATTCGGGGGCGGCCACCAGAGACACAGAAATAAAGGTCAGCACACGATCATAAATGCTGCCTGGAAACATGGCGCCCAGAATGCCCAGCATCAACGATATAGGCACACCAATAAGAGCGGTTAATCCGCTCACAATTAACGTGTATTTATAACGATCACTGATAAGGTCAGTAATGGGCACGTCAGCGGCCAGTGACACGCCAAGATCGCCTGAAACGAAATTCTTAAGCCAGGTCCAGTACTGCACAATCATGGGCTGATCTAAACCCAGGCGCTCGCGCATTGCGGCAATGTTTTCCGCGGTAGCCGCTTGCCCTAAGCGAATTTGCGCCGCGTCGCCCGGCAGAACTTTTGTGCCGAAAAAAATAATGATCGACACAGCCAGCACCGTTAGTAGGCCAACGGCCAGGCGTTTTACAATGAGTGGGAACATAAAAGCTGTTGGTGTAGAGACAGGAAAAACCCGCCACTATTAATCAGTGGCGGGTTGTTTGTATTAGCTAATGGATTTAGCTGTCACGCCATAAGGTGACTGGCGCTTCGGCGCCACCGAAGTTATTGAGCGGAACGGTTGTTCTACCTTGTACATGGCTTGCTGCCGCATCCACATAGTTTCTGTGGATAGGAATAGACATACCATTTTCCTCGTGAATCATGGTTTGCAGATCGCAGTACGCTTGCTTGCGTTTGTCCGGGTCGGTGATGCCGCGAGAACTAACCAATAGCTGGTCGAAGTTATCGTTTTTCCAGCGAGTTTCGTTCCAGGCTGCATCGCCTTTGAACGCTAAGGTCATCATAATGTTAGCGGTTGGACGCATGTTCCACGCAGCAACGCAAATTGGCTCTTTAAGCCACACCGAACCCCAATAGCCATCAGTGGTGACTTTTTTCACGTCGAAGTTCATGCCAATTTTCTTGCCTTCTCGTTGCATGAATAACACTTGATCAACAGCACCTGGTGCCACTTCGGCGGCAACCACGGGAATGGCGGTAGACCCAATACCAGACTTTTCAAAATGGAATTTGGCCATATCCGGGTCAAGCTCGCGTTGCGGAATGTCTGGGCAATGATCAAAGTAGGCCGGTGCAATTGGGTGGTCGTTGCCCAGTGATGCCTGGCCTTTATAAACACCTTTAACAAGCCGTTGTCTGTCCATGAGCATTTGCATGGCTTTGTGCAAATGAACATTGCTTGAGCTATCGACGTCAAAACGCGGCGTTACATTGATGTACGCGCCAGATTCCAGTGCCCAGATTTCTTTACCTTCGGCGGCCTCTACCTGACCGATTGCTTTGGGCGGTAAATTCACCATGGCATCGATATCGCCTGCCAGAAAAGCGTTTAGTCGTGCAACCGGATCACCAATACCATAGTGTTCCAGTTCGTCTAGATAGCCACCTTCTCCATAGTAGTTCTCAAAGCGTGTACCAACGGCACGAACACCGGGTTTGAATTCCTTGATTTTGTATGGACCTGTACCAACAGGGTTGGTGAAGTCTGTTGTGCCGTCTTGAAGAATTTTAAAATGAAATGTACCCAGTGCTATGGGTAAATCGGCGTTTGGTGAAGACAAGATAGCTTTGACTTCGTGGCTGTTAACCTTCTCCCATTTCTCAATCATGGAAACCAGCGATGAGGCTTTGGAGATGGAGTCTGCACCCAAATGACGATTCATGGTGAAAAGCACATCGTCGGCGGTTAGTTCTTTGCCGTCGTGGAATTCAACACCTTTACGAATTTTGAAAGTCCACTCTGTGGCGGTATCATTGGAGAGCACTTCTTCTGCAAGTTCTGGTTCGTAACCCAGCTCTGGTGTTAGGCGTGTTAGCGAGCCATAGAACATACGGCCTCGAAAGTAGTCGGCGGCAGAGGTGAACAAGGCGGGGTCTAGCGTGTCGTTTGGACCGTGCTGATCGGCTGCCATGATCAGCTTGCCACCGGTTTTCGGGGTTGCTGCAACCGCATCACTCATGTTGCCAAACAAGATACCCGCAGAGCTTGCTGATGCACCTGCGGCCATCATCCAGCCCATAAACTCACGCCGATTAATACCACGCTTCACCATCTTGAGCATTTCACGCTGCTCAGACTGGCTCAGATTAGCCATGGTTGGGTCGTTTCGTTTTATACCTGACATACCTTCTCCTGATGTTTTAAGAATCGTCGAGATGGGTTTCGTCCTAAACCTGAGTTTTGATGTTGTATTGGTGTTAAGACTTGTTCTTTGTATTGCTCGACTGGTTAATAGTGACTTACTGGTGGTTACTTGTTAAATGACTTACTAATGGTGCGCTGGGTATCGGATTGAGCTTGTGCGCATCATTCACTGCATAAATGCTAGCACAGAACAGTTACGACGCGAAGCCAAATTGCAGGTGTTGGCTTCTGTAAGTTGTTGATAATATATATTATTTTGCCCATCTCAAGAGTAATAGTATCTAATAAACCCATTAGTGGTTACGATGCAGATGATTCGCCCAGCATCAATCCACAGTCCCATGACAGGTATCTAAATGGTCGATAACGCGCCAAACAGAGCTCAACATTCAGGTGCTGTCAGTAAGAAACGTCGCCGTAAACGCAGCGTCCCTGCTATCAGAAGTATTGCTCAGCTCGAGCCCACCCAGTTACGCAGTCCGTTTCAACCATTAGACCCGTTAAGCGCTGAGCAGCTTGACGAGATTCATGAAGCTTCCATGCAGCTGCTGGAAGAGCAAGGTATAGAAGTGATGGGCGAGCTTGCTTTGCAAAAGTTCATTGATGCTGGAGCGGACGTATCAAAAACCGGCATTGTGCGAATGGACAGAGACTTGGTTATGCAAACCATTGCCACAGCACCAGCCACATTTGATTTGACGCCGCGCAATGAAAAAAATGTGATTGCCTGTGGTGGAAACGCCATTAATTTTGGGTTGGTTTCTGGTCCGCCAAACGTGCACGATTGCATTCAAGGTCGGCGCGCTGGCAATTTTAAGGATTACCAAACCCTGATAAAGCTCGGACAACATTTTAATGTGATTCGGTTTTTCGGTAATCAGGCATTAGCACCCACCGACTTACCTGTTAATACACGTCATCTTGATACAACCTGTTCAAATCTTTTGCTGGCAGACAAAGCCATGTTGGCCACGGGTATTGGCGGTGGACGAGCCAGAGACGCTGTAGAACTTAATGCCATTGCAAAAGGCATGACGCTTGAGCAGATACAACACATCCCTTCGGTTATGACTAACATCAATGTTAATTCTCCCAGAAAGCTTGATGACTCCATGGCATACGGCGCCATGCAAATGGCCATGCTGGGACAGCCCACCGTGGTTACACCATTTACGTTAATGGGTGCGATGACACCGGCGACCATGGCAGCAGCCTTGGTACAACAAAATGCTGAGGCTTTATTAGGTATTTCGCTAGTGCAGTTAACCCGTCCAGGTGTGCCGGTTGTTTATGGTGCGTTTACCTCCAATGTGGACATGCGTTCTGGTGCGCCGGCTTTTGGCACGCCAGAAAACGCGTTAGCGAACATTGCCAGTGGACAACTCGCGCGGCGATATAACTTGCCCTATCGCACCAGCGCATGCAATGCGGCCAATACCACAGACAGCCAGTCAACCTGGGAAACCCAGATGTCGTTGTGGAGTGCAGTCATGGGACATGGCAACCTGATATACCACGCGGCAGGCTGGCTCGAAGGCGGATTAGTGGCCTCGTTTGAAAAGTTGGTACAAGATTGCGAAATGCTTCAACACATGTCGGCGATGCTGCAACCAATAAAAATCAACGCAGCAGAAATCGGATTGGATGCCATGCAGGAGGTTGGGCCGGGTGGGCACTTTTTTGGGTGTGAGCACACCATGCAGCGTTTTAAAACTGCCTTTTACGAGCCCATGCTAAGTGATTGGCAAAATCAGGAAAACTGGCAATTAAGCGGTGCAAAAGACGCCACTGCCAGAGCGACAGACGTATGGCAAAAAGCACTTGATGAGTATCAAGAGCCACCACTGGATGAGGGCATCAAAGAAGCCCTGAAGGCATTCGTTGCAAAACGCAAAGAAGCCATGGGCAAAGAAGAGCCGGAGCTACTGCCTTTGCCGTTGTAATTTCCTCGTCCTTCCTAGCCTGGGCGTGGCGCCAGCAGCTTATGCTGCTTGACGCTCACCACCAGTGTTAGATGGACGTGTAGGAGGCAAATCATTGTCAATACCTTCGCGACCATTAACCACAGCGTATGTGATCATGCCTCGATTAATGCCAAGATCGTGCAGTTCTCTGTCGCTGTATGTGCTGAGTTCACGCACGGCTTTGATCTGCTCAATCTGGCTGGGCGCCTGAGTTGCCTGTCTGGTAACCGAGCCATCCCAAGGCCAGTTTTTAACACCGCCAACTAGTTCGTGTCGGCAAACACCGATATCTTCCAGTGTTTTTTCATCTTGCGCACGTAGAATGTTCAGTGCTTCGACGCGACCGCGGTGAGTCATGTATTTTTCGAAAGAAGTGCCAAGTGCAGCTAATTGTTTAAACATTTTTTAATCCTTATAAAGTAAAGTTATGCCTAGCCAGTTCAGAATATCTACCCTCTGTGTCGGCCTTTGAGTAGTAAGATAAAGGCTATATGGCCGTGCTACAAACGATAGTTTTTTATACCCCGTATTAGAAATTCTATAGGCAACCCAAGATGGCTGGTCACGTCCCATTTAATGCGCTACACGCCTACGTTGTAGCCGCTCGACAAGGCAGTTTCAGCAAGGCTGCCGACGAGCTCCACGTCACCCCAGCGGCGGTGAGTCAGCAAATACGAACCCTGGAGGATCTGCTGGGAGTGCAGTTGTTTCACCGTTTGCACCGGGGATTAACGCTCACTGAGGCAGGTGAAGCAGGGTTGGTCAAAATGCAGGAAGGGTTTCAAAGTCTTAATGATGCCGTGCAGCAAATCAAGGGTGGCGAAGAGAAGCACGAACTCAGTATCTGGACATCGCCATCGTTTGCGTCCAAGTGGTTGATGCCCAGAATGTATCGCTTTAGAGAAGCGCACCCCGACATTGATTTGCGGATTTCAGGCAGTGCCAGCCTGATCGACTCAGACACCACAGCACCCTCACTCAGTGCCGACACCCTCAAAGAACACAATATTGATATCGCGATTCGATTTGGCAGCGGTAATTACCCCGGCTGCGTTGTTGATCGCATCATGGAAGTGGATGCCATTACGCTGTGCAGTCCTGCCTTGTTGGAAAGCAGTGATAAACCATTAAAGGAACCGGCTGATCTGCAACATCACACCCTGTTGCATGATGACAGCCCCTACGAAGGCAGGCCGCAGTGGAAGAGTTGGTTTAAAAACGCCGGATTGGATGATGTTGTGTGCCACAGTAATTTATATTTCAACAGCGTGTTGCTGGCACTGTCAGCGGCGATCGAGGGGCAGGGCGTTGTACTGACATTAGACAAACTGTCGCAAAACGATATCGAAAAGGGTCATCTTGTTCGTTTGTTTGATTTACCGATGGAGGTTGATCACGGCTATCACTTGGTCAGTCTGGAAGGGGCGCAGTCTGATGCTGCTGTTTCGGCCTTTAAGCAATGGGTAAAGACCGAAACAGCAACCAATAGTTGATTAAAAGAACGCTTGTAACCCGGTTTGCGCTCGACCCAGAATCAACGCATGAATATCATGAGTGCCTTCATAGGTATTAACAGCTTCCAGGTTCATGACGTGGCGAATCACGCCGTATTCGTCCGATACACCGTTACCGCCGTGCATGTCTCGTGAGACACGCGCAATATCTAATGCTTTACCACAGTTGTTACGTTTCATTAGCGAGATGAGTTCAGCTGGTGCTTTGTGCTCATCAAACAAACGACCCAACCGTAAACACCCTTGCAAACCCAACGCAATTTCAGTTTGCATATCAGCCAGTTTTTTTTGTATCAGCTGGTTTTGCGCCAGGGGGCGGCCAAACTGTTTGCGATCGAGCGTGTAACTTCTGGCAGCATGCCAGCAAAATTCGGCGGCTCCCATACTGCCCCAGGCAATACCGTAGCGTGCTCTATTCAAGCAACCAAAAGGACCGGCAAGGCCACTGACATTGGGTAATAGGTGCTCCTCTGACACAACCACTTCGTCCATGTGAATCATGCCGGTAACCGATGCACGTAAACTGAATTTGCCGTCTATTTTTGGCGCGCTTAAGCCCTTCATGCCTTTTTCTAAAACAAAGCCTCTGATTTTTCCATCGTGCGCGTCTGACTTTGCCCACACAACAAACACATCAGCAATGGGCGAATTGGTTATCCAGTTTTTAGCGCCCGAAATGGAGTAGCCACCGTCAACGGCTTTTGCGCGTGTCAGCATACTGCCCGGGTCGGAGCCGTGGTCAGGTTCGGTTAGGCCAAAACAACCAACCCATTCGCCACTGGCCAGCTTGGGTAAATACTTTTCGCGTTGTGTCTCGTTGCCGTAGGCAAATATTGGGTGCATAACCAGGCTGGACTGAACCGACATGGCGGAGCGGTATCCACTATCAACACGTTCGACCTCGCGGGCAATCAGCCCGTAAGACACGTAGTTGGCGTCAACGCCGCCATATTGCTCAGGAATAGTAGCGCCTAGTAAGCCCAGTTCGCCCATTTCACTCATGATGTCTCTGTCAAAAGTTTCGTTGCGATTGGCCATCGTGACTCTAGACATCAGCGAATCCTGACAATAGCTGCGAGCCGTATCACGAACCATGCGTTCTTCCTCGCTGAGTTGGTCTTCCAGCAGAAACGCATCTTCCCACGTTAATTGTGGTGGTTTTTCGCGTGCTGTCTCAGGGGTGTTTTTCGCCATTTCTCGGGTCCGTTTTCGGGTTCGACTAAAGCCAGGTTGAATAGTACTATAAAGCCAGTTTTGGCACGCTCATGTGTCGCACCTTGGAAACCGGGAGATAAAAAATGAAAGCAATAAAAGGCCCAGCGCTGTTTCTGGCTCAATTTGCAGGTGATGAAGCACCGTTTAATTCTTGGGATAGCATCACTAAGTGGGCAGCCGACTGTGGTTACGCTGGTGTGCAAGTACCCAGCTGGGATGGGCGACTGATCGACCTGGATAAGGCTGCGTCATCAAAAGACTATTGCGACGAGTTTTTAGGGGTCGCCAAGAACAATGGCGTGGAAGTCACCGAGCTGTCAACGCATTTACAAGGTCAGTTAGTGGCGGTTCATCCGGCGTACGATGTATCGTTTGACGGGTTTGCAGCGCCCGAGGTGCAAGGCGACCCTAAAGCCCGACAGCAGTGGGCAGTGGAGCAGGTGATTAACGCCATCAAGGCTTCAAACAATATGGGTATTGGTGCCATGGCGTCTTTTTCGGGTGCGTTGGCATGGCCGTATGTTTATCCATGGCCCCAGCGTCCGGCCGGGCTGGTTGAGTCGGCTTTTGATGAGTTGGCCAGACGCTGGAAACCTATCCTGGATGTTGCAGACGAAAATGGCGTTGATGTGTGTTACGAAATTCACCCTGGTGAAGACTTGCACGACGGCATTACGTTTGAGATGTTTTTGGAGCGAGTCAACAATCACCCTCGATGCAATATGCTGTACGACCCTTCTCACTATGTGTTGCAAGTGCTCGACTATTTAGAAAACATCGATATTTACCACGAACGTATAAAGATGTTCCATGTTAAAGATGCCGAATTCAATTCAACCGGCAGGCAAGGTGTTTACTCAGGCTATCAAAGCTGGGTCGATCGTGCCGGGCGTTTTCGCAGCCTTGGTGATGGCCAGGTGGACTTCAAAGGCATTTTTTCAAAACTATCGGCTTATGACTTTGACGGCTGGGCGGTGGTTGAGTGGGAGTGTTGCTTAAAGCATCCCGAAGACGGGGCACGCGAAGGTGCGCAGTTTGTGCGCGACCATATTATTCGCGTAACCGAGAAAGCCTTTGACGATTTCGCCGACGGTGGAACCGATGAAGCTGCAAACAGACGCATGCTGGGTATAGACAGCTAGTCCGTCTTATTGCAATGTAACTTTTTATTAGCGTGGTCCATCGCTCACAGGGGGATCACGCTTCTGGTTTTATAAACAAACGAATTCCTTTTATAGAAACCACGGTTGCACTGTCACCCGCGTTTAATGTTGCTGTTTCGCCTTCGGCTAATTCGGCCTGCCAGTCACTGCCTGACCAACTCACCATACCGGGATTGGATGGCCCAACCGTTTGCATGACTTCGACACGTTGACCAACCGCATTGTTATCTTCCATTCCCGAAGGTTGTCGTTGCCAACGCCTGATAGGCGCATATAACAGTGCGGTAATCGCAACCGAGGAAAGTAGAAACACGGCAGTGGCAGCGGTGTAGGTCACATCGCCAGATAACCATGCGTAGCCAGCAGTGACTAATGCACCCAGGCCAATAAAAAACAGCCAGAAAATGCTGAACTGAAACACCAGCATTTCTGCCGCAACCAAGGCAACACCAAGAATAAGAAACAACCAGAACGGGTTCAAGCTCATGATGGCGTACCACCTTGCCCTGGTGAATTATTGACTGCTGGTCTGTTGCCGGTCGATGAACTGGAGGCAGCTCCTACGGTGTTTTTTAAACCATCGAACGCGGTAAACGCTTTTGCAACCATACTGGCCACATCACTACCATCGCCCGGTAGTAATGCAATGGTACCCTCGCGAGCTAACTTATCGAACGCCGCCACGTACTGTTCTGCCAGTTGCTGGGCCACGGCAGATGAGCCACCTTCTTCATTGATGGCGTGTGATATCGTCCTGATAGCTTCGGCACGCGCAGTGGCTTCAATGGTCAGTGATTCAGCGTTACCCTGAGCGCGCAATATTTGCGCTTCACGATCACCCTGCGCCTGATTAATTTCAGCCTGGCGATAACCTTCCGAGGTTGTTACAGCCACACGTCTTTGACGTTCCGCACCCATTTGCTTTTCCATTTCTTCAAGGATAGAAGCAGGTGGTGTGATGTCTTTAACCTCGTAGCGCAGCACTTTTGTTCCCCAGGCTTCTGAAGCTTCATCGATTG
Organism: uncultured Granulosicoccaceae bacterium; assembly: GCA_938035525.1. Classification (GTDB taxonomy): domain Bacteria; phylum Pseudomonadota; class Gammaproteobacteria; order Granulosicoccales; family Granulosicoccaceae; genus Granulosicoccus. The sequence continues at coordinate 27,633 of CALHOI010000010.1, forward strand.
CTCTGGTGACTTGGGCGTTGATGTTCTCACGAGATTCAAACGTATCATCAAGCGAGAGCTTACCGATTTCTGCACGCATACTGGTTTGGGCGAGTTGCGTGATAGCAAATTGCAGGTTTTCTACGCCATAAGAGGCTGCCCGGGCATCCATTATTTTTAGATACAGCACACCATCAATACCCAGCACCACGTTGTCGCGGGTGATTGCATGTTGTGATGCAACATCGATGGCATATTCTTTGAGTGAATGCTTGTACGCAACCCGTTCAATGATGGGGATGGTGATGTGAAATCCAGCAAGCAACGTTCGATCGTACTTACCCAAGCGTTCAACAACGTACGCTTCATTCTGCGGCACAATGCGAACGAATGATCGTAAAAATAGGAATAGCAGTATAACCGCGCCTATCAGTAGCGCAAATCCCATCGACTCAAACATATTAAAACCTCCTAAGAATTCTTTTAATTGACTAATAATGGGCAAATCATTAATCGGCAAATCGTTATTTAGGCCAGTATCGCTTAACAAATCCCCTGAAAATATTCTGTTGATAAAACCGGGCCAAATGGTATCCAGGATGCCCCAGCCAATGAATGCGGTAACAAGATAGAAAAACAAAGAAGGGCGTTTGGGTTTTTCACGCACTAATTCAACGTCGTTGTCGTTTTTATTGTCTGAGAACGGGTTGGGCGCAGGCGCATTTCGGCGTTCACGCTTGGTTGAATTATCGATCTTGTTTGAGCCTTGCTTTAACAGGCGTTTTAACACCTCTTCAAGATCTGGCGGCCCACCCTGATTTGCCATGGATTATTGTCTCGATCAATGATGGATTATCGTCGGGCCAGGGAGATTCACCCAGCTTGACACTAATATGGGGATAGTATCTCATTAATCAATAGCTTACGTAGTTTTTTAGATGCTCTGCGTGGGTTTAACCGTTGACCATGCTCTCGAGAGCAGTATAGAACGTCCGTCGCTATAAATGCGGCGTCACGGTATGCTAACCACATCATTGAAGGTAGGTAGCTTGCGTGTCTGACAAAGAGCGAATTAATGCCACTGTCAATAAATTGGTCAGTGCGAATGATCCCCAAGAAGTAAAGCTTGCTTATAAACAATGGGCGAGTGATTACAACAGTGACCTTAAGTCTTTTGGCTATGTTGCACCTCAAGTTGGGGTTAATCTCTTTGTTCAAAAGGTGCTAAACAAACAATCTTTGATTCACGACGCCGGTTGCGGAACAGGTTTAGTTGGGGAATTACTAAAACAGCACGGCTACAACAATGCACATGGCTCTGATTTTTCTGACGACATGCTTGAAAAAGCCGAAGCCACCGGTTGTTATCGAAAATTAATGAACCTTGATTTCGGAGCGCCATTGTCGTTGCCTGACAATGGGTATGATGCGGCCATTTCTATAGGGGTATACACAAAGCGTTTCAAACAGCATTTTATCAGTGAGATGATCAGAACTGTTCGCCCTTTGGGCTATGTTGTGTTCAGTTGCAGAGAGCAGTACTACAGCGAAGTGATTACATTAGTAACGGAACATTTGAAAGATAAATCCGTGAGTAGTGCATCCACTTTATACGATGATTATATGAGTGCTCAGGATGCTTCGGCGTTTTATATTGCACTGCAAAAATCTGCCTAAGCGCGCACTATTTTCGGTGCCAACATTGAGTATTTGGCTCTGCTAATCAATCGAATCCAGCCAAGCCGAAGCCGATGCATCGCTGGGCATCCGCCAGTCGCCTCTTGGAGATAGGCTTAGTGAACCTACTTTAGGCCCGTTAGGTACATCATCGCGTTTGTACTGTTGCGAAAAGGCACGTTTAATATTCACTTTAAGCCACTTTTTTATTTCTTCTGGCGCGTATTCCTTAGACCAGCCTTCAGCTTGATTAGCCAGAAACAACACTTTTTTGGGGCTGAACCCGTAGCGCGCAAGATTAAACATGAAAAAGTCATGTAGCTCGTACGGCCCAACGGTGTCTTCAGTGCTCTGGGCTTGTTGAGTGCTGTCGCTAACGGGCAGTAATTCGGGTGAAATCTCAGTGTTGGCAATAGAATTAAGCGTATCTTGCACTGCGCCATCAAATTGATTTTGCGCAACATACTCAACTAAAAATCGGACCAGGGTTTTTGGCACCGAGCAGTTAACGTTGTACATGCTTTGGTGATCAGCGTTATAAGTACACCAACCTAACCACAACTCAGACATATCGCCCGTACCTAACACAAAGCCCATGTTCATCAGGAGTTCAGTTCGACGTCTGGCCTGAACGTTTTCAAACACCAAGTCTTGTCTGTCAGCTTCGGGTACAGCGCTGACCAAGGCCATAAAGTCATCGATACTTAAATTTTTGTTTTCTGCAGCCATAAGATCAATCACGCCAAACGGCTTGTAGCCGGTTGCTCTGGCAAGATCATAAAATTCTTGTAAAGCGGCGGCGCGAATATCGATCTCACTAACTTGCACGTCAAGATGCTGCATAAGATCATGGGCGTTGTTTAGCGTGTGGCTGGTTGTACCGAAACCAGGCATAGTTACGCCTCGAATATTGCGTCTGGGTATATCCAGCAAGTCGCAGGTTTTTGTTGCCACCAACAATGCCAGGGTAGAATCCAGACCGCCCGAGATGCCAATGACCATCTTTGGGTCGTCGCCCATGCATTCCAGTCGTTTTGCAAGTGCAGCCGTCTGGATTCCAAACACTTCGGTGCAACGGTCGGCGAGGGTGTCTGCGTTATTAGGTACAAATGGCATTGCGTTAACCGGATTGATCAGGTCAGAGTTATTGCTTGCCAGTGCAAACTCGATACGACGGTATTGGCGACCATCTAGATACCGCTCACCGTCAATGAATGTGGTTGTGGCTCGTCGTTCGGTTTGCAACATTTCTATATCAACGTCACACGTTACCGAGTAGGAGTCGCGTTTTGTTGATTGTGTGTCTCCAACCCGACTCGATTCCACTAACAGGTGACCACCTTGTGCAATCATTGCGTGACCACCGTACACAAGATCAGCTGTGCTCTCTGTCGGTCCGCAGCTGGAGTAGGCGTAGGCTGCTATGCATCGGCCTGACTGGCCGGTGACTAAGTCGCGACGATAACCTGCTTTGCCAATAGTTTCCGGTGACGCTGATATGTTGCACAACAGGTTGGCGCCAGCGATAGCTGCCATGCTTGAAGGGGGTATTGGCATCCAGATGGCTTCGCAAATTTCAGCATACACAACCAAGTCGGGTTGGCCATGCTCGCCACTGTTAGTGAACAACAGTTGCGTCCCAAAAGGTACGTTATTGTCTGCAATGCGGACAGTATCTGCGGTGAATTCATCTCCTGATGCGAAGTAACGTGCTTCATAAAACTCGTTGTAATTGGGTACAAATTGTTTTGGGGTCGCGCCGATGATTTGACCATTGTTGATCAGCACAGAGCAATTGTACAAAGCTGATCCTGATCGCAGTGGTGCTCCAACTACTATAAGCTGCTGCTTATTGGGTGCGTCAGTCGCCAGGCGTTGTAATTGTGTTTCGGTTTCGTCGAGCAGAGCTTGCTGATGAAAAAGCTGACCGCAGCAATAAGACGAGATTGATAGTTCTGGAAATACAACCACGTCAGAGTCGGGGAGTCCGCCAAGCATGCTCAATATTTCACTGGTGTTGGCGGCAGGATCGGCAACGCTTACTCTGGGGACAGCTGTGGTGACTCGAACAAGTCCAAATTCTTTATTCATGACACGTTTTAGTCTCAGTGCTTCTCAACGCATTTTACCTGACCCGACTTTGTACTGTGTGCATTGCTGTTAAGCGCTAAAGTGCAAAGTCTGCTTGGGCGATTGTGCAGGCATTTATATGCGATTTATCGGCCACTTGGGGTCTTATTGTAGGGAAGATGGGTGCTAAATCGGCGCAGTTGCGGCTCGGATACGGCATTGCAGAGGAAATTCGCGCAATACCGGTTGAAAACAGGAGGGTTGAAAAGCCTGGCGCTTTTCAACCCATCCCGTACTACTTTATCTCATAACTAAAGAAGTGGACTTATTGGGCCCAACTTTTAATTAACTCATCGTAGCTGATCGTCTCGGGTTCAGGCTTTTCATTGGCCAGTTTGGCTTTCGGGGCACCCGGCTGGCTTAGCCAGTATTCAGGATCTTTTTCCTCGTTAAGCTTAGGGCCAATGTCTCCCTGAACGCCAGCTCGCTCAAGGCGGGCCAGGACTTTCTCTTGTGCTTCACACAGCGCATCCATGGCTTCTTGAGGTGACTTTGCACCTGAGGAAGCATCGCCAATGTTCTGCCACCACAATTGCGCCAGCTTGGGATAGTCAGGTACATTCGTACCGGTAGGAGACCATTGTACTCGGGCCGGTGAGCGATAGAATTCAATGAGTCCACCGAGCTTAGGTGCGCGTTCAGTGAAGCTGGCATCCTGGATGGTGCTTTCACGAATAAACGTTAAGCCTGTATGAGCTTTTTTCAGATCAACCGTTTTTGATACCACAAACTGCGCGTACAACCATGCGGCTTTTGCGCGATCAACCGGTGTCGACTTCATCAGTGTCCAGGAACCGGCATCTTGATAACCCAGCTTCTGACCTTCTTCCCAATACGCACCATGTGGACTTGGTGCCATTCGCCATTTTGGATTGCCATCCCCATCAACAACAGGTAAGCCTTCTGCCACCATGTCGGCGGTAAAAGCGGTGTACCAGAACATTTGTTGCGCTATGGCACCTTGTGCCGGTACCGGACCTGCCTCACCAAACACCATACCGGCTGCTTCAGGTGGTGCGTATTTCTTCAGCCAATCAATGTACTTGGTGATGGAGTAAACCGCCGCCGGACCGTTTGTGTCTCCACCTCTGGCAACACAAGAACCCACTGGTTGGCTATTTTCATTGACACGGATACCCCATTCATCAACGGGTAAGCCATTCGGTTCACCTTTGTCGCCATTACCGGCCATGGATAACCATGCGTCGGTGAAGCGCCAGCCTAATGAGGGGTCTTTTTTGCCGTAATCCATGTGACCATAAACGGCCTGGCCATCGATTTCACGCCCAGTAAAGAATTCGGCGATGTCTTCATAGGCAGACCAGTTAACCGGAACACCCAAATCGTAGCCATACTTCTCTTTAAAGTCGGCTTTGTTTTTTTCATCGGAGAACCAGTCGTAACGGAACCAATAGAGGTTGGCGAATTGCTGGTCTGGCAGTTGATACAGTTTGCCATCAGGACCGGTTGTAAATTCTGTGCCGATGAAATCGTCGATATCTAAAGTCGGCAAAGTAACATCAGCACCTTCACCCGCCATCCAGTCGGTCAGGTTTCGTGCTTGTTGATACCGCCAGTGTGTTCCGATTAAATCGGAGTCATTGATATACGCATCGTAGATATTTTCACCTGACTGCATTTGGGTTTGCAGTTTCTCAACTACATCGCCTTCGCCGATAAGATCATGTGCGACGTTGATTCCGGTTATTGCCGTAAACGCCGGTGCAAGTACACTGGATTCGTAGCTGTGCGTCGTAATGGTTTCTGATACCACTTTGATATCCATGCCAGCAAAAGGTTTGGCGGCATCGATGAACCATTGCATCTCAGCTTTTTGTTCATCAGCGCTTAATACCGACAGTCCGGCAATTTCATCTGCGAGAAATTTCTCAGCGGCAGCTATATCAGCTTGCGCAAATTGTGTACCACTTAAAAATAGTGCCACTGCGAATGCAGTTTTCGTTTTTCTATAACGTTGCATTTGTTGCTCCTGTGGTTTTTATGCTTTATATAAAAGGGTGTTAAACAAACCGAAATACCAGTAGTGCATAGCAAACGGATACACCCATAGCCCACCATAAATTAAGATCGCTAAAACCCAGCCACGCAAGATGGATAAATGCGCTTCCGAGCAAGGATAAAAACAAGCGATCGCCTCTGGTGGTTTCGAACCTTAAAACACCGTATCTCACACCACCACCTGGACTCAGCAGCTCCCAAATGGTCATTAAAATCAATAACGATAATATGGTGATAAAAAAAATGGCTGTCGGTGTTGTCCATGCCATCCAAGATAAATTCATGATTTCTACCTTTAGACTCGCCCGAGGGCAAATCCCTTAGCAATATAATTTCTAACAAAATAAATAACGAGTGCCCCCGGAATAATGGTTAGCACTCCCGCGGCTGCGAGCAACCCCCAATCAACGCCAGCAGCGCCCACTGTGCGTGTCATGATTGCCGATATGGGTTTTGCATCTGTCACAGTCAGTGTTCTGGCTATAAGCAGTTCAACCCACGAGAACATGAAACAAAAGAAAGCCGCTACACCGATGCCCGAGGCAATTAAGGGCATAAATATTTTCACAAAAAAGCGAGGAAACGAATACCCATCGATATAAGCTGTTTCGTCGATTTCGCGCGGCACACCCGACATAAAACCTTCCAGAATCCATACAGCAAGCGGTACGTTAAACAGGCAATGCGCAAGCGCGACAGCAATATGAGTATCGATAAGGCCAAACGCGGAATACAACTGGAAGTAAGGCAGGGCGAATACCGCCGCTGGTGCCATGCGATTGGTTAACAGCCAGAAAAACATCTGTCCGTCGCCAAGGAATCGGTAGCGACTAAAGGCGTATGCCGCCGGCAAAGCAACAGCAACCGAAATGACCGTGTTCAGCACAACATAAATAATGGAATTAATGTAGCCGTTGTACCAGGATGGATCGCTAAAAATAGCAATATAGTTTTGCAAGGTTGGGTTGCTGGGCCACAGCGTAAACGTTGATATGATTTCCGTATTGGTTTTAAAACTCATGTTGATCAACCAATATATTGGCAGCAACAAAAATACAATGTAGGCTGTGGGTACAATCCACCCGGTCAAGCTTTTTTGTTTGTTACCCGTGCTCATGAGTCGTGCCCTGACTCTGTTTTGTTATTGTCGGCACCGTAGTGCGTCATTACCGTAAAAAATACCCAAGACAACAGCAATATGATCAGGAAATAAATAATGGACATAGCCGCCGCTGGCCCAAGATCAAATTGCCCTATTGCGGTTTTGACAAGGTCTATGGATAAAAATGTGGTGGAATTTCCGGGACCACCGCCAGTTAGGACAAACGGCTCGGTGTATATCATGAAGCTATCCATAAATCGTAATAACACAGCAATCAATAACACCCGATGTAACTTGGGAAGTTGTATGTATCTGAAAACCTTCCATTTGGATGCACCATCGATTCGCGCGGCCTGATAGTAAGCTTCCGGTATTGAAACCAGACCTGCATAGCAAAGCAACACAACCAGACTGGTCCAGTGCCAAACATCCATCAATATGATTGTTGCCCAGGCATCAAACCAGTTAGTGGCATAGTTGTAGTTAACACCTAAGCCCACTAAGGTATTGCCAAGCAACCCAATATCAGCGCGGCCAAAAATTTGCCAGATAGTGCCAACCACATTCCATGGTATGAGCAGTGGCAGTGCCATCAGAATGAGGCAAACGGGTACCCAAAACCCTTTTCTGGGCATGGACAGGGCCACAACAATACCCAGCGGTATTTCTATAAGCAAAATAATAAAAGAGAAAATCAGATTACGAACCAATGCGCTGTGAAATCGTTCTGAGTGCAGAATTTCCTTAAACCATTCGGTGCCAGCCCAAAAGAACTGATTATTCCCAAACGTATCCTGAACCGAATAGTTGACGACGGTCATCAGTGGAATAATGGCGCTGATGGCAACCAGAAAAAAAACGGGTAACACGAAAAACCAGGCCTTATTGTTTACCGGTTTATCCATACTAAAATGAGCCCTCAACAAGGTGAGCGTCGTTGTATATGCAGATTCTATCGACGTCAAATTCCACGAACGCTTCTAGCGGGATATTCGCATCTTCTGCCACGAGCGCATTAATAGACACACCATTTATCTCGCCTCTAACAATCTTGCTGCGCCCAATATCTTCAACGGCAACTATCGAGAGGGGTATGGCTGATGTTAAGTTTTGCGCTTTATCGACTATTCGAACAAATTCGGGACGAACGCCCAGCTCGATTTTGCCATCCAGGTTGCTGTAGCTTTTATTTAAGTGAATTTGATGATCACCCAATCTTGCCAAATTGCCGGAGACATCAACGGGTAATATGTTCATACCAGGAGAGCCGATAAAATAGCCGACAAACGTGTGTGCGGGCTGTTCAAACAATTCCTCTGGAGTGCCAATTTGTACAACTTCACCGTCGTACATAACCACCACTTTATCGGCAAAAGTCAACGCCTCGGTTTGGTCGTGTGTCACGTATATCATGGTGTTACCAAACTGCTTGTGAAGCTCTTTTAGTTTGGTTCGAAGTTGCCACTTCATGTGCGGGTCTATGACGGTAAGTGGCTCATCAAACAAAATAGCGTTTACGTCATAGCGAACCAGGCCACGTCCCAATGATATTTTTTGTTTCTCGTCGGCGCTCAAACCCCTTGCTCGCCGTTTGGCTTTTTCCTGTAAGCCCAGTGTCATCAACATGTCGCTAACCCGTTTGTCGATCTCGGATTTCTGGACGCCTCGGTTAGCTAGCGGGAATGCCAGGTTTTGCTCAACTGTCATGGTGTCGTAGATAACCGGGAACTGAAAAACCTGTGCGATGTTTCTTTGTTCAGTACTTAACCCGGTAACATCTGTTTTATCGAACAGGATTTCCCCAGTTGATGGGCTGAGCAAGCCTGAAATCAGATTCAACAAAGTCGTTTTTCCGCACCCTGATGGCCCCAGCAACGCATAAGCACCGCCATCTTGCCAATCGTAGTCAATTTGCTTTAGGGCAAAATCGGACTGCTCTTTAGGGTTTGGGTAGTACGAGTGCGCCAGGTTGTTGAGTGATATCTGTGCCATAGCTAGTGTGCTTCACTCTGCTGATGGTCGGCGACTGATTGGGCGGGCGCCGGATTATCTGGTGCTTGAACGAGTGTTTGATTTTCATCAAACAAGTAGTATTTTTGTGGGTTTAAATACAAGTCAATTTGTTCGCCAGACTCCATTCGATGGATACCATGTGCCAATACGACCCACTGATTATTGTTGGTATGAACGTGTATGAATGTCTCTGAGCCGGTAATTTCACTGGTACCCACCGTGGCTCGAATTCGCATACTGTAGGCGTCTGTGCGCTGCAAAGACACATGGTGGGGACGTAAGGCAACTGTGTATTGACCGTTTGAGATGTTGTTGCTAACTGTACCAAGCCGGTCTTCGCCATAGTGCAATGCACCATCGACATTATTAACCTGTGCCGTATTGAGTGGCGGATCAGCGAAGGTTTGCGCAGTGGTTAGGTCGCCTGGATTATTGTAGATGTTAATGGTTTTATCGAATTGAGTTATGCGACCCTGAGATAAGGTTGCCGTGTTTCCACCGAGCAGCAAAGCCTCCTGTGGCTCAGTTGTGGCGTAAACAAATATAGCGCCCGACTCAGCAAATATTCGAGGTAGCTCGACGCGTAACTCCTCTCTCAATTTGTAATCCAGGTTGGCCAGCGGTTCGTCGAGCAAAACCAATTCGGCTCCCTTGACAAGAGCCCGTGCAATAGCCGTGCGCTGTTGTTGTCCACCAGATAAGTTTAAGGGAGTTCGGTCCAGGTAGTCCGTCAGTTTTAATAGTTCAGCTGCCTCCCGTACCTTAGTGTCCAGCGTTTTCTTATCAACGCCAGCCAGTCGCATGGGTGATGCTATGTTGTCGTAAACACTGAACGCCGGGTAGTTAATAAACTGTTGGTAAACCATAGCAACGTTGCGTTTGCTGACTTTTTTGCCGACAACATTTACACCGCTAACGCGGATTTCGCCGGTTGTGGGTTTGTCCAACCCAGCCATCAGCCTCATGAGTGATGTCTTTCCTGCCAGAGTAGGGCCTAGTAGTACATTTAAAGAGCCGGACTCGAGCGTCATACTCACGTTATCGATGTGAAGCTGCGAGCCAACGCGTTTTGAAACGTTTATAAGTTCAAGCATAGAAAGCCCTATGAAGGCTTAAACATGGGTTGATCATTAATAGATATTTATAGTTATGTGTATGACTACTAATCAGTGAGAGACTAAACACAGGTTTAAATTTTGTCAAAGTAAATAATTTGCATTCGCGAATTTAGGTATACAAGGATAACGTTGTGTTAAGAAACCATGTACGCACGAAACGGCTTAGGTTTCAGAGGATTGCCTGAAGGTATTATCCGATTTTATTCGCGGCCATTGTGAACAATGCTCACCGTTGGTTCGAAAGGTGAGACATTTTGTATTGGATGTCTTTTTTCTCGACAAAATTGTCATCCTTATAAGATTCATTGTGAGTTTAGACAGAGATAAAAGGAGTAACACACTTTAGATCTTATCTGTGGATTCAACAATCAACGCAAAGTTCATGGATTGTCTTGCACGCATTTACCCATTCGGTTAGCGTGTAGTTACTCTTCTGAGCGCCGCGCATCGAACAACAGCGTGGGTGTTCAGCAGTTACCTGTCGAATTACACACTTGGAGGAACCACATTGAAACTACAAAAACTCGTCGTCGCAGGATTTGTTGCGGCCACATTTGGCAGCCTGTCGTCAGTTGCTCATGCAGCTTGCACTAATGACACCTGGAATAAAGTCATGTCACGCGGCAAGATCGTTGTTGGCGTAAAAGCAGACTACAAACCCTGGGGTTATCGAAGTACTGACGGCAGCATCATAGGCATGGAGATCGATATTGCCCAGGCGGCTGCAGACGCCATGGGTGTTGAGCTTGAAACAGTGGCCGTGCAGTCATCTAATAGAATGCAGTTTTTAGAGCAAGGTAAAATCGACATGATGATTGCGACGATGTCCGATCGACCGGACCGTCGGGAAATTGTCGGTATCACGCAGCCTAACTACTATACGTCTGGCACTAATATCATGGCGCCGAAGGCCCTGGGTTTCAAAGATTGGGATGAACTTTCAGGTAAGCCTGTCTGTGGTAAACAGGGTGCGTTTTACAACGAAGTGGTAACCGAGCGTTATGGCGTCGAGATTGTTGCGTTCACCGGAAATGCGGAAGCCAAACAGGCCTTACGTGACAAAAAATGTGTTGCCTGGGTATACGATGACTCATCAATAGGATCCGATTTGTCCTCGGGTGAATTTGATGACTTCGAAATGCCATTGTCATCAGAAGACGATAATCCATGGGCACTGGCGGTACCGCTTGCAGAAAAAGACTGTGTTTTTGGTCACTTCATGTCAGGATTAACGTTTAACATGCACCAAAGTGGCCAGCTAATTGAGCTGGAGAAAAAATGGGGTATCAAGCCAACGTCTTACCTGCAAGATAAAAATGCAGCGTATGCCGACTGGCTCGCTGGCAAATAACCAAAGGATTCTAATTTGAATCCGGTTTTTTGATTTTGCTGAACTTTATCAAGGGGCGTATATTCGCCCCTTGTTTTTTGATAGAGAAACAACTGAATGCTTGAAGCGTTTATGGAGTTTTTCCGGCAGTTGGCTGACGATTACCCGCGCTGGAATTTTATTTTCTTTCATGAGCCCAGGCAGTGGGCAAGAATAGTCAAAGGGCTGCAATACACGCTGTGGCTATCAATAGCGTGCGTATTATTGTCGGTCATTATCGGCGTAGTAGGCGCATGGATGCAAAACTCGCCATCCAAATGGGTGCGCGGCATTGTACAAGGCTACATTCAGTTTTTTCGAAATACACCACCGTTCGTGCAACTGCTGTTTTTCTACTTTGCGCTGGGGCAGTTTACCCCGGCTGTAACAGGCCCTGATGGATGGACGGAAATCCCCATCATATCGAATGTCGGTTGGGCAATCATTTCCTTATCTATGTTTGCTGGCGCCTTTAACGTTGAAATATTCCGCTCAGGTATAGAAGCTGTCCCGGAGTCAACACAAGAAGCAGCCGATGCGCTCGGGTTTACACGACTGCAAACCTACAAAGATGTTGTCTTGCCATTAGCGTTTAGAGTGTCGTTGCCAGCACTCAACAATAATTTAGTGAATCTGGTGAAAACCACCACACAAGCTATTGGCATAGCAGTGCCTGAGTTATTGTATCAATGCGTGAGTATCTGGAACGACTACCCCAGTGCGTTATATCCAACCATGCTGTTGTTATTTGTATCGTTCATTATCCTTGTTGGCGTGCTGGTTTACGGTATGCATCGATGGGAGCATAAAATGCGCATCCCCGGGTACGGAGGGTAAGCATGAAAAGCCAGTCTAAACGTCGCACAAACATTCCGGGCGTACAGTCCGCACCGAGCACTGATTTACCGGTTCTCAAACCATTTACGGCAAGAGCTTCCGGCGAACCAGATGATCTGCTGTTTTCGCGATGGCTGGCATCAACCCCAAATTGGGCTTGGTTAGTGTTGATAGTACTCATTGTTGCATGGCCAGGTGTTACCGCCGCTGCCACCAATTACACCATGACGCAGGCTTTTCAAGCTTTGTGGCGTTGGATTCCGTTTATCGTTAAAGACGGATTTTTTTACAACGTGGTTATATCTTTTTTTGCCATGTTAATTGGCACGCTGGTGGGCGTCGTGTTGGGTTTAATGCAGATTTCCCCATCGGGCTTTATACGCATGCCCGCAAAGGTAATCACTCAGGTGTTCCGTAATTCACCGTGGCTGGTGCTGTTATTTATCGTTTTGTTGGCCTTGCCTTTTGAAATACAAATTGGTGACAAGATTATTCGAATTCCGGATTGGATGAAAGCCGTGTTCGGTTTGTGCCTGCCAATCATGGCCAACATTGCTGAGGTTGTGCGTGGTGCTATTAACTCTGTGCCCAGCGGTCAGTGGGAAGCTGCAGAATCATTAGCATACACACGCCAACAAACTCTTTGGCAGGTGATATTGCCACAGTGCTTTAAGCGCATGATTCCACCTTGGATGAACTGGTACGCCATACTTACCATGGCAACGCCTCTTTGTTCTTTGTTAGGCGTCGAGGAATTAATTACACTGAGCCGCCAAGCAATAGAAGCGGAGAACAACCGGCCTGAATTACTGGTGCCTTTCTATGGATTTGCATTGTTGATATTTTTTGCTTATTGCTACCCCATAGCTCGGGCTACCATCGCGTTAGAAAGACGCTTTGCCGTTAAATTATAGGTGAATCAATGAATCAATCTGCCTGGACAGACGATCAACCCATTGTGTCGATTAAAGATGTGCACAAGTCTTTTGGCGACCTTGAAGTGCTAAAGGGTATTTCAATGGATGTCATGAAAGGCGAGGTTGTTTGTATTATCGGGCCCTCCGGTTCTGGCAAATCCACTCTTATACGCTGCATTAATGCGCTCAATGACATACAGAGCGGATCAATTGAAGTGGAGGGTATTGAAGTCAACGATAAACAATTGAACAAGCTCGAACTACGCAAAAAAGTGGGCATGGTATTTCAGCAATACAATTTGTTTCCTCATAAAACCGCTATAGAAAACGTGATGATGGCGCCTTTAAAAGTGTTAAAGCAATCTCCAGCAGAAGTTGAAGAAATTGCCCGAAATTTAATAAAAAAGGTTCGACTAGAAGGAAAAGAGAACAGCTATCCGGGAGAACTCTCTGGTGGACAGCAGCAACGAGTTGCAATAGCGCGCTCACTGGCCATGAACCCAGACGTTATGTTGTTCGACGAGGTCACAGCAGCGCTTGACCCTGAGACGGTCAAAGAGGTGCTGGTCACCATTAAAGACCTGGCGGAAGAAGGCATGACTTGTATGTTGGTCACGCACGAAATGGGATTTGCCAAAGAAATTGCCGATCACATTTATTTTACGGATCGCGGCGTTATTGTAGAGCATGGTCCACCTGCGACCTTTTTTGATAGTGCCAAGGATGAGCGTACTAAAGAATTTTTAAGTCAGATTCTTTGATGAAATATTACGTAGCCAGCTTTTATATAGGTCAATGTTGAAATGACAACGATTATGAAAGAGATTTAAGCTATCGCATGACGCTTTAATTTGAACCTGACACTTTCTGATCACCTAAAAGATCATGTTGCATCGGTTCTAATCGTGATTTTTGTAAATACATCGCCTCGTCTGCGTTCACAATTGCATCTGGTAGTTTACGTGCGCTGCGACAACATGCAAAACCGATTGATACAGAAACGCCTCGTTGTAACAGCTCATGCGACATACTACGAGCGACTGCTTGAGCTGCTTCATCATCACAATCAAACAATAATCCAAAGAATTCGTCGCCGCCTGTTCTTGCAATAAACGGCATTTCAACGGTAAGAGATGCACCGTCTTCAATTTTAAAATAACGTTGTAGCGTGGTTGCTACCGTTCTTATCGCATTATCACCCGCTGCATGTCCCTTCGTATCGTTAAGTGCTTTGAGTCCATCAACATCGATAACAAATACCGTGACACACTCGTGGAATCCGAAACCGTTTCCAATGACGGATGCTATTGCAGCCTCCCACCCATTGCGGTTAAGCAAACAGGTCATGGCATCCTGGTATGCTTGATCGGTTAAATATTCAATGGTGTATATATCTTCCAGACTTCGCAAATAGCTTTCGTTGGCATGCTCTATCTGAGCTTTACAGAATTCCAGCAGTGGTCTGCGGCTCAACAGGTCGCTGTTTTGCTGATCATTAGCTTGTAGATCGAAGGAGACCCCGCACAGTAGGCATTTTTGGGAACTTCCGGCAACAACAATGGGTATGGCCACTATTGCCACAGGATTAGAGTCGCAAAAAACACTGTGTTGCGAGTAAGCGCTCTGGGATGCATCAGGCACGATATAATTACAACGCCCTGTGTGTATAAGTCGTGAGATAGTTTCCAGTGACGTATTTGATTTACCCTCAACCACACCAGGCAAGCTGCCAGCAATAAAATCTACTACGCCATGTTCTTCACTGTAGTTATAAATGACGCAACCACTTAGTGACAGTTCTGATCGCAGAAATTCCAACACTTGTCGACAAGCGATGTTGTGTGGGGTCGACACGCGATCGTTCATTTTAAACTCCTCAATCAAATAAAGCGTTATTGCGATATTTGAGAAAAATCAGGTTATTCAATGAATCGGCATAAGGTATGGATACGGTATGCTACACCTAACACACACACAAAATATACCGTAATTATGTTAAGTGCATCGTATAATATTTCTAAGCATTACCCATTCGAGTTAAGCCTTCCCAGCGGATACATTGAAGTCGGAAGTGTAAAGCAGAACAGAGTGCACCCTGGCTGCGCTTACATATTCATGGCTTGAGCAGCTATGGTGCCGAATTTTATTTAGAATCTAATACCTAATCCCAAACCGAACGTGAGCGGTTGATAATTAATATCACTGACGTGTCCAGCAGAATTTTCACTGGTTAGATCTAATCCTGATTGAGAAGAA
>CALHOI010000011.1 GCA_938035525.1 uncultured Granulosicoccaceae bacterium
GTCAATATCATCTATGAAGTTGAAGTTGAAGTCCAGAACTAGGGTTTGGCTATGAACGTGTTTGCGCTTGTGTTTGTTCGGTTACGCACGGTGGTGTCTGTTTCATCGCGGCAACTGCTTTTGTTGGCATTAACGTTAGCGGTATTGGCAACCACTGGGCAAGCACAGGCTCAGTCCCGTGCCAGGCTTGCCGATGTTGATGCGCGATTGCAGCGCGTTGAGAAAGTGCTCGACCAGTCGTTGCTTGAACTGCTGCAACAAATTGAGGGACTGCAGGGCGAGGTGCGCACACTGCGAGGTGAAATAGAAAACCTCAACAATGACATTGAACTGCTCAGAAAGCGTAATCGCGATTTATACAAAGACACCGACCGGCGCATCACCGACCTTGAAGAAGTCGGGTCCAGTTCGCAACTGCCGTCGCTAAGCCAAGAACTGTCAGAAGAACCGATCGCACCAATCCCAACAGACGACCAGCCAGTTTTTGTGGCAGAGGAACCAGAGATACCGCAACCACGCACCAGCACGGGTGGTGGCAGCGGGCCAGCACCACCTGTCGAGCCGGTGGGTGCCAACACGCGAGCGGCCAGCGCGGCGGAAAAATCGGGGTATACCAAGGCATACGATTTACTGGCAAAAGGCAATAACGCCGAGGCGGTTGCCGCGTTTGATCAGTTTTTGCGCAGCTACCCGGACGGGCCTTTTTCAGATAATGCCTGGTACTGGCAAGGCGAAGCAAAATACGCCGAGCGCAGCTTCGATAACGCGCTGTATAACTTCTCGGTGGTGGTGGAATACTTTCCCAACAGCCCAAAAGTCCCGGATTCGAGGTTGAAAATTGGCTATGCGTTGTATGAGCAACAGCGTTACGGCGAGGCAAAAAAGGTGTTAACCGACGTCACAAACGATTATCCGGGACGCTCTGCTGCGGTACTGGCTCGCAAACGCCTCCAGCAAATGACCAGAGAAGGTCGATAACAAGCAAGAATGCGCCACTCGGGCGCCGTATTGTTGTATTATGCGCGTCGCGTTATCGTTTATGCGCAGCTTCATCATTTCCGGGGGGCGTTAGCTCAGTTGGTAGAGCATCTGACTTTTAATCAGGTGGTCGCAGGTTCGAATCCTGCACGCCCCACCATTTAAAATAAACTGCTCACTCGAAAAACTGCTCAACCGAAGCACACGTATCGCCAGATTCGAACCGACACAGGTTCGCAAATCGCGAAGCGATTTAAAACAAGCGGCCAGCGGCCGCGCAGCCCCGAAGGGGTCAGATAGGCCTTAGCCTATCTTGTTAATCCTGCACGCCCCACCATTCAAATCAATTGCTTAGATCCCTTCAATTCCGTCCTTGTTGTTCAAGTAGTTCTATCTCAACAAACGCACACTCAAAATCGTTGCCGTTAATCACGTCGTGGCGAACGCCCAGGTCGCGATAATACGGAACACCGTTTTGAAGTTGGGCCGTGGTTCTTGAGCCATCTGGGTGATCAATTTCTAAAGTGCCATCGAACAGAGGCACCACAACATAGTCGTACTCATGGGTGTGCCATCCCGTGTTATCGCCTTTTTTTGAAAACCGCCATTCGGTTTCACGAACGCGATCATTCTGTATAAAGATGGTTGGTGAGGCGGTGCCTGTTGAGTCTTGGTTGCACATTGGGTATTCCTTTACGGTTATTTAAGCAAACTAGTTTGAGCAAACTAAGCCTGACAAACCAGCCGACTGCGCGCTTGATTGTGGGGTATACCCCTTAGGTTACACTCAACGCCGACCTTGGACAATGAAAGTGAGTCACATGGAAATTACGGTAAACGATCAAACTTATTCTGTTGATGTAGAACCTGAGATGCCGCTGTTGTGGGTACTGCGTGACGAGCTGGGTATTACCGGGCCAAAGTACGGTTGTGGTATTGCGCAATGTGGGGCGTGCACGGTGCATGTTAACGGCTACGCAGTGCGCTCTTGTCAATTGGCAGTGGGTGACTTGGGTAGTAGCAAAGTCAGCACAATAGAAGGGTTGGGTACGCCTGATTCTTTGCATGTGGTACAGGAAAGCTGGATAGAACACCAGGTTGCTCAGTGTGGGTATTGTCAGTCGGGTCAAATCATGCAAGCGGCATCGCTATTGTCCACTAACCCGAATCCTTCCGATGATCAAATCGATGCGGCGATGTCTGGCAACCTGTGTCGTTGCGGTACTTACCCTCGCATTAAGGCGGCGGTTAAATCTGCTGCTAAAAAATTACAGGGGAGCTGATCATGGGTCGACTGCGCACCATAACGCGACGCACTTTTTTGATTGGCTCTGCGGCCATTGTCGGTGGCGTTGCATTTGGCACTTACATGGCCAAGCGTCCGATTAAAAATCCCTTGTTATCAGATTTGGAAGAAGGTGAGGCGGCCATCACACCGCATATAAAAATCGATGCAACCGGAATCACGTTAATAACGCCACGTGCTGATAAAGGTCAGGGCGCGTATTCCATGCAAGCTCGTTTGATTGCCGAAGAACTCGACATCGATCCGGCTACAGCCACTATTACGCCAGGCATGCCAGGCCCGGCTTATTACAATGGCGCTGTTATGGAAGAAAGCACGCCGTTTCCTGCTTATGAACAGGGTGCGCTGGCTGAAACGGTGCGCAAATTTATGCACGTGCCGGCTAAGTTACTGGCCATGCAAATTACGGGTGGCTCATCAACGGTGCCGGATGGGTTTGTCAAACTGCGCATGGCTGGTGCCATTGCTCGTGAAACCCTAAAAGAGGCCGCGGCACAACAAACCGGCATTGCTCGCGATCAACTTAACACTGAAAACGGCGCTGTGTTGCTGCCTGATGGTCAACGAATCGCCTATACAGATTTGGCAACAGCGGCGGCCAACATCGAGCCAGTTACCGATGTTGATTTGCGCCCGAAAAGCGCGTGGAAATTTTTAGGTAAGCCGACGCAACGTCTTGATATGAGCGCTAAGTGCACTGGCACTGAGCAATACGGAATCGACTTTAAGTTAGAAGGTATGGTGCACGCCGCAGTCAGGGCAAACCCCGGCATTGGTGCTGGCGTTGAAAGTTATGATGCCACTGAGGCTGAAACAATGCGTGGCGTGCAAAAAGTGTTGCCCATTAACAATGGTGTGGCTGTCATTGCTGACAATACCTGGCGCGCCTGGCGTGCAGCTGAAGCAATAGACATAAAATGGGAACCCGGGCCATACCCTGCCAGCACTGCCAACATATTTACACAAATCGAAAACGTACTGGATGCTGATGAACACCGTGATCATAGACAGCGTGACGAAGGCGATGTTGAGAAGGCGTTAAAAAACGGTGAACTATTTGAGGCCACTTATAAAGTGCCCTACTTGGCACATGCGCCTATGGAGCCTATGAACGCCACCGTGCTGGTAACCGACGAACAATGTGAGATCTGGACCGGCACGCAAATACCGTTGTTTGTTCGTGATCATGCCGCAAAATTAACCGGCCTTGATAAAGACAATGTGTTGGTTTATGTACAACCGATGGGTGGCAGTTTTGGTCATAAACTTGAAGACACGCACGTATTGCAAGCGGTCGAAATTGCCATGGCCATGAAGGGCACAGCCGTTAAATTGGTTTGGTCGCGCGAAGAAGACATGACGCACGATTATCTTCGACCGGGTGCCGTGGCTAAAGGACGAGGCACCGTGATCGATGGCAAGGTAGCGACGTTCGACTTATCAGTTGCACAATCGGCACTGTTGCCTGATTGGTTTGGCAGGCTAATGGACATGAGCATTCCAGGTCCGGATGCAACCATAACTACAGGCGCTTGGGATCAACCATTTGCCATTCCCAATTACCGTGTCACGGGTTACCGAGCACCAACCATGGTACCAATCTCTTCATGGCGATCTGTGGGAGCTTCTGGTAACGGCTTTTTTCATGACACCTTGCTTGATGAGCTTATTCTTAAAGCCAGCGCCGACCCGCTTGCCGAGCGCATACGCTTATGCCTTGACGACACCTCTCGAAAGGTGCTGGAAAAAGTTGGAGAAATGTCTAACTGGGATAGCCCGTTGATGGGACCGAATAAAGGTCGCGGGGTGGCGTTTTGTTTATCCTTTGGCGTGCCAACGGCTATTGTCACCGAGGTCACCAACACCGAAGCAGGTATAAAAATAGATAAAGTGTATGCGGTTGTTGATGTGGGCGATGTACTGGACCCGGTCAATTTAGAGGCGCAGGTTTTTGGTGGTGTGATATTCGGTATGGCGCATGCCATGAACTGTGAAACCACGTTTGAAAATTATGCCGCGCAGCAAAACAACTACCATGCGTTTGAAGGTATGCGGCTTTATCAAGTGCCGGATATTGAAGTGGTGGCGCTGAGCAATGCACAGAAAATTCGTGGTATCGGTGAGCCGGGTGTCCCACCTGCCGCACCGTCATTGGGCAATGCGATATTTGCCGCTACGGGTCAACGTATTAGAGAGTTGCCGTTTAATAAACAGATAAATTTTGTGTAAGAGGATACATCGATGAAAAACTTACACACTGCAATTGGCCTTTTGGTTTCAGTCATGTCTTTTGGTGCGATAGCGGCAGATGACAACGTTCAAATTAAACCACCGGCAGCGGGCTCAGTCAGTCAGCAGCAAGGCTTGCTTGCATGGTCGAGAATATTTGACGTGGCCAGCCATCCGCGTTGCGCCAATTGTCATACGGGTCCATCAGATCGACCCATGTGGTCCGGACCCTCTTATGGCAAAACTCGTGTGCACGGCATGAACATACAAGCCGGGAAGAGTCGTATTGGTGCAGAAACCATTTTATGCAGTACCTGCCATACCAATAAGAGTGAGGATTGGGATAAGGCCAACACGGTGAATCATGCCGCTCCGCGAGTGGCCATGAGCTGGCAGTTGGCACCAGAGGATGCGTTCTGGTTTGGGCGAACAACACAACAGATTTGCGAACAGTTACGAAACCCAGAAACTAACGGCAACAGAGATGCGCTGGAAATCGCTGAACATTTGAATCATGACTTAATTTTGCATTGGGCATGGGCCCCTGGTGGAAACCGAGAGCCCGCACCTTACAGCTTACAAGAACACGTTAACGATATTTTGGCATGGGGTGTAGCTGGAACGCCTTGCCCTGAAGATTAAAAGCGACCTCACCGACTCATACCATGAATGTTTTTCATGACAATTTGCATTTGATCTGCTGAATTCGGTATACCGTCGCCAAAGTCTATATCGCGACTTAGGGTAATAGGTTCGACTATCGATACGAAGTATCGCCCATCGCTACCTTGCGTCACCTGTGCAACACCGGTGGGCGCTACAGTGCTCCATCTGGTGGCAACCGGTGGTTCGGTGTTGTTTAATCCCACGTTTACACTCAAGGACAAAACGGCACTGCCACTGTTGGCAGCATTCATCACACCATCGGCATCGGTTAATGCGTAAATTCCCTCACCTGAATCTGTCATGGTTATGGCCAGTCCAGCACCAGAGTAAAACCCGAGTGCTTCATTTTGTTCTAACGTTGAAGCGATAACAATGGTTGTGTTGTTGTCACCCATGTGTTGGCTGGAGGTTTGCGCTTGGTAAGTGTACGGCCCCAGTAGCCAGGTGTTGTCATCGAGCAGTGCTGCGTTGAACGAACCCACTTGCGCAATGTCATCCGATTGAACCGAGTTTGCAGATTGATTTTCGTTACTTGGTGCTTCGTTATTGCTATTACCAGAGCTGCATCCAGACACGCTAAGCATTAACAACATTAAAGTACAACAATGAGTCAAAAGACGGCAGTTGGAGTTAGTAAATTGACACATGATTGTTACCTTGTTCTTAAGCGGCCGACATAATCGCACAGTCATCGTTTAAAACAAACATGCATTTTCAAGTTTTACTTTTCATCAGTTTCATCACGTTGAAATGATTTATAGCCTTAGTCTGGTTATATGTGTGGCGCCAAAACGGCGGTGTTTCTGATTTATTGACATAACACTAAAAGGTGTTATATAGTAATCGTGAATTGAGTCAAGCGCTATGCCAATCATGATGTAAAAGCACATGCCTTCATGCTTATGGTCATTCGTGGTGGCCATGGGTATGACCATGGGTATGACCAAAAGAGTGGAGCAAATTATATGAATGACATTCTTCAGCAGGCTTTTAGGGCCTTAGGTGATCCAACCAGGCGACAAATCCTTCAGCAACTGTGTGGCGCTGAGTTATCAATAACCGAGGTAGTAGAGCAATTTGATTTGACTCGTACTGCCGTGCGTAAACACTTGACCATTCTTGAAGAAGGTGAGCTGATTGTGGTCACCGCAAAGGGTAAGGAACGTATTAGCCGATTGAACTCGGATGGGCTGAGAAAAACCGTCGATTGGTTTAGCTATTTTGATCAATATTGGGACGATGCTTTGATCTCATTGAAAGATGCGGCTGAAGCCGATACACGTAAAACAAAACGAAAGGATAAAAAATGAGTGCAACAACCATAAACAAAACTATTTTTATTGGCGCATCTCGAGAAACGGTGTGGGAGTTTTTAACAAACAAAGATAAGCTGGGGGAGTGGTTTCATCCGGCCGTTGAGAATCTGCAAGCCGGCAGACCCTACACATTGCTCAAAGATGCATCCGATACTGACTCAAAAATTTGTTGGGGAGACGTACTCAGCGCTACACCACCAGCGTCTTTGACTTACACATTTTCGATTGGTGGGCCAATGGGGGATGCCATGAGCACGGTGCATTGGACGCTGGAAGAAGCCTTGGGCGGAACCAGAGTCACTTTGGTGCACGAAGGGGTCAGTGAAGCCGCAGGAGATGCCGCGCTTGGGCTATTGATGGCTTTGGACAAAGGCTGGGATGAACATTTCGCGAAACTACGCTCTAATATGGCTACATGAAGTTTATCGACCCCACTGACCCGTAAACATGACTCGCAACATAACTTGAATAGAATAGTGACTAAGAAGTACCTGCTGTGGTTGGTCGCTTTACTTGTTGCCGCTGGTTTGGTGGTGCTGCTGTACCGCACACCACCTCAGCAATGGGATAGTGCCAAGCGGCTGGGTGAATTTATTGATTCGCTCGGCGCCCCTGGCATATTCATTTTTCTGATGATAGGGGCCGCAGCTACCTCTATTGGTTTACCTCGACAGTTTTTTGCTTTCGCCGCCGGATTCTCATTTGGGGTTATTGGTGGGGTGATACTTTCTAGTATTGGAGCTATTGCTGGATGCGCGCTAACTTATAGTGTCTCCAGAAAGTGGCTGGCAAATCATGTTTATAAACGATTTCCATCAGCCATTGATAGCCTGAATAGATTAATTGAAAAAGACGCGTTTTTCAAAATTGTGGTTTTGCGTATGCAGCCCTTGGGAACGAATTTTCTGACAAATGTATGTGCGGGTGTTACCACCATATCTCCCGGGCTTTTTCTTGCCAGTTCCTGGTTGGGCTATTTGCCTCAAATGATGGTGTTTAGTTTATTGGGTGCAGGTGTGAGAATAGGCTCAAGCGCCTACATGATTTATAGCATTTTGATGCTTGTGATCTCAGTGGCTATAGGTGTATGGCTTTATCGACGCCATATTTTAGGCCAACAAATGTCACGCCAACAAAATACCTGACTCGGTAAAATTGTTGCCCAGCCCAGCCCAGCCCAGCCCAGTTAAGAGTCAATTATCAGCTGACCAAACTGATCGACTAAAAATCAGGTTTTATCGCTTAGCTAGTTTAACTGGTCCCAACATAGAGCCATTACCAACATTGTCTCGACTTGGTTCGCTTGCTATTGCATCGTTTGTTCGTAAGTCATTTGATCTAAGTTCACTCGCCCTGTTAAGCGGTGTTAGATTGCTTACGTTGGCGTGTTGCTGTTGCGGAGCGCTGCCGCCAAGCTCAAACTTGGGTATGTAGGAGCCACTGGTAAGACGTAGAAATACTTTGTGGTCGTTCGTTCTTTCGTAGTACGCAGTTAGGGTGTCACGAAGGCGTTTGGCAAGCACTCTGACTGACGGGTCGTTTTGTGGGTCGAAAGTGCTCGGCTTGCCCAGTGCATCTACGGCAACAGTGTACGCTTTTATTCTGTCTGATTTTCCATCGAGCGTTTGCATAACAACGAATTTTAAGAACGCAGACATTTGCGGTGCTGCGGCGAATTTTGCGTCTTGCAAAACAGCTTCCAATGATTGTATTACATCTTCTCTTTTACACACACTTTGCATGATGTACCTCTTGGCTTTTCCGAGTTAAGTTTGCAACTCGTGCTCGTAAGTGACGAATGAAGAATCGCGTTAATTACGTAGTCGCTGCAAGAATAGTTCTCTTTTATGGTGTTTAGTGGCCTCTAGGGTTACTTCCGAGCATCAAAATATAATGTCTTTCGTTGACAGTAGTTTTAGAAAGTAAGTTTTTTGCTAAAAAAATTGTTCTTCTTTATTACTATTCGTTTCCGCTCTTTTCGCTTTTCTTCTTGATATATAGCTCTATCAGCGTGAGGGCTCGTTATAGTTTACTACTAAACAGCGTCGTCTATAAATGCAGTTTTCGACACAAGTTAATGCTGTGTTCGATACAACTGTAAGGCGTGTTACTGGTATTTTGGGTAGTTGTATTTTTATTTCGAACACCAGTAGTGCTTCTCATGCCTACTGTGCACCAAATTGATGCCCAGTCAATTTGGCTGGAATTAACTGTATACGGGTATGTAGCTTGTATACATTCAAATCGCTGGCTTTGCCAGCACTAAATGACTCTACGTTGAAGAAACTGCATTTATATATGGGAAGCATTAGTTACTAGCGTTTACTGCATAACTCACACTGTATCAGTTGATGTAATTTGAAGTGCTAACTCAAATGATGTATTGCAGTAGCCTTACTGTATTTTTTATATTTAGAATCGAATTTGTTTTTATCATGTGATAAAAATCCTGCTTATTGGTCTTTAGTGAGTCACAACAATAGCAAATAACTGTTTGATCAAATTGTTAGGGTTATCTGTGTCAATGTTGGCTATCAAACTTGCAACCGAATCCTCACTGTACGAGTTTATGTAGATTGTTTTCGTATTCGCGAGTCTTATACGAATGTCTAGGGAGAACTCAGCGATCAAAAAGGAAACGGCATGTTGATTTTGACTAGAAGGGCAAACGAAAAGATTTTTATTGGCGAAGATATAGTTCTGGTGGTGCTGGGTATCGAGAACAATCGTGTGAAGCTGGGGCTGCAGGCGCCAAATGAGGTGCCAATACTTCGAGAAGAAATTATCAGTGATGCGCTTAAGGCCAAACATGATCTCAATAGTGTATCAAAATCGAATGGTAAACAGCCAGCTATCAAGACCGGGACCGGGTAGGGGCCGCCTGGCTGACGAATATTCGCACTCTGGCCGTCAGGCAAGGCTTTTTGGCTGATTGCCAACACGAGGCTTGGTTCTTGCTCAACCAAGGCAGTTCGTTATTGCAGTGCTCTTGTGAACCCCGGATTCCATTTTATTGGCGTTAATAAAGCCCGTTTGGGGCACCCGCTTCGCTCATGGAGCAGGGCTGTGCGCCTGTTTTGGCTTGTTATGTTGCTGCTGCCTGTTCCTGGGCTTGCAGACACTGTTCTTATTTATTCTTCAGTGAATAATCTCTATGGCGTAAATTTGACGTCGAATCAGGAAACTTTTCTAACCAGCGCCAGCTTGTCACCCACTGTCAATGCATTGGCGGCGAATTCAACGCACGGTCTAATCTACTACGGCGATCAAACAAGCATCTATTACTGGGATCCTGCTTTGGGGACTGGGCCGAATGCGCACGTCCTTATCAATAATTTTGCGAATGGCTTCATTCAAGCGCCTATTAATAACTTGAACAGCACCGGTGGCTCTTATCTGAATGGCAAATACTATATTGGTTCTGAAACCGATAACGGTTTCATAGAAGGTTTGTACGAATTGACGATGTCTGCTGATGGGCGGCAACTGGTGTCAGCGCGAGAACTGGATATTCACGCAGCTTGTCAATGCAGCGAGGTGCAGCTCGGAGGCTTTGGTGATATCGCGGTTATTGATTCCGCTGCAGGGCCGGTTATTTATGGTTCTTCTGCTGACTTGACTAGTACTAACCAAGGCACGCATGCCGGAATATGGCGATATGAACTTCTAGGTAATTCCTTTACTTTGCTTGCTGACGGTGTGGGCGGGCAAATGGCCAACACAGTGGATGGTGACATTTACACGAACGTTGGCAACCGTATTCAACAGCTCAACATAAATACAGGTCAGTTATCCAGTCAAACATTGTTGGCCACCAGCAATGCCATTTGGGATTTCACTGGCGGATTTAGTTTTGATTTTGGCGATGCACCAGATAGTTATGGTAGTGCTTCTCATCTTGTGGAAGGTAATGGTGTAAGTGCTGTGCATATAGGACAAAACCCACCTGACAACGAAGCCTATACGCAGCATGCAAGCACGGGTGGTAGCGATGGCGCAGGAGATGATCAGAATGGCGTCGATGACGAAGATGCCCTCACTTTTACGCCAGAAATTAGTGTGGGTGACAACGACTTTAACTTAGCGCTCGATTGTGCAGGCGGTCACGTGGCAGCCTGGATTGACTTTAATTTAAATGGGACGTTTGATTTTAATGAGCGAAATGCTAATCATCCAGTCCAATGTGGTGCAGGTAGTGCGAATTTAACTTGGACAGATATTCAAATCACTGGTGCGGGTGTCAGTTATTTAAGGATAAGATCAGCAAACACAGCCAACGATGTGTTTCGGCCAACAGGATTTGCTACCAGCGGTGAAGTAGAGGACTACCAGATTAATTTCACTGACGTTAATGCAAGTTTTGGTGGGTGTCCGGTGGGAAGTCAAAGTCATATATATCGTTCCGTGGATGTACCGAAATCTTATAGTGGCAATCGTAACAACCCAACAGTATCCACAATTGATATACCCGACTCGCTAATAATTACTGACCTAAATGTATTGAACTTGGACGCAAGCCACTTAGGACAAAACCGACTGTATTTTGTGTTGGAGCGTAATAGAAATTTTGCTTTCTTGTATGGCAACACGTGTACGCGTAACAATAGCTTTAACCTGAATTTTGATGACGAAGCTGCTGGGAGTGCAGGCTGTCCGCCAGGTTCTGGTGATACCTACCTTCCGCAAAGGCCCTTATCCATTTTTGATGGTAGTGATGCGCAGGGTGAATGGCAGATGCAGGTTTACAATTTCAACGGCGGTAATCGAGGAACAGTAAACGCTTGGGCCCTGGAAGTTTGCACAGCGAGTCCGGTGAGCACAGAGCCAAATATTGTGCTGGGAAAAGTTGCTGACGTAGCGGGTCGCGATGTCACGATAACACTGGCTGTAAGTAATAACGGTGAGCAAGCACTAAATAATATCGAATTACACGATGATCTGGATGCGGTATTTGGCGTGGGAAATTATTCGGTAGTGACGCCACCGGCCATTTTGGTTTCGCCACCAGGGTTTTCAGCTAATGCAACGTATTCCGGGCAACCCGGTGCTACTTCATTGCTTATAGCCAATGCGGCTTTACTACCTGCTGAAGAAGTTAGAGTACAGTTTACGGTTGAAGTGGGCTATAACGCATTGGGTAACAGCAACACGTTTGAAAACCAGGCTATCGTAAGTGCAGTTTCTGAATCATCGGAGGAGATTACAGATTTATCCAACACCGGCTTTGACTTTTCAGTTGATCAGGATAATCCGACGATTATAACCTTAAACGATAATTTGCAGATTGGTGGATTGGTGTTTGAGGATACCTCACTAAGCCAACAAACAGCGCATGACGGTGTTCAGCAAGTTGGAGAGTCTGGCGTGTCGGGCAGGCCGGTTACGATTGTCGATTCGGCTTCGGGTACTGTGTTGGCAACAGCGGTTACTGTGGCCGATGGCAGTTGGACGGCTAATATTGATCCAGAATACATTGGACAGCTTGTTGATGTGGTTGTTACGTCAGTATCAGCTTCACAGTTTATAAGTGAGTTACCATTAGATGCTAATAGCAGTAACATTGATGGCAATGTGTCACTGTTGGTTCAGGCTGATTCAAGCAGTAACGTGGTATCAGTTGGTTTGGTGAGTAAACCCACATTAGTGCTCTCGCAATCCAGTAATGCGACTCTGGGAGAATCCGTGTTGTACCATCACACTTTTAGCTCTCCAACATACGGACGGGTTAAGTTTTCAATTGATGCTACGCAATCCAGTCAAGGGGCTGTCTGGGAACAAACGCTTTACCACGATCAAAACTGTAATCAGCAGATTGATGGCAGTGACTACCAGATCAATAGCGTTATTGATGTTGTTTACAATGAGTCAGTTTGTTTGACTGTCGATGTGCAAACACCAGCCGACGGTATTGTGGGTGAGTCGCAAAGTTTGAAACTGACATCAACTATGTTGCCTTCCGATGATAGTGCAAGCAACCATAATGTGAGCTTTACTAATAGCGTTACTGATGTAACGACACTTATCTCAAGCGGGGCGGGAAACCTGGTATTGGATAAGTCTGTTATTAATATCACTAATAACGGTCAGCCGGTAACGCAAAACTCAGCCAAACCGGGTGATGTTCTCGAGTACACCATTAGCTACCGCAACACTGGCAATGGTGGTATCAATGATCTTGTTATTACTGATGAAGCGCCTGCGTTTACACAAATTGAGTCCAGCTCAATTGTATGTGAGCAAACCCCAGCCGCACTTAGCTGTGGTACCAATGTTTCTGGCGCCCAAGTAAATTGGCAATTTCAGGGCTCGCTGCCTCCAGGCCAGAGCGGCTCTGTTAGTTACAGAGTGCAAATCGACTAACCAAGCCTGTGTACGGCGGCGGTATATTCGACCGGTACACCGCACAAGTTCGTAGGCTCTGGTTAACCAGGATTTTTCCTATTCATGTCGTTTGGTGGCCAATCCAACAACACGCCTGTTTGTCAAAAAATTGCCTCTAATTCGTCTTGGGTTTTTCTTTAGTTCAGCTCTGCTGCGCTTTGCATTTTTTTGAACTGCTTCACATTTCACTTCAAGTGTTTTCTCGACTACGGCTCATTAACTGCAACGCATGTGTTGTCGAGCACACCTGCGTAAGTTGCGCACGTATGCCGAAACCTTAAATTTTATATCTATCAGGAGACGTCCCATGCGAGTTACCTCGCTCACATTTGTTCTGGCGCTGGTTCTGGGTATTGCAGGCTTTGCCTACGCAAAAGGCCCGGTCACTGGTGAAATCCAGGCATTCATTGTTACCAAAGACAGCGATGGACAAGAAAAGATCCTACCGGCCGTAGAAACCGTTCCGGGCCAGGTGATGGAATTTCGCATTGTCTTTACCAATAACGGCGAATCTGGTGTGTCAGGAATCAAAGTTGTTGACCCAATCCCGGAGAACACGCGATTTATTGGTGATTCACACGATGCTGATGTTGCTGCCCGATTTGAAGTCAGCATTGATGGTGGAGAGTCTTTTGAAGTTGAGCCTGTTGTTCGCTTGGAAACGCAAGCAGATGGTTCTCAGAAAGAAGTGGTTGTACCCCCCGAACAGTACACACATGTGCGTTGGGTTGCCTCAGAAGAGCTTAAGTCTAAGGGTGGAAAACACAGTTATAGCTACCGCGTGTCAGTGGAATAAACACGTTTGAACACGATCATGACATCAGCACGATGCTAGCTAAGTCATGGCAATAAATGATTGATGTGAAGAGAAACCCGACTTGGAATCCACAACATTCCAAGACCAAAGAATTTATTGAGGATCAGTTAGATGAAGTGGAAATACATGCCACGTAAACCGCTAGCTCAGGCTATTGCGGCTATTGTGGTTGCCGGAGGGATAGGTGCATCAGCACCAGCCGTTTTTGCTGCAACTGCAGCGGGCACACAAATAAAAAACCTCGCAACCGTAACCTATGAAGATGCTGCCGGTAATGTTTACTCGGCGCAATCAAACGAAGCGATTGTGACCGTAGCACAGGTTTACTCTGCAACAATTGGAGTAGACGTTGATGCAGCGGCCGCACCGGGTCAAACAGTGTACTTGCCGTATGTGTTAACGAATACTGGTAATGGTACAGACACCTTTAACCTAAGCGCAATTAACGGTATTACTGGTGGGGATGCAATAGATGCCTCCGCCATAACCATATACGAAGACGTCAATGGTAGTGGTGAGCCTGATGCAGGTGAACCTGCAATAACCAGTATGACGTTGCCCGCCAACGTAGGCAATATCGCAAACCTGGTGGTTGCGGTTGAAGTGCCTGCTTCGGCAACTGATGGCCAGACATTGGGTATTACCTTAACTGCCGAAGCCTTGGAAGGCGGCACAGCTGCTGTAACCAACAGCGTTAGTGACTTGAGCACTGGCTTAGGGCGAGATGGTTTGGATGGAACAAACGAATCACTGATTACTGTAACCGGTGATGCTGTACTTGTTACCACAAAGAGTTCGGTGCATAACGTTGCTAACAACGAAATCACCTATACGGTTACGGTAAGAAACAACGGTAACCGTCCTGCTAATGATGTTGTTATCTTTGACGGTCTGCCAGAAAATACTGCGCTGGTTAGTTTTAGTGCCTCAGGTATTTTGGCCAGTAACGGTGATACCGTAGCCGCTGCCGCGCAAATGAATGAATCGGCTCTTTCGCTAGACCTTAACGCCGACGGTGATACCAGCGACACAGACGAAGCGTCTCTTGGACTGGACTTAAACACCGATGGTGATACTGGTGACGGTGCAGTGGATGGTGTTTACGCCATTGACTCGGTACTGCCTCCGCAAACCACGGTATCCATGACATTTACGGTTTCTTACGACCCTGCTGCATTGGGTGGTGGTTATGTTATCGAGAACCAGGGTTTTGCTTCTGGTGACACCGATGAAGATAATGCACCCGATACGCTAACGTCATCAAACGTTCGCCAGGATGTTGTTAATCCTAGTTTCGGTGTTGTTATTGCCGATACGGGCATTGATGCAAGTCCCGCTGTTAATGACGGTGGTGATGATGATGCAACTGCCAATGACGATCAGTTTGTAGATCAAATTGCTGCTGGTGGAACGGTTGTGTTTACCAATGTTGTGACCAACAATGGTAATGCAGACGACATTTTTGAACTCGCTGTTGCGCCGGGTAATTTCCCAAGTGGCACTGTGTTCACGTTTTTCGATGCGTCTGGAACTGTACAGTTGTCAGATTCTAATGGTTCTGGTGTAGACACCGGCGTAATTGCCAGTGGTGCATCAAAGACTATTGTTGTTAAAGCGCAGTTGCCTTCTTCGGTTTCTGGACCTGCTGCTGGTGGCGCCGAATACCAGGCCACAGTGACAGTCACATCGTCGAACGACACGGCTGCGACGCCTGCATCTGACACGACCGCCATCAGTCTGGGCACTATCGTGGCTGCGGCGTCTGATTTACACAACAGTGCCAACGGTACTATTGGTAACGACGAAGATCCGCTGGGAGCCGCACCTTATTCTGCTGCTAACACTTATGTTGGCAATGCAGGTGGTACGGTTAATATTCCTTTGTACATTGATAACGAAAGCGGTGGCCCTGACTCTTATGTGTTGGGTGTTGGTTCAACTTTCGATGGCACGACTCTGGGTGCGTTGCCAGCTGGTTGGTCGGTGCAGTTCTTTATTGGTGATGGTGCTGGTAACCCTACCGGTGCACCAATTTCGTCAACACCGGCACTGCCAGGCTTAACGCTTAACTTCGAAATCATTGCAGTTGTTTCGATTCCTGCTGATGGTACGCAGGCTGTCAATAATTTCTCAAGTGATAACGACGCTGATGGTGTGGTCGATACACTGGATGGAAATGGTGATGGCGACGGAGACTATCCGTTGTTCTTCCAGATTTTATCTCAGAACACGGGCGCTACCGACACGGTGCTTGACGCTGTAGATGTAGATTCGGCCAGAGAATTGACATTGGTTACGCCTAGCTCAAATCAAGTGGAAGCAGGTGGCACCGTGACCTACGGTCATACGCTAGCTAACAACGGCAACGTTGCTGAAGTTGTGCTCATTAGTGCTACCAACTCTCAGCCTGGTTGGACTAACTCGGTCAGCATCGACACTGATGGTGATGGTGTTGCCGATACGCCAATCAACACATTGGCGGCTGGTCAAATCACTGTATTGCAAACTGACGGTACAACCGTGCAAGTGACTGTTACTGATAGTGACGGCGACGGCATTGCAGAACAGTTCACGCTTGAGCCTGGTGTTAGCATTCCGCTAAGTGTGTCTGTGTTTGCACCGGCAAATGCTACTGCTGGTCAAACAGATAACCTGACCATTACAGTCACTAACGTTGATCAGGCCGCTGGCGCGCCTGGCGCATCGGTGAGTGACCAAACCACGGTTGTAGATGGTGCGGTTCGCTTGAGTAAAACTGTTGCGGCTGATTTGGATTGTGATGGCACGGCCGACACAGGTTTTGCCGCTGTACAAGCCACAGAGGTTGCACCTGGTGAATGTGCCATTTGGCGTGTTGTTGCTGAGAACCAAGGTTCCAGTGATGCCAATAACGTGCTTATTTCAGATGCGATTCCAGCGTTCAGTGCTTATGAGCCTGGCAGTTTGAAATATTGCTTGTCTAATGCATGTGTACCAGCAGCTGTGTCTGATACTGCGGGTGATGATGCTGGAGAAATCACTGGTACCAATATCGTGTATTACGCTGGCGCTAATGCCAATCCTGCTGCTTCTGAAGGCGGGGTGCTAATACCAGGTGAGCAAGCTACTGCTCAATTCAGTGTGAAAGTTCAGTAGTTTTTTGTATCTGTAAACAGAATTGTCTCGCCGGTTTGCCGGCGGGGCATGTCTGAATTTATCCGATTTTTTAATCGTCCTTTTTCCAAACATTCAGTTAAAGAGCTTGCGCTATGCCATTTTGGCGGAAACTGATTGTACTTCTGGGCTTGTTGTGGCTAAGTGCTGCGGCGTTAGCTGCCACAGAAGTTGGAACAGCGATCGTCAACCAGGCGACGCTGACCTACGTTGACCAGGAATCCGGTCAGCTTGTAGAGCTCAAATCAAACACATCTACCATACTGGTTGCTCCTCTGCGTCAGTTTGAATTGCTTTCCTCAAATACATACCTTGCTTTAGCTGGTCAGTCTGTGTCCTTGGTACACACGCTTCACAACACGGGTAACGTTGATGATCGATATGCCTTGCTGGTGGAGAATCAGCTGGCAGACAGTGGCGATCTGATTAACTTAATGTTGTATATCGACACCAATAATAATGGTGTAGTCGATGCCGGCGAGCCGGTTGTTGATGAAGAGTTGCCCATTGCCCGAGGTGAAACAGTTTCTCTGGTGATAACGGGTGTGCTTCCAGAAGATCTTCTTGGCAATGATGAAGTCGAAATTGCTTTACATGCTAGTGCTGTTGACAGTGAACTGTCGGTACAAACCAACACAGATTTAATTACCGTTAAGCCCAGCGCGAATCTCAGTATATATTTGGAAAGCACCGTTAGCTGTGATGTTTCAGTGCAAGCGGGTGATCAAGTTGATTTAACCCTACGCGCAGTCAATGCCAATGAAACCTTGCCGGATGCAAGGCAAGTGTTACTCGATGGCGCAACACGAGAAGGTGTTGTTCTTGAAATAGATATTCCGCAGGGTCTATCGCTTGTTGCCAACGAATTATTAGAGATTATTGCTTATCAAGGCATTGCCATGGTCCAAACTGGCGGTGCAAACAATGAATGGATGCGTTACGAGCTATGGGATAAATCTATTCCCGTTAATCGGTTTGGGCTGTTGGTGCCATCTGAAAATTTTACTCAAGACGAAGCTGTTAGTGCTGTCGTTCCTGCTGTTGTTGATGACACAGATCAAACCCAAAAGTTATTTATCAATGCTGGAATTGACCTTGAGGGTGACGGTATTCGTGACCGTGAGTCTGCATCGCTTTGTTTAAATGTAGTTGCTCTGGGTGCCTCTGTTGTCAATGAAATTCGTTTTGTAGAACCCACTGTTGCGCTGCAAATTGCATCACAGACCCCTCAATTTGAAATCGATCAAGACTTCACAGACGCGCCTGTGTATCGCTTAAACCGCGAAACGCTTTCCGGTGAGGTCGGTGGGCTTGATGATTTGCCTGCATTGAACCAGACCGGGCTGAATTACCAACTCGCGATCAATGGAGTGTACGTAGAATTAAATTCAGTCATAACTCCAGCTCAGATTATTACTGATGCTAGCGGTGCTGAGTATGTTGTAGTGATAGTTGAATCTGCGTTAACGGGTGATACAACGCAGCTGCTACTGCGCGAAACGAGAAACGAATCAAACCTATACCGTAGTATAAAACCGATTCTATTAAGCGAAACATTAAGCAGTGATGGTGATTTTTGTCCCGGTGGCAGTGGTGGCGCTTTACCGATCAATGCCAACTACGAAGACAGTGATGATATCTGTGTTTTAAACAGTGCCGCTGATGACACGCTGACAACCTATTTTGTTGATCAGTCCTCAGGCGCACAAATTTTTGATACTGCTGTGGTCGATCCAACCAGCCGGGTGTTCGATTCGACCAGCTTGCAAGGTGTTGCTGGTGCTGTGGTATCGATCACGGTAGACGGTGTGGTACAAAGACACCCAATAAGTGATACAGAGCTTATCCTAATAACTGATGCTGACGGTCGTTACGAAATGCCCAGGCTCACAGCTGGCGCTAATTACTCAGTGACGGTTGAACCACCGTCTAACTATGTATTCCCGTCGACGGTTACTGCAGACCAGTTTAGCTCATTCATTGTCAGTCCGGCTTCGTACGGCATAACCGGAACGAGCATAACACCGGGTGGTGTTTTTGCGGTGTTTGATGGAGAAGCCACACCTATTGTTGACATACCACTTGACCCGGCAAACCGAGATGCGTTGCTGTTGGTTGATAAAGTGGCGGAGTCGTCCAGTATCGACGTGGGCGAAACACTGTCGTACGTCATTACGGTACAAAACCAAAGCACTGGCCCGGTCAGTGATGTATCTGTGATTGATTATCCTGCTTATGGGTTCCAATATATTGCCGGCACTGCAACATTCAATGGTGAGGCGATAGAGGATCCGCAACGCCTGTCTACACCAGCAAGCTCGCTTAACAGTGATGAGAACGACAACGATGTTATCGCGGGCTTGCAATTTCAATTAGCGCAAATTGATGCGTTGGCTCAAGGTGAGCTGCGCTATCGCATGCGAGCAACAGCAGGGTCCACGGACGGCAGTGGCATCAATCGCGCTAATGCCAATGCGCTTACTGCCAGCGGGTTGCTTTTATCCACACCAACCAGTGCCGCTCAAGTAAGCGTCCAGCGCAGCGGTGTCATGTCTGACCAGGCCATTTTATTTGGCAAGGTGTACGTCGATAGCAGCTGCGACAATATCCAGAACCATGGTGAATGGCCGGTTGGCGGTGTGCGTTTGTACCTGCAGGATGGTACTTTCGTTGTTACAGATGAAGATGGTCAGTTCAGTTTGTATGGTCTGCAGCCTGGATTGCATGTTCTTAAACTCGACTCTCTGACGCTTCCTGAGGGATTGGTTCTTAAACCCACCGATACCCGACAAGCCGCCGACCCACAAAGCCGATTTGTGGATTTATCGCCTGGTGACTTTCATCGCGCCGACTTTGCCACTTACTGCCCCTCACATAATGCTGATGTGGTGTTTGCTGAACTCAGGGAGCGAAATCTTAATTTACGTGATGGTTGGTTATTAAATGAGGCATCGCGTTTTGACCCTGATGCCAAAGCGCCCAATATTGATGTGCGCAAGCGAGCAGACATAGACGGTGATTTATCTCAAGGCATGCTTGGTTTTCCGCGTGCCAATGGTGCTGATAAAAACACAAAAAGTGACGATGTGCTGACAACCGATGCCAAATTAGCAAGTACACAGACTACCGATGCACCGGCGTTTAATGCGTTGGCCGAGAAAGCCAAAAGTGATTCAACGTTACTCACTGCCCGCTCGCTTGAAAAACCGCAAATGGGTGATCCTAAAGAGTTGGTTAAAGATATCAGCGAAGATCAGGCACGAGAAGGAACCTGGTTGTGGCCTCAAAATGATCTGAGCTGGGATGGCCGATTTATGGCAGTGATACCAGCTGGTATGGATCCGGTGCTGTACGTTAATGAGCAGGCGGTACCGGGCACGCAGATTGGCGAGCAAATTGTTAATCGACGCGAACGTGCGCAATTGATTGCCTGGTACGGGGTAAAACTGATACCCGGTTTAAATGCTGTTCAAGTTCGCGCAAAAGATGCTTTTGGTAATGAAAGGGTGTTGGCCGACGGTTCGTTTAGAAGGCCATCAGCGGGTGTTCGCTTGTTACTTCGTACCCGGCAAGACACCTTGGAAGCTGATGGGGGTGCCAGCACTTTACCAATCGACATTGTTATAACCGATGCCCACAACAACCCAGCACACGGCGTCTACTTTGTCACACTGAAAAGTACCGGCGGTGCATTCAAAGAAAAGGACCTGCAGTTACAAGAGCCAGGTATGCAGGTACGCATTGAAAACGGCCGGGGTAGGGTGCATTTAAGCAGCACTGAATTAACCGGGAATGTCCAAATCCAGGCACGCACTGGCGCACTTGATGCCAGTTTGAATATTGTGCAAATCGCCGCAGCGCGACCGCTGATAGGCGCAGGTCTTATTGATATTGGAGGTCAGTGGAACCGTGTTAATCAGGGCAATGACACCAGAGCCGGTCTTGAAGATGGTTTTGAAAGCGATGCTCGGGTGGCCTTGTTTTTAAAAGGGCGGGTAAAAAACGATATGCACTTGAGCTTGTCGTATGACAGCGATAAAAACCGTGATGTGGATGTACTGCGTGATCTTAATCCGAACGAACACTATGCCACTTATGGCGACTCGTCGCTTCGAGGCGTTGAGGCACAAAGCCGCAGCAAGCTGTACCTGAAACTCGAGAAAGACAGAAACAGCATCATGTGGGGCGACTATTTAACCGATAACAATGCCGATCATGATGATCTTGGTCGAGTGCAACGAACACTGACCGGTATAAACGGGGTGCTGGATAATGGCAAAACGCGACTGCAAGTTTTTGCCGCACAGGAAAGCGCGACTCGTCGAACAGAAGAAATAGCGGGTAATGGCACGGCTATGTTGTACGAGACCGAGCGTTCGCCATTGGTCATAAACAGCGAAATTGTCGAGCGCATAGTGCGTGATCGAAACAATCCTGGATTGGTTATAAGGGCGGAAAAATTAACCCGATACGCCGATTACACCGTC
Source organism: uncultured Granulosicoccaceae bacterium (assembly GCA_938035525.1). Taxonomy (GTDB): domain Bacteria; phylum Pseudomonadota; class Gammaproteobacteria; order Granulosicoccales; family Granulosicoccaceae; genus Granulosicoccus. Next base: position 21,334 of record CALHOI010000011.1, read on the forward strand.
GACTTCGCAACGGGTGTGTTGCGATTTGCCGATGTGGTACCCACTGTCGATGACGACTTGAATCCGGTGTTTATTCGCATCAGTTACGATTTGGCAGGCGGTACTGATGAGCATATGGTCTCCGGTGTTCGCCTTTTGCACCAATTCACGCCAAATTTTACAGCGGGTGCAAGCCTGACGGACGATCAAAATCCACTATCGGGCTATACGCTATACAGCGTTAGTAGCGCATTACAGTTATCCTTGAATACCAGGCTAACGGCGACTCATGCTTATCAGACGCATCGAGATAACCAAACGGATGCCGATGCCCAGCGAGTGCACATGGAGCACACGTGGCATGGGCGGCGTGACTACCGCACAGCAATGACCTGGGCACGTGCGTCTCGTTTGTTTAACAACCCGGCAGCCGGGATTTCTCAAGCGCGTGAAGAATGGAAGTTTGAGCATCGGCAACCGTTAGGCAACACGGTTAAGGCAAAAATTGATGCCACACACAGCCGCTCATTAGACCAATCAGATTCAAACACGACAGCCGGTGTTGAATTAGAGAAAACGTTTACCAATTGGTCTGTAAAGGCCGGTGCCCGTCATGTGCGCAGTTTTACGACATCGTCAGATTTAACTTTTAATACATTTATTGTTGGTGCGGAGCGTCGATTTACCTTATCGAACAACCGACGTGGCAGTATCGGTTTTGATTATGAGCAAGACGTAAGCACCAGTGAGCGATACCGGTTGGGCTTGTCTTCAAGGTTGCAGTTACACGAACACGTGACTGCTTACGCGCGGTACGAATTAGATCAGGGTTTGTCATTTCAATCTTATGAAATCGACGCGAACAGAAATCGCACTTTTACCGCTGGTGTTGAATCAGACATCCTGCCTTCAACAAAACTCTATAGCGAATACCGCATGCGCGGTAACTTTGGTGGTGAAAGCATAGAAACGGCATCAGGTGTTCGTGGCCGCTACGAGATCAGGCCTAATCTGAACATATCACCGGCCATTGAATTTATCGATGTTGCATCAGGCTCCAATGCTGAAGATTCAGTGGCCGTGTCACTGGGAGTCAGTGATCAGCGTAACCCTAACCGAAAAGTAGTTGCCCAAGCTGAACTGCGTGAAACCAAGTCGAGCCGCTATTATGGTTTTCGTGGATCTGTCGCGCAGCGACTCAGCGTTGACTGGACTGGATTGGTGCGCGAAGAATTCACTCGTCAAACACCCGATGCGGGTGAGCTGACATCAAGGCATCGCTTTACTCTGGGTTTGGCGCGAAGACCCAAACGCTCGAACACACATCATGCGCTTTTCATGGCTAATTGGAAGGTCGATTATGGACCGCAAGACGGTCAGGACCGCACTAGCTATTTGCTGTCAACACACCAGAACCGACAAATCGCAGATAACGCTAATTTAAGCGGGCGATTTGGAGGTCGTTGGACCAACACTGAATTTGATAGCGGCAATGTTCGTTCTCATGTGCTCATGAGTGATTTGCGGGCCACCTTTGATGTCCATCGACGCTGGGAAATTGATTTGCGCGGTGGCTGGCTTGGAACCGGCGGAGCACTGAGAGGGAAGTTCTCTCTGGGTGCTGGTGTGTCGTGGATAGCCGATCGCAATTTACGGTTGGGCATTCGATATAACGCCATCGGATTTCGCGAAGAAGATTTAGATGAACAAGGTTACAACGTGCAGGGCTTGCGTATTGGCCTGCAAGTCAAGTTTGATGAGGATTGGTTTAAATGGCTGGAATAACAATGAGTCTGGGCAACAAAATAGTAGCCATGCTTGTGCTCTGCACCGTTTTAGGTGGTTGTGTTAGCACTGAGGAGTTATACGCAGAGTATGACGCTGCCGACTGCAAACTGATTGCCAATACAGATGCTAATGGTGCAGTGAGCTTGCATGAGCAACACACTGACACGCATTTTCCCTGGGAGCCGGCGGTTTATTTTGAGTTTGATAGTAGTGATCTGAGCGCAGCAGACATAGCTCGATTGGATAAATCCATGCAGGTATTAAAGGCGTTTCCAAGTTTGATTCTAGGCTTGCAGGGCTTTACCGATAAGCGTGGCGGTGCAGAGTACAACTTGGCTTTAGCGCAGCAACGCGTGCAGAGCGTCAAACAATATTTACAGAGCCAGGGCATGGCTGAAACTCGCATTGTTTTACAGCCCATTGGTAAGGTTTTACCTCAAATTAGCACAGACGATAATGCGGCGCGAGCCGTTAACCGTCGTGTCGAACTGATGCTACTGGACAACGCGGGTAGACCGCTTGCTTTGCAATACGCAATGAAATAGATCTGTCTCTATTGGTGATATATCGACGTGATTAAGTTACCCAATTCCATCGCCAAATTTGGCGCTAAAGCCATCGCAGCAACACTGTTGCTGCTGTTGTGCTTTTGTTGTGTGTCTGTTTATGCTGCAACACCAGCCGGTACGGTAATAAGAAACCAAGCGTCGGCTGTTTATACAGATGATGCAGGTACGCAATACACGGTAACGTCCAACGTCGTTGAAACTGTTGTTGAGCAAGTTGCCGGTCTTGAGTTGGCTCAAGATCAACAGCAAAGCAGTGCAGCAGGGTCAATTGTGACATTCTCACATCGGCTGACTAACACCGGTAACGGTGATGATCGTTACTCGTTACAACTGGTGAATGAGAGCAACGATACGATCGACTTAAGTTCGCTGGCCATATTTATAGACCTTGATCAAAATGGTGTGCCAGATAATGATGTTCCACTGACAATAACACCGTGGGTTGCAGCTGGAACTGATGTCTACGTGGTAGTGTCAGGTGTGGTGCCTGGTAGTGCAAGCGCTAGTGATACCGCTGTTGTGAGCTTGCAGGCCAGCAGTCAATTTACTAATACGGTCATAGTTGGTAACCGTGATACGGTTAACGTGGATTCAGGGGCGATTGTCACGTTTACCAAATCGATGAGCAGTAGCGCAGGCGTGTCACCCAGCGGTAGTTACACAGTTACCCTTAACTACACCAACAGTGGCTCGGCGGTGGCCAATCAAGTCACTTTCATTGATGCAATACCAACTGGTATGAGCTACGTGTCAGGTTCCGGTCAATGGAACCTGACCACACAGACCTTAAGCGATGCCGATCCGCTTGACTATCATGACGGTGGTAATACGCGCATTCAGTATTGTGCATACGACACGTCGTGCATCAATGTACCCGAAGCACAAACCGATCAGGATACCCAGACAACAAATCAGGTCACCGCCATTATTGAATCGTTGCAGCCAGGCGAATCTGGTTTTATTTCCTTTGAAATAAACATTGACGAACAGCTAAGTGCGGGGGTGTTACTTAACCAGGCTGAACTGCAGTTTGATTCGGGTGGGGCAACGAAGCCGCGGATATACAGTAATGCGGTTAGTTTTACGGTTTTGCAAGATGCCGCTGTGGTTGTCAATGGATCTCAGGCGACTGCCATTGACGGTATGAACGAACCCGTTTCCGTGAGCAGTGCGCCCTTGGCTGGCACAGTCAGTTTTGAAAATATCATATGGAACACGGGTAATGCTGTCGATACGTTTAATATGTTTGTTGATATTGATAACACCAGCTTCCCGGCTGGTACTGTTTATCAGCTGCTTAAAGCGGATGGCGCAACGCCCTTGTTGGATACCAATCAGGATGGTGCTGTGGACACCGGGCCAGTACAACCTGGTTCATACGCGATAGTCGTACTGCAGCTTGATTTACCGTTTGGTGTTTCTGGTAATAACAATGGACTGGGCTTTGATATCAGAAAAATTGCTCAATCGTCCAACGATGCGTCCGTGTCAAACGATATAGTTGATCATCTGGATGAAATTGTGGCTAATCAGGTTGATTTAACGAATCAACGCCCAGCAGGCAGTGCTGGTGCTTTAGGTACAGGGCCGGGCCCGGAGGATTCGCCTGTCAGTACCGAAACTGCCGATGCAAACGGATTGGTCAGTTTCGATTTATACATCAGGCATCAAGGCAGTTTTGCCGGCTCATATGATTTAAGCGCACACTCAAACTCTGGCGGTAGCGGGCTTTTGCCAGGGTGGAAGGTTGAGTTTATTGATGTCACAACCGGGGCGGCGATAACCAACACTGGGCAACTCAACTCGGGTGAATCCATACATATTGTTGCTCGAGTTGGTGTACCCACCGACGCTGACTTTAATACCCAGAGCATATTCTTCAAAGCGCTCTCACCGCTAAACGGGGCCAGTGATATCAAGCACGATGCCGTTCAAAACGTGAAGCAAGCACAGCTGAACTTAACGCCCAGTCTGAGTGCTCAAGTAAACCCGGGTGGTTCGGTTGTGTATGAGCACCTTGTTACCAACATCGGCAACGTCGCGCTTAGCGATATTACCTTTGGTGTACAGAATTCCAGTTCCGGGTGGCAATCTGTTTTATATGCTGACACCGACAATAACGGATTTTTAAGTCCTGATGATTTACCACTTAACGGGAACATGAGTTTGGCTGCGGGTGAATCGGCTGATGTGTTTCTTAAAGTGTTTGCACCGGCAGGCTCATCGCTTGGGCAAAATAATGTCAGCACACTTCAGGCTGGCTCTGTTATCGAAAACCTGACTAGTGCGGTTACCGATACCACCACTGTCAGCGAATCATCGGTCAGTATTAAAAAAGAGCAAGCGGTAGACGTTGGTTGTGACGGGCAACCCGACCCTGGAAACGACTTTAGCCCGGCACATATCAATGTAGCGCCTGGCGAAAATTGTGTCATTTATAAGTTGACCGCCATCAATAAAGGGTCAACCCCGTCTTACAACGTGGTTATCCGCGACTATACTCCGCCATACACAGTGTATTCTCCTGCTGCCAGTTGTTCTCGCAATCCTTGTTGGATTAACGAACCCGATGCGGAGCAAACTGGCACCATTAACGCCGAAACAGATCAATTGCTGCCTGGTGATTCTTATTACCTGCAGTTTTCAGTCAGAGTTCAATGATCATGAAAAGAAGTCAAATAGCATTCGTGTTTTTCGCAATAGCCGTTGTCGGGGCTACTCCCGTTTCAGCTTCGTCTTTCTATGCTGGTGCTGCTGGTGGGGCTTCATCACTGCGACCCGATGTTGGCACGTCTTCTTTTAGTGTTGATTCTAATGTTGCATTTGGGGCTGGTGGGTTTATTGGTTATGACTTTAATAATCGCTTCAGCTTAGAGCTTGGCTATAACTACTTGGGCGGGGCAAAGCTTGTTAGTGAGGCAAGCAGTGCAACCGTTGACTACTCGGCCATATCAGCAAGTGCTTTGTACTATTTTTATGGCGATGCCAGAGACATAGCGCAAAGAAGTGGGTTTAGCGTTTACGGGCGATTGGGTGTGAATAGCATGAAACATGACACCACTATCCCGCTAACACAACAAGACACTACTGGCATTGGGGTTGGCATAGGGGCTGAGTGGCCTTTGTCTCATGCGCTTAGCGTCAGAGGTGAGCTGGCCAGCTTTGATGGTGATGCGCAGGCAGCAAGAGTAGCGGTTTTATATCGACTTCGCTCTGGTGCACAGCGTGGACGCGTTGCTACGCAATCACCGCGAACGCCGCCGCGAGCACCTCAGTTACCTCAAGCTGCGCCACAAGTCGCGCCACCGGCCGCGCCACAAGTTCAGCAACCAGAGATTACCCGACCGACTGTTCCTGCACCACCCGTGCCCCAGGCACCACAAACTTCGGTAGTGCAAAGTACTTGCGCAGCGCCTGTGGCCAATGAGCCGGTTAACTCGGCGGGTTGTGCCTTATTCAGCGGCAAAGTTAATGGTGTCGATTTTGCCAGTGGAACCGCGTCGCTCACACCGGTTGCGATGCAATCACTTGACCGTCTTGCGCAAAACCTTCTCAGTCATCCATCTGTAGTTATTGAAATTCAGGCGCATACCGAGTCGTTTAATAATCCTGCTCGTGCAACTGCAGTTGCCAAACAAAGAACACTTGCTGTGGCGCGTTATCTGGCCAGTCGGGGAGTGCCGGTTCAACGCCTTCGTGCGCGAGCATATGGGCATTCTTTTCCTTTAGCGCCGGACAATAGTGTGGCTGGACGACGACAGAACAATCGAGTCGAACTCAAAGTGTTGCGTTAGAGCGTGTGAACCGATTCTCACTTTGAGAATTTGTCTGCACATCTCAATGGCGAGATTAAAATAATACTATATAAAACAGTAATTTAGCGTCGTAATGCAATTGCGTGGATTGGCTGGCACGGGTGTGGAAATTGCTTTGTTGAGGTGGAATAAACTCGCCTTGCGAAGACACGGATTACCACCACATGAGCCACAGCCTGTTTACAAAAATGCCACGTCGCTTGTGCCGACTGAATGCCAAGACACCACTCTGTGTGTTGTTGACGCTTGGCCTGATTGGGTGTTCCTCGGTTAAAACACCAGAAACACTGAAAAAGCTTTCTTTATCAAACATCAGCATTCCTGAAAACGATCCGTCGTTCAGAAAGCGCGTGTACGTTGGCGGAAGTTTTGGCCAATCAACCCTAAAGCCTGATACCAGTAATACCGTGTTTACCGCGGCTCAGAACAGTGCCTCAGCATCTGACTTTCGCCTCGGTATTGATTTACACAATCAGCTGTCCGTTGAATTGAATACGTCATTGTTGGGTAAGGTCAAATTTGACCAATCGAACGAATTAGTCACACCCGATGTAAGCTATGCATCCGCATCAGTCAGCGCACTCATTTACGGTCTAACCGGAGTGTCTAATCGATCAAGACGTGAAGGGTTCAGTGGTTATGGACGAATTGGCTATGGCTTGGTGCAGCACGGTTCTATCGTTGAGCCGTTTGACTACAGAGACAATAGCGTGCTGTTGGGTTTGGGTGCCGAGTACGGATTTAACAATGGCTTGGCATTGCGAGCCGAAGTCACTCGCATCGACGATGAAGCTACCTTCATGGGCTTCGGCGGTGTATATCGTTTTGGTTTAGCTCCAAAGCAGATTGGGCAGATTTTTGTTGACGCATCAAAACCGGTATTGGGAGCAGCCAATGCAAAAACGGTTGTTCGCAATGGCAAAACTTATCGAATCAATAATGTCTCAGAACAAGACGGTCATGCGCTAACGTCTGTTGCCGCAGCATTGGCTCAAGCGCAAGCACAACAATCGCCACAACTTTGGAAGCCTAAAACCAGCCGACACGATCTGGACGGTGATGGTGTGGTTAACAGCCTCGATCAATGTGAGAATACCATCCCGAACACAACCGTTGGTACTCATGGATGTGGCATGTTTGACTCGGTGCTCAGTAACGTTACCTTCAAACGTGGATCGTCCTGGTTAACGCCAAAAGCGCGGGGCGAGCTGGACGAATTAGTCGTTACATTGCTGGCTTTCCCCGAAGCTCGCATACAGGTGCGCGCGCACACCGACAGTGATGGGCCAGCAGATTTGAACATGGACTTGTCTACTCGACGAGCTGAATCGGTTGTAGCTTACCTAAGTGAAAAAGGCGTCAGTGAATTGCAACTTGTTGCGTTGGGTTTGGGCGAAGAAGAACCTATTGACACCAATGAAACAGAAGCAAGTAAGAAGCGCAACAGACGTGTGGAGTTGCTGACCTTAACTAACGTTGATCAAAGTCATTTTGCCAATAACGCAGCCACGACAAACACTGTGCCCATGCTTGGCGCAGCCAACCCGGCTGCACCAAAAACAAAAACAGCGGCGGCCGAAGCAGTCACCAAAGCAGTGAACTTTGTGCCAAAGGAACCTGTTTTTCCACCTATGGCCGCAGCCAAAATAGATCCGTTGCCTAATTCGACCTATATCGCCGGGATGTCGTTGGGTGGCATTCTGCATGGTGTCGATTTCGACACAGGCTCAGCCAAATTGAGCACGGACGCAACGTCTCGACTGGACAGTGTCAGCAGCGAACTCAAAGCTTTTCCTGACGCGAAGCTCGTGATCATGGCGCACACCGATGACCAATTATCTGAAGAAGAGAGCCTGGACTTGACGGCTCAGCAAGCCAGCAGCGTGGTTAATTATTTGGTGTCGACTGGCATTGCTGCACAAAGATTACAGGCCGAAGGATTTGGGTCCAGCTTACCGCTTGCACAAAATGTTACCGACCGAGATCGTCAGCGCAACAGGCGCGTCGAGATTCGTGTCATTCAATAAAGTCTATTAAACTAACAATAAAGTCTATTAAACTAAGTCTTTTCCACCTGCAGCTTCGGTTGCCAGCGGTGCCCTAAAATAACCGACTCTGTGGCGGGGTCGGTGTTTCCCAACATTTTATAGTTTGTTGCACTTGTTTCGTTCGCAGATTGTTTCTCAATCTGTTTCTACTTTTACTTTTAATACATAACGCAAGTTGCTGATTCATTTAGCTAAGTCGACCATTGTCAATGTTGGGTTGCGGATGAATGTTGACGGAGTTCACATTTTGCTGCTTCGCTTCGATGTAAGCGTGTTGTTTGTAAGTGATGCTGATCGCGCTTCTGAGTAGCCATTCCTGTTATTGTTCTCCCTCAGATTTCCGTATCTACTAACGTAAACAGCTTTTGTCCGGGCAGCGTTCCTGATAGTTCAGGTACACAAAGCCAGACGTTAGGAAGCCGGACGTTAGTAAGTGCAAAAAGATTAAGTGCAAAAAAGTAAGCGCGAAAAAATAAAATGAAAATAGTCAGATCAAATTCAGAAACAACGACCAAACCGATGTCAATCGTGTCTCCACGTGAGGGCTGCAAGTCTATGATGAATCTCATTTCCACACCGCAGAGTGCGCCTGTGCAGGGCTCGCGAGGTCGACCTTTCACACGTTCAGCTTTATCGGCTTTAGTGCTGGGTATTCTGTTGGTTCCAGCCACAGCAACCATGGCGCAATCCGGACCCGACAGTGATGGCGATGGCGTGCCTAATCAAATCGATCTTGATGATGACAACGACGGCATTCTCGATGTCAACGAAGGATTAATCGACAGTGATAACAACGGTGTTCATGATGCCAATTCGGTTGACACCGATGGTGACGGAACCCCTGACGGATTAGATCTCGATAGCGACAACGACGGCATACTCGATAACCTCGAAGCACGTGCAGATCGTGATGCTGTTAAGGCCCTTGATCTAAACCCTAATGGTGCAATTGATATTAGTTTTGCTGTTGGAGCAAACGGTGTCGCCGATGCAATTGAAACCTCACCAGACTCTGGCGTGTTGGCTTATAACGTGTTGGACAGCGACGGCGATGGCGTTCCTGATTTCCGTGATACCGACTCAGACAACGACGGCATATTTGATTTGGCCGAAGCCGGTGGCAACGATAACAACGCTGACGGCCGCATAGATTCGTTTTCAGACTCTGACGGAAAAGGTGTTGACGATGGTGTTCAGTCGTCTGCATTGCCTTTATTCGATACAGATGGTGACGGCACACTCGATTACCGTGATACCGATTCAGACAACGACGGCATACCTGACGCTGTTGAGTCCAGAGGTTCAAGCGCAGCCCGGCCAACAGACACAGATGGCGATGGCGCACCCGATTACCGGGAAAACGACAGTGACAACGACGGTGTTAGCGATGCTGTAGAAGCTGGTGTCATTCCATCAGAACCAAACGATTCCAATGGCGATGGCCGACCAGACTTCCAGGACGGTGGCATTGCGTTTACCGGTAATGACAACGACGGTAACAACGGCGGCCAGCCAAACACGGATGGTCCCGACACTGACGGTGACGGTATTCCCAATCAAATAGATCTTGATGATGACAACGACGGCATCCCCGATTCAGTAGAAGGACTGGTTGATGCTGATGGCAATGGTGTTGCTGATGGCAACTCCCGCGATTCAGACGGCGACGGCACACCTGACGGTTACGACCTTGATTCCGATAACGATGGTTTGCTTGATAACCGCGAAGCGCACCCGGATTTTGGTTTTGTCAGCTCTTTAGACCAGGTGGTTAATGGTGCCATTGATATCGGTATAGCCGTTGGTAACAACGGGCTTGCCGATGTTATTGAGACGTCACCTGACTCAGGCGTCATCAACTACAACGTGCAAGACACCGATGGTGACGGCACGCCTGACTTTATGGATTTGGACAGCGATGGCGACGGTATAACCGATTTGGTTGAAGCCGGTGGTGTGGATGCCGACAACAACGGTCGTATTGATAACTTCGTTGATGCTGATGACAAAGGTGTAGACGACAGCGTGCAGGCCAGTGCCTTGCCTGTGTTTGATACTGATGGTGATGGCGTTGCAGATTATCGCGACACCGACTCAGACAACGACCAACTGCCAGACAGTCAGGAAGCGGGTAATAACCCCAATCAGCCTGTGGACACAGACAATGACGGCGCAGCGGATTTTCGCGAAACCGACAGCGACGGTGATGGTGTCAGTGACACTGAAGAAGCCGGTTTGAGTTCGGGTAACAACAATGGCGATAACAACAACGGCGGTAACGGAAACAACAATACCGACAACAGTGGCCCGGACACCGACGGTGACGGCATTGCCGACAGAATAGATCTTGATGATGACAACGACGGCATCCCTGATACCGCAGAAGGTCTGATCGATGCCGACGGTGACGGTGTTGCCGACCCGCAGTCTCGCGACACCGACGGCGACGGTACACCTGACGGCTATGACCTTGACAGCGATAACGATGGTTTGCTCGATAACCGAGAAGCACACCCCAACTTTTCTGTGATCAGCGGTCTTGATCAAGTCGTCAATGGCGCCATCGACATTGGTGTGTCGGTCGGCAATAACGGTTTGGCCGACGCCATTGAAACCTCAGCCGACTCTGGCGCAATTAACTACCCAATTCAGGACACCGATGGTGATGGTGTGCCCGACTTTATCGATTTGGACAGCGACAACGATGGCATACCTGACCTTGTTGAAGCCGGTGGTGTCGATGCCGACCAGGATGGCCGCATTGATAACTTTTTTGACGGCGACGACAAGGGTGTAGACGACAGCGTGCAAGCCAGTGGTTTGCCAGTGTTCGATACCGACGGTGACGGCGTTGCCGATTATCGGGATTCCGACTCAGATGCAGACGGCATTCCCGACAGCGTAGAAGCCGGCCCAATGCCCGCCAACCCAATCGATACCGATGGTGACGGTGCGGCAGATTTCCGCGAGCAGGATTCTGATGGCGACACAGTGCCAGATAATCTTGAAATGGGCGCCGACCCAAATAACCCAATCGATTCCAATGGCGACGGCGTTGCCGATTTCCAGGATCCGGACGTCAGCACCGGTGCACCTCCTGCTCCACCGGTAAGCGATGACGTCGATGGCGATGGTATCCACAACGACGACGACCTCGACGATGACAACGACGGATTGCTCGATTCAGTGGAAGGCAATGGCGATGATGACGGTGACACAACAATTAACCAATACGATTTGGACAGTGACAACGACGGCATAACCGATATCGCAGAAGCCGCACAACTACTGGATACGGTGCTTGCGCTGGACCTTGATAACGACGGCAGACTGGACTCACCAGTCGGATCTAACGGGTACGCTGACGTTTTAGAGTCGACACCTGACTCAGGTACGTCTATCTTTAATGTTGCGGATAGCGATAACGATGGTGTTCCGGATTTTAAAGACCTCGATAGCGACAACGACGGCATCTACGATGCGTTCGAATCGGGTCGAGTCTCAACCGACATGAATGGCCGCTTGGTATCCGGGTCCGATAACACGGGTCTGGTCACCGGCGCTGGTAACGAATTACTCGATACCGATGCCGATGGGGTGGTTGATAACCGCGATCTGGACAGTGATAACGATGGTTTGCTGGACTTGTTGGAAGCGCGTGGTACCGACGTCGATGGTGATGGTCGAATCGATGAATTTGACGATGTTAATGGCGACGGGGCCGATGATGGTCTACAACGAACTACAGCAGTATTAATTGATACCGACAGCGATCGGGTTCCAGACTACCGTGATCTAGACAGTGATCAGGATAGTCTTTCCGATTTGCTGGAGACCCAGGGCTCAGCCGTGGATCTCGACAACAATGGTGTACTGGATAATTTTGTCGATGGCAACGAAGACGGCCTTGATGACAATCTTGCAGCAAATCCAGTACGTGAGCGAGATACCGATCAGGATGGTATTCCTGATCAGGTAGATCTAGACAGTGATGGCGACGGGTTCAGTGATCTCGTTGAGGCCGGTGGTGCCGACATCGATAACGATGGCACCGTCGATGTACTCAAAGACGCTGATAACGACGGCATTCCCGACGTCGCCGATGCATCTAGCACTGGTGGCGAAGATAGCGATCAGGATGGTATAGACGATATGTTCGACGTGACCTTTACAGGCGGTAACGACGCAGACGGTGATGGTATTGCCGATCAGTTTGACCCAGACAACGATGGCAACGGATTCGTTGGCCCATCAGTTGCCGATGATGGTCAGGGTACGGTGATGGACTTGCCAGATTCGAATGGCAATGGCACCCCCGATATTCAGGAATCAGCACCAAACACTGGCAGGGTTGAGACCGGGCTTGATGGGAGTGGTCTGGCGTGCTCAATAAGCCCGAATGGTCCGGCATCCAAGGTGCCTGATCCCACATTCCTTCTGCTGCTGGCCGCCTCTCTGGCGTCCATTATGTGGCGAACACTCCAACGGGTCGCTCAGCGACCCGCTGGTAACCCCAAAGGCCTGCGTAATGCAGGCCTTATCGTTGCAGCTGTGTCAACGCTTGCCCTAAGCGGGTGTAGCTGGCTGGATTTTGGCGGTTCAAGTCGTGCCAGCTCAGACCACAAAGGGCGGGTTTACATTGGTGCCGGTGCACTGGTCAGTCAGGTTGAGCCAGAAACCACTGGTGACACTAACGGCGTCACTGTCGATGAAACCATGAGTGCTGGCGGAAGCTTGCAATTGGGATACGACATTTCTAATCGGTTCTCGATCGAACTGCATGGATCAGAACTCGGTGAAGCGACCTTTAATCCAACAGGTACAGTCGGCTATCAGGTTGGCGGGCTAAGCGCGCTTGTGTATGGGCTCAACGATGCTGACGATCGAGGTCGCCGTGAAGGCTTTTCGGTTTTTGGCAGAGTTGGTGGCGGTACCATGCGTAATCAGGCTGATAACGTACAGTTTCGACGCCTGAACGACTATCACTTGCTGGCAGGTCTTGGTCTGGAATACGGGTTAAGAAATGGCCTGGCGTTTCGTGCCGAAGCCGTCGCGCACGACACTGATGCCAGGTATGGTCAGCTAGGTCTGGTCTATCGCTTTGGGTCAGCTGCACCTAGAGGGCGTGCTCCTTCGCCACGCGCTGAAGTGCCAACACCAGCCGTGGTGCCACAGCCCACTGTGCAAGAGCCAACAATCCAAACACCGCTTGATTCTGACGCCGATGGTGTAGTGGACGCTGCTGACGCATGTCCATCCAGCGCGCCGGGTGTTCCTGTTAATCAAGATGGCTGCGCTTTGTTTAATGGTGCAATCGAAGGTATTAACTTTGAATCTGGCTCCGACAGGCTCACCGGAGAAGCTCAGCAGATACTTAATGGCGTAGCGGCGACCCTAAGCAACTACCCTGATCTGCGCGTTTCGGTTGAGGCTCACACTGATAACCAAGGTGGTGCTGAGAGCAACCTGCAGCTGTCCAAACGACGCGCCATTGCCGTTGCTCGTTATCTGGTTGAGCAAGGTGTAGCCGGCCCAAGATTGCAGCCACAAGCTTATGGCGAATCACAGCCGCGTGAGACTAATGCGACTGCCGAGGGGCGGGCTCGAAATCGTCGCGTGGAGTTCCAAGTGGTTAACTGACTGTTTGACTTGATCTAGCGATCCAAGCGTCAGCGATTCACGCTTGCGCGGGTCGTAAAAAACAAGTTTCTTCGCGAAATGCAGGCCTCTTATCGCTGGTAAGAGGCCTTTTTTCGTTAACGCCTGCGCACTTTACCCTGCCGTATTGTAAAAACTTATTAGCGAACGGTATTCTCTTCCGTGAGCGTCGGACCCGCAGCAATATTTGTTGCATACTCAGCGTAGGCAGATTCCTTTTTCCATGGTTGGAAATGGTCGGACATAAAAGGGTATGAAAGAGTATGGGTACCACAGGGACAGCTCGTGTAGCGCCAATCTCACAGGCAAAACGTTGTTTTTCAAAAAGCCTATCGAAGCGCATGTCTAAACGCTCATCGAACAATGTATCGACATGCTTACCGGCTTGCCTGGTGGTCTGTATTGCAAGCAGTTTTGCAGTAACAACACTCTCGGCTAATCAAACACTGTCAGACGCGCGCTATTTACAGGCGCAGCCGTTAACTGGCATGACATTCGATAACTCTGCAATAGGCTCATCTTTTTATGACCAGCAGCGCGCTGGTTTTTCAGGTGACTCCGACAACGATGGTATTCCAGATGTCATCGATGTCGACGATGACAACGACACTATCCCGGACGATGCCGAAGGCACAGTCGATACCGATGGTGATGGTATTGCTGATTGCCTCGATCTTGATTCTGACAATGATGGCCTGCCCGATTTGTATGAAGTCACTGCAGGCACTGGTTTGCAATCCCTTGTAGATGCCGATGGCAATGGTGCGCTTGACCAAGGTGTGTCAGTAGGCGAAAACGGTTTAGCCGATGTTGCTGAGCAAGGCGATGAATCGTCAGTGTCAATCACAGCCAGCGTTGATCTGGATGGTGATGGCATAAGAGACCAACAAGATCTGGATTCTGATAACGATGGAATTCCTGACGTAGTTGAAGCAGGCAGTAGCGACACAGATTTTGATGGCAAGTATGATTTTTTTCTCGACCTCAATGGCGATGGACTTGGAGACCGGTTAACGGCTTCGCCAATCATTCCACGCGATACAGATCAGGATGGGATTACAGATAATCGAGACCTTGATTCCGACGGAGATGGTTTATCTGATCGCCTGGAAACAAGTGGTGCAGACACCGATGGTGACGGTCGGGTAGACGGGTTTATTGATGTCAATGTTGATGGCTTGCACGACCCTTACACCACCGAATTAACTAACGTGCCTGACACTGACAGAGACGGCTTCCCTGACTACAGAGACACCGACAGCGATGGCGATGGCGTCAGTGATGCAGAGGAAGGTTTTAGCGGTACAGTTGATTCAGAACCCGTGGTACCTTCACAGCCTTTTGATCCGGCAACTGTAGAACCAGAGCCTGCCGTGACACTGGAAACGGGCGAAAACGGCAGCGTGTTAGGCTGCTCGCTGAGCGCTGCTGCGCTCGCACCGAAACAGGCTGACCCCGTGTTTTTGTTGATGCTGTTAGCGGCGTTATTGATTACTGGTCGGTCTTTTTTGTTTAAGAGTGCACTTATGTTCAGGAGTGCACTTAACAGTGCGCTTAACGGTGTGCGTCACCATCTCAAGGCTACCGTTGCGACGCTGGCCGCTTTGACTTTGCTCAGTGGTTGTGCCGCTCAGTCTACCGTTGGCCGCTCGGTAAACTTGTCCGCGCTGCAGCCTTATGCTGGTTTGGGTTTGGGTGCCAGTTTTCTCAATGCCAACACCACCGGCACAGATCTCGAGCAAGATCAGGATTTCAGCGCAGCGGGGCAAGTCACTCTGGGAGTCGACATGGGCCGCCGTTTAGCGCTTGAACTGCGTGCAGCCGACCTCGGCGAAGCGACCTTTGAAACTGGCGAGGCGTTGGGTTATCAGGTTGCCGATGCCAGCGCGTTAGCCAAATTCCAATTTAACAAACTGGCGGCTTTTGGTCGGGTCGGTGTCGGTGCCTTGTTTAACGACGGTGATTTTGACACTGTTCAAAAAAATAAAACCCACCTGCTTATTGGTGCCGGTGTCGATTACGCGCTAAGTCGTCAGCTCTCTGTGCGTTCCGAGTGGCAAGGGCACGACGTTGATGTTATGCATGGCCAATTAAGTTTGATATTTCGTTTTGGTGCGCCACGCCAAAACGCACCCGTCCTTATTGCGTCTTCGCAGCAGGGCAATAGTGCACCGCAACAGCAAGACGGCCAGACAAGCGCGGCTCAAGCTGATACAGCTCAGGCCGCAGAACAGTTTCAACCAGTTCCGACAAAGCCTCGCTTACCCGTCCAGGCAAGAAACCCCGAACCGACTGTGCAGCAACCTGAGCCAGCAACAAATCGGGCCGCAGAGGAGCTGGCAGTCGAGACTGAAGCCGATAATGAAGCATTGAGCGCCTTGGATATTCAGAAAATTCCCGAATCAACGGTTGCGCAGACCCCACCGGCGCCGCAACCACAACCGGAAGTCTCTGAGGCACCACAGCAGCAAACTGACGTAGCGGCTGCTGATACCCAAATTGCCAGCACCCAAGTTCCTACTCCAGCTAACCCTCCAGCCCCAACCCGTTCAGAGGGGCTAAAACCGTTAATTACTGTGCCAGCGCCGCCTGCAGAGAAAAAAATTGCGGCATCCAGGCCTGATTCTGACGATGACGGCATTGATGATGCATCTGATAATTGTCCCGGCTCGCGAGCTGGGGAGCCCGTATTAGCGAATGGATGTTCAATGTTTGGCGATTCTGTGCCTGGATTGACATTTTTTCCTGACACAGATCGGCTGACAAGCTCAGCTGAGCAAGTGCTGGATACGGTAGCGCAAGCAATGTTAGATGATGCGCAGGTGGGTATTACAGTGGCGGCTCATACCCGAGCGTCCACAGATGCCAATGCTGCAATGTTTCTAACACGCCGGCGCACAATAGCCATAATCCGCTATCTTTCAGAGCAGGGGATTGATGCAACGCGGTTACGACCCGAAGCATATGGCGATACTCAACCTCTAGCGAGTGCGGTTGAACCAAGTGATAACGACAGAGTGGTTTTATCAGTGCGTTGAGCTTGCAAGTAAGTTAGACCAGCACGGTAAACATAAACGGTTCGCGCGGCCAGCAAGGCCGACGAACAAAGGAAAAAGGCATGTTTAAACTGAATCCTCTAGTTGCGGCAATATCTATCGCAATTGTTTCACCTATGGCTGCATTTGCAGCCGATACCGGCGATGCGCCTGCAAGCTACGGTTTGGCCGAACACACCATCCAGCCTGCTTCACCGTACATTGGTGAGCAATCACCGGATGATAATGCGCCTGTAAATTCTCAGGATGCTCTGGGCGATGACAACGGCAATGTTGTTGACGATGAAGACGGCGTGTTTGCGTTTCCACAACTGGTGGAAAACGCCAAGTCCATGAACGTCAATGTATTCGTAACGAACCCTTCAAGTCAGGACGCCACATTAGTAGGCTGGATTGACTTCGACGGTAATGGTACGTTCGACGCTGACGAAGCTGCCACAGCGATTGTGCCTGCAGGTTCTTCCAACGTAAAAATTAAGTTGTTATGGCCTGATACGTTTGGTATTTCCACCGACTATGACGGATTGACTTATGCGCGTTTTCGTATTTCAAACGATCCTCTTCAAGTTAGCGACTCGTTTGGCCTGGCCAGCAATGGCGAAGTAGAAGACTACACACTCACTATTCAAGAAGACAGCGACGGTGATGAAATCCCGAACACGCTTGACTTGGATAACGATAACGACGGTATCCCTGATACAGTAGAAGGCCTCAGTGTCGACACCGACGGTGACGGCACCTTTAATTATCTTGACGTTGACTCTGATGACGATTCAATTCCTGATTTCGCTGAGGCAGGTCCTGATGCTAATAACCCTCAAGACACCGACGGCGACTCGATGCCAGACTATCTGGACACAGACTCCAATAATGACGGCGTGCCTGATATTGCCGGTGATGCGAGCGACAGTGATGCTGACGGTATTGCAGATGCCATAGAAGGTTCAATCGATAGCGATGGTGACGGCATTATCAACTCGCTGGACATCGACTCCGATAACGACTTGATTCCCGATGCTGTAGAGCTGGGTATCAGTGCACCAAACCCAGTCGATACAGACGGCGATAAAATCCCTGACTACCTGGACCTGGACAGTGATAACGACGGTATCCCCGATATTTACGAAAGCAACACCAATGAAATCAGTATCGAAGCACTGGACACTGACGTAGACGGCCAGGTTGATACCGGGCAGGTTTTTGGTGCTAACGGTTATGTAGACGACATCGAAACTGCTGACGATTCTGGTGTACCAATTTTCGCGATACCCGATACTGACGCCGATGGTGTACGTGATTTCCGTGATACTGACAGTGATAGCGACGGCACATTCGATGTGGTCGAATCTGGTGGCTCCGATGCAGATAACAATGGTTTGGTTGATGCCATAGTCGATGCGAACGGTAACGGTATTCCCGATGGCTACGACATCAACGTTACTGGTGGTGTGGACACTAACGGTAACGGAATCGATGACGCAGTAGATGCAGCTTTTGCAGCTGGTGCAGATGCAGACAACGATGGCATCATCGACACAGTTGATCTTGATATCGACGGTGACGGTATTGTTGACAGCGTTGTCTCTAACGCCGGTAACGATTTATTCAGAGATGGTGTGTTGCCTGATGTCGACGGCGACTTCATGCCAGACTTTCGTGATCAGGATTCAGTTGCAGGTTCGGGAACGGGTGGCACCGCAGGCACAACAGCGGGCACTACAACAACAGGTACAACCGATACCACTGGCGGTACCAATCCGGTTGAACCAACCACAACGACAACCGGTGGTACAACTACTGACGGTATCGTTGAGACCGGCTTGAGTGGCAGCGCTTGTTCTATCAGCGATGCGCCTGGTCGTGACCCACTGTTCCCAGGTCTGGTTCTCATGAGTGCAGCGATCATGTTTGTACGTCGTAAGCTCAAAGGTTAAAACTGATCGTTAAGCTTATATAAATACTTGGGGCCGCCTTTTATCAAGGGCGGCCTCAATACGTTCACCCAACCCCGTCCTGCGCACATCCCGTTTAGTATTACGTCAATAGCATTTCCTTATTCAACACTTCTCCCGCTTCCTGGACTCTGCACTAACAATCTATCGATGCTGGTGAGCATTGTTCATTGGTACAAAAATTCCCGTTTTGCGTTGCCTGTTCAAAAAGTTCTGAAACTACGCAAATTAATTTTTTCGAAAGTGAATATCGTGCTATCTGTCACGTTTTACGATCAACGCAAGCCACTGACCCCGCGTTTACTAGGGGTGTTACCAAACTCGCCTTGTAGTCGAGCGTAGCTAAACTACATTCAGCGCCGAAATAGCCTTAAAACCGTTGAATTGTGTACAAATTTTCAAACAATTCCCGTTTACTTTGCCATTCTCTCTTGTATAGTTCGGCACCTTCCAGCCGATAACTTAAGGCTATGCGGGGCTGAAAAGCACTACACGGCCAAATGGAGAACTGAATGAATTTGCCGGCACGAAAAGACGAAACGAGCATGATTGATCTCACACAGTACGGAATAGAAAACGTAACGGACATCGTTTACAACCCAAGCTATGAGCAATTGTTTGAAGAAGAAACACTCGCCTCGTTAAGCGGACTGGAAAAAGGCGTTGTCACGCCCAGCGGTGCTGTGGCTGTGGATACTGGTGCATTCACCGGTAGAAGCCCCAAAGACAAGTACATCGTTGAAGATGCCACAACCAAAGACACATTGTGGTGGGCAGCTCAGGGTGATAACGACAACAAACCCATTAGCCAAGCCGTGTGGAAAGATCTGCTGGCCGCATCAACCAAGCAACTTTCTGAGAAGCGCTTGTTTGTTGTCGATGCCTTTTGCGGCGCCAATGAAAATTCGCGACTGGCCGTCCGCTTTGTTATGGAAGTGGCATGGCAAGCGCATTTTGTGACAAACATGTTTATTCGACCCACTGCGGCTGAACTCGACACATTCGAGCCAGACTTCGTTGTAATGAACGCAGCGAAAACAACCAACACCAAGTGGAAAGAGCACGGCCTTAACTCTGAAAATTTTGTGGCGTTTAATCTGAGCGAAAAAATTCAGATCATTGGTGGTACATGGTACGGCGGTGAAATGAAAAAAGGCATGTTTGCCTACATGAACTACTTGTTGCCGTTGCGCGGTATTGCTTCAATGCATTGCTCTGCCAACGCCGATGAGAAAGGTGACACCGCGGTATTTTTTGGTTTATCCGGCACCGGTAAAACCACCTTGTCTACTGACCCCAAGCGTCGCCTTATTGGTGATGACGAGCACGGTTGGGATGATGATGGTGTATTCAATTTTGAAGGCGGTTGTTACGCGAAGACCATTAGACTCAGTGCCGAAGCTGAGCCGGATATCTATGGTGCTATAAAGCGTAATGCTTTGCTGGAAAACGTGGTACTTAACGCAGACAACAGTGTTGATTATGACGATGGCAGCAAAACCGAAAACGCGCGCGTATCGTACCCGATCGATCACATAGACAATATTGTTAAACCTGTGTCGCGTGCTGGTCACGCCAGTAAAGTGATCTTCTTGTCAGCTGATGCCTTTGGGGTGTTGCCGCCAGTGTCTATCTTGACACCCGAACAAACCAAGTACCATTTTCTGTCTGGCTTTACGGCAAAGCTGGCTGGTACCGAGCTGGGCGTGACAGAAGCGCAGCCAACATTCAGTGCTTGTTTTGGTAAAGCGTTTCTGAGTCTGCACCCAACAAAGTACGCTGAGGAACTGTCCAAGCGTATGGAAGCGGCCGGCTCAAAAGCTTATTTGGTTAACACGGGCTGGAATGGCACGGGTGATCGAATTTCAATTAAAGCAACCAGAGCCATTATCGACGCTATTCTCGATGGCTCAATTGAAGATGCTGACACGGCGATAGTGCCCATCTTTAACCTGGCTGTACCCACAACGCTAAACGGTGTTGACTCAAGCTTACTTGATCCTAGAGCCACTTATGAGTCGGCTGATCAATGGGAAGAGGGCGCTAAGAAGTTGGCGACATTGTTCGTTGATAACTTTGTGCAGTACACCGATAACGCCAGTGGCCAATCGCTGGTATCTGCTGGCCCAATCTTAAGTTAGATAAAGTAGCCGGATAAAGCCGAATGAATAAGTAGGGCGGATAGGTTGGTTGTTGCTGCACAAGACAGGTAGCAGCAAACAATCTATTCGTCTTTTCAAAATCTATTTTATCGGGTACCCGGTTGCCCTTCATTAGCGGCATCTTCTTCACCAGGTGGAATGCCTCTCAACGCTTTTATGCTGGCTTGTAAGCGCAGCTCGTCATCAGACCCCGGCACCACATTCTGTAATGCCAGTTTTAGCTGACTAAGGGCGCGTTGTCCTTCATTCAATCCGGCGAAGTAGCGTGCCAGCGATTCGTGGCTAGAGGCTTGCTGGCCGAGTCTTTGTTGCAAGCTGGCCAGTTGACGCCACGCTAACGGGTTCGGGTTTTGGATTCGGCGTAAATAGCGGGTGGTGATTTGCATGGCTTCAGAGAGCATGCGTTTACGTGCAAGCAGTTCGACCAGTTTTTCTACCACAGAATATCGCTCTGGGTAGAACTCATGTAACGACTCAAGTATGTTCAGAGCGCCATCCAGATCGCCCTTTTTTTCCAGTACCGTGGCTTTTGTGAGTTCACCGGTCGGGTGGTCTTTTGTTATCTCACCCAGCTTTTCAAGGTATTCGGCTGCCTTGTCCAGGCGATTGGCTTCTATGTGCAGCAGTGCAATGCCATAGGTGTTCTCAGCGTTTTTCTTGTTGGTATGCTGGGCGTTAAACGTTCGCAGCAGTTGACCTTTGTCACTGGTGGAAAGCACGGCCAAACGTGCTTTAAAAAGTTGAAAATCAGTCTGTGGTGCCAGAGCTTTGCTCGGCTGAGCGCTGGCTCGGTCTTTGGCCTCCGCTATGCGGTTGTTATCCAGTGGGTGTGTGCGCAAGTACTGCAGCGCACCCGCGGACGTATTCAGCGAGTTTTTACGCCGTAAAATATCAAAAGACTCTGCCATGGCGCTTGGGCTGTATTGTGCGTTGGCCAGAATCTCTATGCCGATGCGATCAGCTTCCATCTCGTTGGTTCTGGTAAAATTCACGGCCGACTGTTGCGTGGCTGCCATCCCTGCGGCAAGGGCGGCTTGACCGGCCTCGGTGGATGCCTGGCCGATAACCAGGGCTGCAAATATGGCGGCTGCCGTTCTTATTGAGTATTGGTTGCCAATGGCGAATGCGCGTGCATGGTGGCGCTGCGTTACATGAGCCACCTCGTGTGCAACCACACCAGCAAGCTGTTCTTCATGACGCATGGCGTCAATTAAGCCAACGTTCACGCCCACGTAACCACCGGGAATCGCAAACGCATTGATCTGATGATCGTTGATGACGAAAAACGTGAATTCCTGCTCTGCGGATTTACCCGAAGCCAGCGCAAGTCGATTACCCAGATTAGTAATGTATTCGTCTACCAGCACATCGCGCACCAATGGCATTTGCGCTCTGATCTGACGCATAAAATGAGCGCCAAGCTGCTTTTCCTCTAGCGGTGACAACGCGTTATCGGCCGGCTCGCCCATGATCGGCAGATTTTGCTGTGCCACAACCGTGCTGCCCGCGCCCAAGACAAGCCCAAGTACAAGCGCTACTGTGCGCCATGTGTGGTGTTTCGGGGAAGTCGAGCGTTGATTTTGTTGAGAAGCAATTGGCATGAAATTTTTGACAGTCAATCGGGTTTAAGTTCTGCCCATTTCTAACAAAGTGTAGTCGGAGTATAAATGCTGCGTTGTTCGTGCCAATCTTACACGGCGGATGGCTTATTTCGGGGTTTACGCCACACTTCGCGACACGGCACACCGCAAACCTCGCTGATTGGTTATACTCGCAAGTGTTAAGGGGCAGGACACAATCTGGCCTGTCAGCAAGCCGGCGTTACGCACTCTCCACCCGAAAGGCGCGCACGTCCCTAGTGGCACACCCACCGCCACTGTCTAAACCCGGCTGTAATGCAGACACGCCACCTCGACGACACATGACAGGCATTCACGAGAGCTAACGCTTTCACCGATGGTGCTGTCTCTAATCACAATTTATGCAACCATGGTTGCCATAGCATGGTCGATCAATCGACATGGCATTCTTGTCTGTCGTGAACGGCTCAGCTGCGCACTTAACAACGATGCGCACTTAACAACGAGGAAATAGCAGGTGGAATTATCTGGTGGTAAAGTGCTGATGGAAGCACTTAAAGAGGAAGGCGTCGAACTTATATTTGGTTACCCGGGTGGGGCGGTGCTGCATATCTATGACGCGCTGTATCAGCAAAATTCGGTCAAACATATACTTGTACGTCATGAACAATCTGCAACTCATGCGGCAGACGGGTATGCGCGTGCAACCGGTAAGCCAGGCGTTGTGCTGGTGACTTCAGGTCCTGGCGCGACCAATGCTGTCACCGGTATTGCAACGGCCTTTATGGATTCGGTTCCCATGATTGTTATATCGGGTCAGGTGCAAAGCCGGTTCATCGGCAGCGACGCTTTTCAGGAAGTCGACTGTGTTGGCATAACTCGACCTTGTGTAAAACACAACTTTTTAGTCGACTCGCTAGAAAACATGGCGCAAACGATCAAAGAGGCTTTTCACGTTGCCACCACCGGCCGACCGGGCCCAGTGGTCATTGATATTCCAAAAGATTTCACCACGCCCGGTATTACGGTGCCGTTCGACTATTCCAAAACGGTAGAGATGCGGTCGTATAGTCCACCAACGCAGGGGCATCCCGGACAAATTCGTAAAGCAGTTGATCTTATTCTGTCGGCGAAAAAGCCAATGATTTATTCTGGCGGTGGTGTAGTGCTGGGCAATGCCTCCGAGCAACTTCGCGCATTCACGCGTGAGCTGGGTTACCCGATAACACAAACGTTAATGGGGCTAGGCGCGTACCCAGCTTCAGACAAACAGTTTATTGGCATGTTGGGCATGCACGGTACCTATGAGGCAAATCTTGCCATGCACGAATGCGATGTGCTGATTGCTATTGGTGCCAGGTTTGACGATCGGGTTACTGGCGAAGTCGATAGCTTCTGCCCAAATGCAAAAATAGTCCATGTCGATATCGACCCGGCTTCCATATCCAAAAACGTAACAGTCGACGTACCGATTGTTGGTGATGTTGCGCTGGTGCTGGATGCCATGCTTGAACAAATCAGAGCATCCGAGCGCCGAGCCGACCCGGCAGACATAGCCAGCTGGTGGTCACAAATTAAGGCCTGGCAGGCAACCAAATGCATGGAGTACGAGCTCAGCGACACATTAATCAAGCCGCAGGCTGTGGTTGAAGCTTTGTGGCGTGAGACCAAAGGTCAGGCCTACATTACATCCGACGTTGGTCAGCATCAAATGTGGGCGGCGCAATACTATGGCTTTGATGAACCTAATCGCTGGATAAATTCGGGTGGTCTGGGCACCATGGGGTTTGGCTTGCCAGCAGCACTGGGCGTGGCATTAGGCAAACCTGACGACACTGTCGCCTGTATAACCGGCGAAGCCAGCATACAAATGTGCATCCAGGAGTTATCCACTTGTTTGCAGTACGGCACACCAATAAAAATCATTAATCTGAACAACCGCTACATGGGTATGGTTAGGCAGTGGCAAGAGTTCAGTTATGAAAAACGCTACTCGCATTCCTACATGGATGCTTTACCAGACTTTGTTAAGTTGGCTGAGAGCTATGGTCACGTGGGAATGAACATTGAGAATCCTGCCGATGTAGAAAGTGCGCTGGCTGAAGCGTTTGCCATGAAAGACAGACTGGTCTTCATGAATTTTGTCACTGATCAATCTGAGAATGTATACCCGATGATTGAAGCCGGTAAGGGGCATCACGAAATGCGACTCAATCCAGCGAGGGAGCTAGCCTGATGCGGCATGTCATATCTGTATTAATGGAAAACGAAGCCGGCGCTTTATCACGCGTAGCCGGTTTGTTCAGTGCCCGTGGCTATAACATTGAGTCATTGACGGTGGCACCAACCGATGATGAAACGCTTTCGCGTATGACCATCGTTACCACCGGTACCGAACGCGTTATAGAGCAAATCATAAAGCAACTTAACAAGCTGGTCTCGGTCGCTAAGCTCAGCGATTTAACCGAAGTGCCTTTTATCGAACGTGAAATCATGCTGGTTAAAGTGCGGGCGGTAGACAATGGTCGCGAAGAAACAAAACGCCTTTGCGATATTTTCAGAGGCAAGATTCTTGATGTGACAGATGCCAGCTATGTTATTGAGTTGACCGGCGATGATCACAAGCTCAGTGCTTTTCTCGATGCAATAGGCTCTGATAATGTCATCGAGGTAGCGCGTTCTGGTGCTACCGGTATTGCCCGCGGCGAAAAGTCTCTTAAAGTCTAGTTTTTTATCGCCATGCGTATGATCGGGCAGGGTGCTCAGCTGTTACCATAGCGTAAACTGTGGTGGCGCTAGCGCCCCGTATCCATCCGACCAGAGGTATTGCATAGCATGAACACTCAGGGTCCGCCGACTCAGACACCTCAACGTGGGCGTGGCATTTACCTGCTGCCAAACCTGTTTACAACCAGTGCCTTGCTCGCTGGTTTCTACGCCATTATCGCGGCGTTCAATTCGCAGTTCGAAACCGCCGCCATCGCCATCCTGGTTGCCATGGTTCTGGACGGCTTCGATGGTCGTGTCGCCCGCATGACCAATACCACAACCGCATTCGGTGCTGAATACGATTCCATGGCAGACATGGTGTCCTTTGGCGTTGCACCGGCTTTCTTAATGTACAGCTGGTCTTTGTCAAGCTTGCCAGTGGCCGACTACGGGCAGTTGGGCTGGGTGGTTTGCTTTGTGTACACGGGCTGTTGCGGATTACGTCTGGCACGGTTCAATGTACAGGTTGGCACCGCTGATAAACGCTTTTTTCAAGGGTTGGCTTGTCCTGCAGCCGCTGCTGTTTTAGCCAGTCTGGTCTGGGTGTGTGCCGAGTTTGGTGCCAAGGGTGAAGAGCTGGTTGGTCTTGCCATGTTTGCAACCTTATCTACCGGCTTGCTGATGGTCAGCACATTTATGTACTACAGCTTCAAAGATTTGGGCGATAGCAAAAAAGTCCCGTTCGCAATGTTGCTTGGTTTGTTACTGCTGTTGGTGACCACCGCTGTCGACCCTCCAAAAATGATTCTTATTGCTACGTCGTTTTACGCCGCAGCGGGCCCGGCGTACGCATTGTTTCGCTGGGTTCGTAAGCGCAATAAACGCAACGTGGGCAAGCCACAGGCCTAGTTATGCTGTACACGCAAAGCCAGCTACGTTGTTTGCAAGGGATGGGGTTGGTGCCGTGGGTTAAGCGCGGTTCGGCTAACCCTGTACAAAGCGATCATGCGCAAAGCGAGTATGTGCAAAGCGGGCATGTGCCAACCGATCATGTGCAGAGTTTGGTACAACAGGGAGTCAATCAGCAAAACGATACAGGTGAAGCTGCGGTTGCGCAGTTGGTACAGGAGGTCGCCGCTTCACAGGCAACATTGCAAACGCAGCAAACGGCAACAATAGAATCTGTTGAGCGGCCCATGCCCTCATCATCTGTGGCCGATTTAATGCAAACACCGCTGGTTGAAATTCCGTTTCGTGGCCAGCGCTGCACACAATTGGGCAAGTCGGATGCGCCACTACTCATTCTTGTGGAGGCTATAAGCACTCGACAAAA
This sequence comes from uncultured Granulosicoccaceae bacterium, assembly GCA_938035525.1. Lineage (GTDB taxonomy): Bacteria > Pseudomonadota > Gammaproteobacteria > Granulosicoccales > Granulosicoccaceae > Granulosicoccus. The sequence goes on from CALHOI010000011.1 coordinate 47,983, forward strand.
GCAGTACCCGTTTGAATCCAGCGATGCCAAGTTGTTTGACGACATGTTGCGCTCAATCGCCTGGCGCCGACAAGATGTTTGTTTAGCGGTATTGCCGCCCGCCGACAACAGTTTATTGCTGGAAGAGGCAGGTAGCAGCACAAGTGATCACTCAGACAATGCGTGTGTGGCTGATCTATGCAAGCCTCATCGTGATGCCGTACTGTTGTTTCGTATGTCGCTACCTGACACATTAAATTCAGACGAACTACTCGTGCCAATGGAACGCAAAGGCATGATGGCCTGGCAATTGCCACACCCGGCAAAGTTACGAGAATCACCAAATCGAAAACGCCAGGCCTGGAATGTACTAAAGGCCGCACGGCTGCGGCTGCATCCTGGCGGTTAACGTTTTATGTCTGCTACATCGTTAACATTGCCCAAACCGAGCATCATGCAAACCAGTGATTTAGTTGAAGTCATGGTTATAGAAAATGCCAACTATGATTTTCCGTGGACGCAAGGCATTTTTAAAGACTGCATAAAGGCCGGGTATACCTTGCGGGCCTTGCGTCTTGAAGGCACCTTGGTAGGCTACGGTGTTATGCAGATAGGCGCTAATGAAGCACATATTCTTAACCTGTGTATCGATAAACCGTATAGCCGACAAGGGTATGCCCGGTTTTTGTTAGCCTTGTTACTCGATTTGGCGCAAAGAGCCGGCGCGCACACAGCCTTTTTAGAAGCGCGGCCCTCGGTCCCACGCGCAATCAGCTTGTATCAGCGGGCCGGGTTCAACGAAGTTGGATTGCGCCCAGACTATTACGACAGTCACAACGGGCGTGAAGACGCCATCGTGATGGCCAAAAGCCTAACGCCCTAGGCATTGCGCAGTCTGTGGCGCTACAGCCGCTATAAGCGTTATACTTGTGGGCTGTTCTGTTCAACATCGCGTTATCCACCATGACTCCCATCGAAGAAATCCGGCGTAGGCGAACCTTTGCCATTATTTCGCACCCGGATGCGGGAAAAACCACCCTGACTGAAAAGCTGCTGTTGTTCGGTGGCGCTATACAGTTGGCTGGTACCGTCAAAGGCCGTAAGGCCGCCCGCCATGCAACATCCGACTGGATGGCAATGGAGCAAGAGCGTGGTATTTCTGTGACCTCATCGGTTATGCAGTTTCCGTATAAAGATCGCATTGTCAATTTACTTGATACGCCTGGTCACGAGGATTTTTCTGAGGATACTTATCGCACCTTAACGGCGGTTGACTCGGCATTGATGGTCATTGACGTGGCTAAGGGTGTTGAAACCCGCACCGAGAAACTCATGGATGTTTGTCGCCTGCGAGACACACCGGTGATGACATTCATTAATAAGCTTGATCGTGAGGGCCGAGAGCCAATCGAGCTCATGGACGAAGTCGAGAAAATGCTGAACATACAGTGTGCGCCGATAACCTGGCCCATTGGTATGGGCAAGCGATTCAAGGGTGTTTACCATTTGCATCGCGATACCGTGCATTTCTATTCGCCAACCCATGGCGGCAAGGTGCAAGAGGGTGAAGTAGTAGAAGGTTTGGATAACCCAAAACTCGACGAAATCCTTGGCGATATGGCAGCAGAACTACGCGAAGAAATAGAACTGG
>CALHOI010000012.1 GCA_938035525.1 uncultured Granulosicoccaceae bacterium
GCGTTTTCAGCTCAGGATGAGAATTTTGCGCTTTTTATTGGTAGCTGGATTGGGTTTCTATTGGATAATCAGGAGCAAATGGAATTCATGTCCAGTCAAAACGAATACTACAAAAGCTTGTTTCATTCAGTTCCTGCCATGATGTTTTTGAGTGATGATGATGGACTAATTATTTCAGGTAGCAACCGGCTATGCGAAAAGTTGGGATTAGAACCCATCAAATTGCCCGGCAAAAACTGCCATGAGCTGCTTAACGTGGACAACCCTCAGGGCCTTAGGGATGCACTGGTGCATGGCGATACGCAGCGACAATCGTTTACTATCAGATTGGCTGATGGCTCAAATGTAGATGTTGAATTGAACAGCAGCATCAAGACCGTTGGGTCGCTGCAAGGCGTTAGAATGGTTGTACTGACAGATGTGTCAGAGCGCAATAAAGTGTCTCGTAGCTTAGAGGAGCAAAATCGTCGCTTGGAAGTCGCTAATGAAAACTTAAATCAGTTTGCGTTTATCGCTTCGCACGACTTACAAGAACCGCTTCGTAAAATACAGCAATTCAGCAGCTTCCTGGAAGAAGACCTAAAAGATGTTCTGACCAATGATGCCAAATACCATTTGGATGTCGTGGTTGATGCGTCTGATCGTATGAGCACATTGATTCACGATTTGCTCAGATTCTCTGGTGCCACGCAAGAGCAGGCAGAGAAAAAATCCATCTCACTAAACAAACTCGTGCAAGAAGTTATTGCAGCGCTGGATATGCCAATAAAAGAGTCTCAAGCGGAAATTAATGTCGGGCAATTGCCCAATGTCATGGGCGACAAAGGCATGCTTCGTCAACTGTTCGTAAACCTGATAGGCAACAGCATTAAATACAAGTCGAACAAACGGCCACTAAAAATAACTGTATCAGCATTGGGTGACGACCTAAAGGAAGGAATAGCAATTGCCGATAACGGAATAGGATTTGAGATGGAGTTCGCAAGGAAAATCTTCGAACCCTTTAATCGCCTGCACCGCAGCAAGGAGTTTAAAGGCAATGGAATTGGACTTGCGATATGCAGCACAGTTTGCGACAAACACGGATGGAATTTGTCCGCTGCTAGTGATCTTGACTCTGGGAGTGTGTTCACAGTCAAATTCCAACAAGATATAGACGATGGCTCAAGCGAAACGAAAACCAATACTGTTGATGGTTGATGACGATGACGAAGACATCTATCTAACCAAAAGAGCGTTTTGCAGCTATCAAAGCGACTTGATTTTCAACAGCGTACACAGCGGTGCCGAATTGTTTGACTACTTGAATCGTCGAGGAAGCTTTACCGATGACGGTGAGGCTTACCTGCCAGACGCTATTTTGCTGGATATCAATATTCCCAAGGAGAATGGGTTTACCATTCTGGAAAAACTCAGTTCCGACATCAAATTTTCAGTTATCCCGGTAACGATGCTAACCACATCCATTGCTGCCCACGATATCCAAAACGCTTATAAATTGGGCGCAAACTCTTATTTGTGTAAGTCTGTCAGTTCGCAGGGGATGCAGGATGTTGCAAAGCAATTTTGCGATTATTGGTTTGGTTTCGCGAAATTACCTATCGCGAGCTAGCAAACCTGCCACCTATTTTGCCTAATCCGTTTACGCTAATCGCTCCTGATCAAGTTTGCTGATTGGCCGTGCAGACTTATCTTGCCTAGTAACAGCGCTTGTTAATCCAAATCAAACGCCCCGCTATTAACTGTCGTGTAACCTACTGACGCTGTACAGAATGGTCTGCAATAGAGGATATTGCGTAGTGGATGTACTGGGTAGCGACTTGAAGACCAAATGATGGCAAAAAAAGTTAGGGTAGCCCGGACGCTAGAAAGTCTTGATGTCAGTCTGAACGAAATGCAGAAAGAGAACAGACGACTAAAGGACGAGATTGCGGGGCTGAGACAACAGCAAGAGAGTCTGAATCGCCTGATACAAGAGCAGGACGAGCAGACGCGTGAAAGGCTGAAACGTCAACAACGATAAGTGTTACAGCGGACGGTAAGCTGAATCTTCCAATCGAGCGCTTTACATCCTATTAAGGCGCGTCCGGGGCCGTTTGGCCCTAGTTCATGGTTCCATTCTCGTCTTTAGGCAGCTGCGGGCGTTTGAGCAGCTTTAGCCTTAGCCCGCCGCTTTAATTCCCGCTTGTGTTTCCTGATGGTGCGTTTCGCACTGACCTTCGCACCCAGCACCAGCAAGCACGGGGTTAAAAACAGCGTTAGCAGGGTAGTAAATGCCAAGCCACCGGCAATGGCGCTCGCCATTTGAGTCCACCATTGAGTTGATGGCGCGCCGAAAGTTATGTCTCGCGAGATAAAATTAATGTTCATTGACAGCACCATTGGCATCAGGCCCAGTATGGTGGTGATGGCGGTTAGAAAAACCGGTCTGGCACGAACAGAGCCTGTTAACATGGCCGCGTCCAGCGCTGATGAACCCGCATCGCGAAATTTATTGTAGGTATCAATAAGAACAATATTGTTGTTCACCACAATACCGGCAAGCGCAATAATGCCAATACCCACCATGACGATGCCAAAGGTTTGTCCGGTAATCAGCAAGCCAATGAGTACGCCCGAGGTAGAGAACAATATAGCGCTTAGCACCAGTGTGGCCTGATACAAACTATTAAACTGGGTGACCAGAATAATCATCATAAAAAAGATGGCCGACACAAAGGCGGTTAACAGAAAGATCATGGCTTCCTGTTGTTCTTGCGCTTCCCCTTTAAACACCACCGATACTTCCGGGTCGCTTGGGCCATCGAGTAATTTTTGTTCCAGGAGTTTCTTTTGTGTATCGGGTAGAAAACCTTCTGCCACATCAGATTGAATGGTAATAACGCGATTACCATCGACTCGGTTTATCACGCCGGTTTTTGGGGCAGGGGTCAGTGACACAAAATTGGATATGGGTACCATGCCCTGATTGGTTAGTACCCGCAGTTGGGTTATTTGGTCGAGGTTGCGTTGCTCAACCGGGTAACGCATGCGAATATCCAGCTCATCGGTAGCATCATCGGGCCGGTAACCGGCCACACGAATGCCAGAGGTTATCAGCTGTATGGCATTACCGATCATTGCTATGTTGGCACCGTACTCGGCGGCTTGTTTACGATCAACCTTTAGCTGCCATTCAATACCGGGTAGCGGACGGTTATCCTCGATACCCGAAAACCCACCGACGGCTACCATTTGCTCGCGAATATAATCAACAGCTTGATGTAGTTTCTCGGTGGTGCTGGCGCTGATTTGAATGTTGATGGGTTTGCCACCGCCACCTGGACCACCTTCGTTTTTAAGAAATTCTATTTGCACACCAGCAATATCGGAAACCATCTCTTCCATGTCGGCGATAAGCTCAACGGCTTTTGGTCGCTTGTTCCAATCTTTTAGTTCCAGTGAGATGTTGCCAATGACATCGCCGCCGTCTTGGGAGTCGGCGCCGGTGCGCGTATAAACTGACTTAAACGCTTCGTTGCCGATTAACAGGTTTTCAACGCGGGTGAGTATTTTGTCTTGCTCGTAGATGGATAAATCACCGCGAGCATGGACTTTTGCAATAAGCGATTCGGGTTCAATGTCGGGAAAAAATTCAACGCCTTTGCCCAGGGCACCGTAGACCACATAACTGAGCACCGTGAAAATCAATACGGCAACCAGGGTCACGGTAGGAAATTTGAGCAGCTTGTGCAGTATGCGTAAGTAACCTGCACGAGACCCTTTCGATGCATCAATAACGTCTTGCGCAACGATGTTGCTGGCCTCGGTAGACCCATCCGGGTTTTGCACCACTCTGCGTACTTGCGCGCGTTTAATTTCTTTGGGGTCGTTTGAGTTGGATTCAATTGATGTATCGGTTTGCTCTGGCTTTCGCCCAATTAACTTTCCAATAACCGGTATAAAAATGAGCGCCATAAACAGCGACGCCATTAAGCATGAAATAACGGTGATGGGCATGTAACGCATAAACTGACCGATAAGCCCTGGCCAAAATAACAATGGGGCGAACACAGCCAGCGTGGTGAATGTGGATGCAATGATGGGCCACGACATGCGTTTGGACGCGCTTGCATAGGCTTCAGCCTTACTCATGCCCTGGCTCAGGTTTCGATCGGCAAGTTCGGTGACGATAATAGCGCCATCGACCAACATGCCAACCACCAGTATTAAACTGAACAGCACAATCACGTTCATGGTAAAGCCCATGGCGTTAATAACCATGATGCCGGCCAGAAAAGAACCGGGAATGGCAAAACCAACCAGCAAGGATGAACGAATACCCAAAGCCGCCATGATGACGATCATCACCAACACCACACCGGAGATAACATTGTTTTGCAGGTCGCCCAGCATTTCTTTGGTTTGTTTGGATTTGTCTTGATGAAAACCGATTTCCAGATTGGCTGGCAGGAATTCACGCTTGGCATCAATGGTGGCCCGCACCGAATCGATGGTTTCGATGATGTTGGCACCAAGGCGCTTGCTGATTTCAAGCACTAGTGTGGGTTGTCCGTCGAGCCGCGCAAAGCTGTTGGGGTCTTTGAAGGTGCGGCGAATGCTGGCAACGTCTTTGAGTACCACCACGGCATCGTCGGTGACTTTAACCGGCATGTCCATAACGTCTTGCACGTTTTCAATAATGCCCGGTACTTTTAATACCATACGGCCTGCACCCGTATCGATAGCACCAGCGGCAACCAGTAAGTTGTTATTGCTGATTAAGTTGAATAGCGATCCGAAGTCCACCTGATAGGTTTCCATAATGGCCGGATCGATTTCTATTTCCAGTACTTCTTCACGCTCACCGGCAATATCGGCCTCAAGCACGCCGGGCAGCGCTTCAAGTTCATCTTTGAATTCGCGGGCTATTTTTATCAGGCTGCGCTCGGGTATTGGGCCCGATAAGCTGATGTTGAGTACAGGAAACAGCGCTATGTTAATTTCGTTTACGGTAGGCTCATCGGTGTCAGCCGGTAGTTTCGATTTAGCGGCATCAACCTTTTCGCGCACGTCCAGAAGCGCTTGATCGCCATCAAAACCTGCATCAAATTCGAGTAGCACCGATGCATGTCCTTCGCCAGCCGTGCTGCGCATCTCTTTAATTCCGGTGATGCTTTGCAGTTCTTTTTCCATGGGCCTAACCAACAAGCGCTCGGCATCGTTTGGCGAGATACCGTCGTGACTCATTGACACGTACATGATGGGAATAGGGACGTCAGGCTCTGACTCTTTGGGGATGTTGTTGTATGCGACAACACCAGCTGCCACTAAAAACAGCAGCAGCATCAGAACCGTGCGGCTGCGATCGAACGCAGCACTGATAAAGGCGTACATTAGCTGGCCTCTTCCGAAGCCGTGGCCGCTTTGACAGGCTCAACTTTTTGGCCTGGTTTTACAAAGCCCTGGCCAAGGGTAATCACTTTGCTGTTATCGGGTATGCCCGTAACCCACGCACCTTCTAAGGTGGAGCTAACCAGATCAATGGGTGTGAATACCACCTCTTGGTTTTCATCAATAATTTTTACACCCAGTCCGCCATCATCACCCAAAGACAATGCTGAGGGTGTGATGAATATGGCTTCCACTTTTTCAATGGGTACCACTAACGATGCACTGACGCCTGCGGCGTATTTTCCATCAACGTTGTCGACTTCGGCTTCAACCGAAAAGCTGCGACTGGCTGCATCGGCCACCGATGAGATGTAAGTTAACTTGCCGGGCAGGGTGTCGCCGGTAATCAGTTTTACATCGATGTCGGCATTAAGAGTGAGCTGACTCAGCAATTGCTGAGCAACCTGGGCTGTAACGATAAAGCGGCTGTTGTCGACCAGCTCTGCCACCACGGCACCTCTGTCTATCATCTCACCCACTTCCACCGGTACCGCGTTAACCAGACCAGCAAACGGTGCAATGATTTTGGTGTTTTCGATGTCGCGCTGGATTCGGCTCAGTTGTGCTCTTGCCGATGCCAATTGCGCCTGGGTTTGTTCCAGTTGCACTTGCGACTGCAGGCCTTTTTGGCGCAGCGAGGCCGCCGCCTTTTGTTGACTGCGAGCAGTTTGCAGTTGCGCCTGGGCTTCCATTAAGTCGGTTTCCCGTCCGTCCAGAGACAGGCTGACGATGGTGTCACCCTTGTTTACACGTGCGCCTTTTTCAATTGATATGGTTTCGACGATACTGCTGGTCTCGGCGCGCATGTGCAGATGCCGGCGAGGTTCGAGCTGGCCTTGCAGTATGATGTCGCGCGAACGAGGCTCTAGTTGCACATCAATGTATTCAACTTTTATGGGCTTGGCTAATGGCGTTGTATCTGACCCTGAGGCGCTGTTTTGCTCCCCTGTCGTGTTTTGGTCACCAGCCACCTCACTTGCAGCATCATCGGACGAGAAGGCACCGCTTGCCATCCACAAGCCGAGAGCCAGAACCAGTAATCCGGCGGCTATATATGACGTTTTCATGAATCGAGTACTCCGCTAGACTTCCGTGACCAATTCAGTATATATGCTGCTTGGCGCTGTTTTTGTAGGTGTTTTTAGTCAAACCTTTCACATGCGTGATGAATTCAATGACGTGTAAGAAAATATGGGCGATTTTGGCGATTTGTATAGCCCTTTCAGGTTGTGCCACACCAACCTCCCGGTTAGATGACATTGCCCAAAGTCACCATTTCCAGCGATCAGTGGTAAATACGCATGGTTTTGCCCATTTGGTTTACACCAACCAATTTGATCAGGCAAAAAACGTGCTGCATGTCTACCTGGAGGGCGACGGGTCTCCCTGGAAGTACCGTGTGGTGACCATGCCCGACCCAACCCCGCGCGAGCCGCTGGCCTTGCGCCTGATGGCGAAAGACACCGCAGCTGCCGCCTACGTGGGCAGACCGTGTTACAACGGCACTGCCGAAGACGATGGCTGCAATCCGACCCTGTGGACTTCAGCTCGGTATTCGGTGACTGTGGTGCGCAGCATGACCGCGGTAATCAGGAAACTGATCGATCAGCATGGGTTTAATGAAGTGAAGCTGATTGGTCACAGTGGTGGTGGTGCGCTTGCAGTGCTTATTGCGCCTAAACTTAGAGAGGTCACCCACGTGGTGACCATTGCCGGCAACCTGAACACCGATGCCTGGACAAGCCATCATGGTTATTCACCGCTTTACACATCGTTAAACCCTGCGTTGCAATCCGACCTGCCAACGCGCATAAAACAATGGCATCTGGTTGGTGGTCGCGACCAGGTGGTGCCACCCGTTTTGGTTACAGATTATGTGCGAGCGCAAAAAAGCGCCTTGGGCATATCGATCGATGGATTCTCCCACGGTTGTTGCTGGGAATCAGAGTGGGCGTCAATAGCGCGAGCCATTGGGTCAAGTGCGTCTGGGTTTTTGCCTGGTCGGCGATTTAAAATTCCTGATTGATGAGCGCTACCATTAAACGGTATAACTAATACCGGACGACAAAGAGCTGCTACATCATTTACTGTGCTAAAGCTAACTTGTCACTCTTAGCTTTGCATTGCGTTCAGCAGTTTCTCGGGGTAATCAGTGAACACCCCATGGGCACCCATAGCTAACACTTTTTTTGCTTCGTCACTGTCATTGACGGTAAAGCAATACAAACCCAAACCAGCTTCGGTAATAGCTTGCGCTTTTTGCGCATCCAGTAGCGGTGCAGCCATGTGCAAGTTGCGACATTGCAGCAATTGCGTTTGGTGTTGCCAGTCATCGGGTACAGCGCAAACGATCAGTGCGCGTGCGGCGCCGGGAAGGCTGTCTCGTGCAACCGCTAACGACTCTTTGGAAAAACTTGACAGCACTAACGCTAAATCGGCGGGCCATTGTTTTCTTATAACATCGCAAACAGCCAAAGCTGTCGGCGCTTCCAATCCTGGTGTGGGTTTGATTTCAAGGTTTAAACCCATTTGCAATTCGCTTAGCAATGCAACTGCCGCGCTGAGTCGTGGTAGTGGTTCGTCTTTATAGGCAGCCATACCAGCGCTGGATTTAACCTTGTCCAATTCGTCTGCCGTGTGTGCGCACAGATAGCCACGTGCATTGGTGCACCGCTCCAGCGTGTCATCGTGATGAATAAACGCAATGCCGTCGCTGCTGATAGACGCGTCCAGTTCGACACAGCGCGCGCCAGCTTTATGAGCCAACACAATGGCTGAAAGCGTGTTTTCCGGCGCATCTCCAGATGCGCCCCTGTGTGCGATAATGTCAGCCAGTAAGGCAGGTTCTGTCATTGCACAATATCCTGCGCCAGGATTGCGGGTTCGGTCCCGCGTACACGCTTGAGCTCATCTGTGCTGATATCATCTGTGCTGATATCAGTGTCACTGGCACTTGTTTTGGTATCGCGAATAAATTCCTGACGAATTCTTTCATATTCCTGATACTCAGCAGAGAACCCACGCTCACAAAACGTATTGGGTTCGTTCATCCGACAATCTTGCTGTCGTAGCGCTTTGTAGGTCATTTGCTTGACATCAACCTGCGCGCAGCTTTGTAAAGAGGATGCGATGAGGCAGAACATAAACAAGAGAAATAACTTTATTAACATGGATAAACTGAGGTCTCAATTTTTAAAAATTCCCAAGCAGCTTTTACTCGGGACGCTGAGTATAGGAGCGGTTTTTTCAGTTTGCAGAGCTGATTTTTACTAAATTACCGAGCCTGTTAGGTGATTTTTAGTTATGGCGCAATAGCTGAATTTTGCTTGGCGCTGATGACGCATAATCGGTGCACAAACAAGGCCAATCAGTTGGGTTGGTGGTGTTTGCTAAACTGTGCCATTCAGGCGAATTAATTGACTCCCATGCTGCTGCCCAAATACTCGAAGGTTGAGCTCTCCGCGCAATATTGCGCTCGCATACTCGAAACGGCACACCTTGCCGCCGACGCCGCATCGGTGCCAACCATGGCAAACTTCCGGCGCTCCATAGCGGTAGAAAATAAAGAAGCACCTGGCAGCTTCGACCCAGTGACCATCGCCGATCGGCAAGCTGAGCACGCAATAAAGGAAGTTGTCATGGGCGAGTTTCCCGAGCACGGGTTTTTTGGAGAAGAAACCGAGCAACAACTCAAAGACAACCAACCCTTATGGGTTGTCGACCCAATCGATGGCACACGAGCATACATAACTGGTATGCCATTGTGGGGAACCCTGATAGCTGTTTATGATGGAGCTGATGTTGTGCTTGGCTTGTTAGAGCAACCGTTTATGCAAGAGCGTTTCGTTGGCACAGCGTTCAGCGATGGCAACACCAATAAGCCCAATGCTCAATTGATTACACCCACTGGCAATAAGCAACTGCTCACTCGTTCATCCACGCCAATCAATCAGGCTATTTTACAAACCACATCGCCCGATTTTTTTGTGCAGGAAAAACACCGTGAGGCTTTTGAACGGGTTGAAAGTGCCGTATCGATGGTGCGGTTTGGCGGTGATTGTTATTGTTATGCTTTATTAGCAATGGGTTTTGTCGATGTGGTTATAGAAACCGGTTTACAACCCTATGATATCGCCGCGCTGGTGCCCATAGTAGAGGGTGCGGGAGGTGTTATCACTGACTGGGATGGAGAGTCGGCTGCATCTGGCGGCTCCGTTGTTGCTTGTGGGAGCCGCCAGATGCACGATCAAGTGCTTGCCTTACTTTCTTAATTGCCAACCTTTTGCAATACAAGGTCGGTGCAAAGCATTTTTTACTGAATAAGTTTTACTGAATAAGTTTTACAGAGTAAGTCTTTTACTGAATAATCAGTCGGAAGCCGTCATCGTCAGTACCGCCGTTACCGTCGTTGGCTTCAACTCTAATAATGTATCTTCCTTCGTTAACATCGGTAGCTGTTCCGTAGATGACGCCCTGCGGACTTATTTGCACGCCCGTGGGCAAACCGGTGGCAGTGAAAGCAAGGTGATCATCGTCACGATCAACGAAAAATACCGATACATCGTATTCAAAGTCGCCAGTGACTCGATGATTGTCGATATCATCAACCGTGGGTGCACGGTTGAAGCCACTGAGGCGTGCAACATTTAAAAAGAATCCTGTTTCAACGGATTCCATCGAGTCGGATACTTCTACCACAACATAGTAACGACCGCTGTCTTCCTCGTCTGGCCTGCCTTGTAACTCACCATCGTCACTTATCCACAAGTTGCCTGATTCTGGCAGTGATTTATCAAGTACAGAGAAAGTCAGTGTGTCGCCTTCTGCATCGAAGAAGTAGTTTTCAAAAAACGCGTGGCTAACCTGCACATTGCCGTTGTCAATGTACGCCGTGATTTCGGGTATATCAAAATTCAAGATTGGTGCAGAGTTGAAGTCGATCACTTTTATGCTGACCGTTGCTGTGCTTTCGTTGGTGCCATCAAAAATGGAATAAGTGAAAAAATCACTGATCGAACCATTGACAGATAAAGGCGCATCTTGCGCCGGTTGGTACCAGAACCCACCGTCGTTAAACAGCTCGAAGCTGCTGGCAAATTTTGGCGCAACAACTGCGGTCGTATTAACGGTTAATGGCTCGTTGCGAATATCGTCATCATCGGTATCGTTGCGTAACAAACTAAGATCATCATCACCGAGCACCAGTAAGGATTGGCCACGGGTCACACTAACGCTGTCGTCTACCGCTTCAGGTGCATCATTAATCGGACTTGCGCAAAGGGTTTGCTGTCTGTTTATGGTGGTGCCGTTTTCTAATGTGGCGCTAACGTTGTAGACCAACGATAATGGTGCACGTAACTGGGGCGTCACAATATCAAAGCGCGTGGTGCCATCGATCACAGACTCTTGAATATTAATTTCGCAAACAGCATCACGGGCGCAAGACACGTTTAGCTCGTTTGTGGCAATAGGCTGCTCGAATCCGTTGAAGCCTAAACAGCTATCAATGTTTCCCTGGCCGTCCAGGTAGTTCCAGGACCAACCGCTGATGGCATTGTCGACCCCGTCGAAAACCAGCGTGCGCTGCATGTTTTCGCCTATGGGAAACGAATCGCCGTTGTTGAGGATCACCAAGCTGGAATCGATCTGTGCTGGCAGTACATTGGCTTGTTTGCCGGTGGAATCAACCCACCCGCAGGCGCTGAGGGTCAGCAGTAGTGACGTCTGAATGAGTAAAGCTGGAATTATTTTTATTATTTTCACTGTTTTTCACCGCTATCCACTTCTTATGGTGGACTTTGTTAGTGGGTTTTTAGCTCTGTTGGGTATCATAGAAAGCCGGCGCGAAAACGTCCGTGTTGCCGCGCACATTCCGGCATAGTGTTAAACAGCGTTGATTCTTTTCCTTTTCGGCCATTTAAGTGTTGATTGATGGGCGTTTCGCTAAGACACCGGTTGTTTTAATCAGCAAAAACACGCAGAATTTATCCGTAGGTATGTTTACTGATCTGCAGCTGGCTGACACAGCTTTGAAACTGTGCGCTGGCGCAAATTGCGGGTTATTTTGCTTACCGGTATGGACTGGTTCACACAGGAAGAACAAACGCTCGAAACATGGGTGCTAACACTAACAATTCCGATTTGGTTTCGCCGGGCAAGTCTGCTGGCAAACCAACACTCGCTGCAAAGCCTGGTGCATCGCCGGTGCAGCCAACCGGGCTTGCCTGGTTTACGTTGGCTGCCTCTACCTGTGGACTGCTATTGGTGTGTGTGTGGGCGCTATTTAATCAAGACAGGCTTATTAATTTACAAGGCAGTCAGGCTGCGGCTGTCACCCAGAACGAGTTAGTCCAAGGCGAAGTAGGTGATGTGTCTGTCACCGGTGAAGGACAGAATCAGCTGGTAGAGAAACGTGAAGTGCTTGCGCTGCAAGGCGAGAGCTCGGCTACTGAAACAACCGAGCAGGTGAGACTTGCGGCTGAAAAAGCCGAACGGGACCGCTTGGCTGAACAGCAGCAGGCGGAAAAAGAAAAGCTAGCCGCGCAACAGGCTGAAGATGAACGATTGGCGGCAGAGAAAGAGGAACAGGAAAAACTAGCTGCACAACAGGCTGAAGCAGAACGACTGGCGGCAGAAAAAGCCGAACAGGAAAAGCTAGCCGCACAGCAGGCTGAAGAAGAACGATTGGCGGTAGAGAAAGCCGAACAGGAAAAGCTGGCCGCACAACAGGCTGAAGCAGAACGACTGGCGGCAGAAAAAGCCGAACAGGAAAAACTGGCTGCACAACAGGCCGAAGCAGAACGACTGGCGGCGGAAAAAGCCGAAACGGAAAGACTAGCCGCACAGCAGGCCGAAGAAGAACGACTGGCGGTAGAAAAAGCAGAGCAGGAACAATTAGCCGCGCAACAGGCCGAGGCAGAACGGCTGGCAGCAGAAAAAGCAGAGCAGGAACAATTAGCCGCGCAACAGGCTGAAGTAGAACGGCTGGCGGCGGAAAAAGCAGAGCAAGAAAAACTGGCCGCGCAACTGGCTGAACAGCAGGCCGAGGCAGAACGACTAGCAGCAGAAAAAGCGGAGCAAGAAGCCGCTGCTGCACTGGCAGCAACGCAGGCCGAGCAAGCGCGCCTGGCTGCTGCCAACGCTGAAACAGACGCGCTTGCAGCACAACCGCAAGCCGCCACAGATGAGCAGGACCCAGAGTCAGCAACACCAGAGGCACTGGAAGATCAACAGCTTGCTGCGCTGGCAGTTCAGCCAGGTGCCGCCCCTTCAGCTGCGGAAACAGCGTTTGAACGGGTGAGACGCGAAGAGCTGGCCAGTATTCCGGGACTCTCGGCAAGAGTCCGTTTTGAGAACAATGATGTTGTGCTGCGTGATTCGGCCATGCAGCCAATGGATCGCTTGTTCGAACTGTTGTTTTTGTATTCCGAAACCTCAGTAACGGTGCAGGTGGCCAGTAATGAGTTTGATCTGGATAACAACAATAAACTCATCAGTCGAGAGCGTGCTTTGACCCTGGTGAACTACTTAATAGATCGTGGTTTGGACGAGGGTCGATTCAGAATACGAGCTTTAGGAAAACAGCAATTACCGTTTGACAGCCATCGTGTCACGGTATTCGCAACGGTGATAGAAAAATGATAAGTGCAATAACGATAAAATTGTTGCTGGTTCTATTGGCAGTAGCGTTTTTGGGCTTCCTCATTGGCCTTTCGAGTATGCGCTTGCATCAAGCTCGATCGCAAAACAAAGCGCTGCTGGCCAAGCAAAATGCAATGGATAAGTTGACCCTGGAGCGCAAAGAGCTAGCCACAGAAAATGCCAACATTAAGCAGGCACTTGAGTCGGAGCAAAAGCTGGCCGGAATAATGCGTGAAAAGCAATCGCAGTTGGCGGCACAACAAGAAACCCTGCAAGTCCATTCCGGCTTACAGGAACAGCGAATTGAAAAAATCACTGCTGAGTTGAATACCTCCGAAGAAAAATGTATTCGATTGCAGCGAGACTTTGCCAGCTTCAAAGCGAATAAGTTACGTGAAGTCAGGATGCTAAAGGTCAGTGCGGATGAATGGCTGGACAACGAAGAGCTTCCGGTCTTAAATAAGCGAGTCGAGCATTCGTCTTCTCAATCCGGCAATGACCGGTCGGCGAATCGCCCCAACGCGATCAGAGATGGTGGCAGAACTGGCGCCAGTGCGAACCAATCTAACAGCGGCAAAGCAAACGAACGCTCATTCGTTGCTCATAACAGTGTAAAGTCCAGAAGTGTGGCACACGCAAGCGGTGCCCAGCAATCTGACGGGTCAACTGGACTCGAGGAAATGACAGCCGATGTATACGAGCCAGGCCCGGACGAAACACAACCGATTATTGCCAGCGAACTGGATATTCCGTCTTTGGCCGAATCAGAGTTGCCGGACTCAGTCGAGGAGCTTGAGTTCGAACTTGTTGAGCCAGTCGAGCCGAACTAACCGTGGGTAAGGCTCACGAGAAGCCGATGTGGCATCAGTTGTTCAAACTCGATGCCGACAAACCGCAAAGCTTGCAATCTCAATTGCGCGAAGCGCTGGTAAAAGCCATTCTGGATAACCGCATACCGGTTGATGTACCACTGCCATCATCAAGAGAGCTCTCTCGTCAATTGGGCGTGGCCCGCAATACGGTTGTATTGGCCTACCAGCATCTAATAGACGAGAACTATCTACAAGCCCACGAGCGACGCGGTTATTTTATTAACCCGGATATTCTTGATGGGCGTGTCGAATACACCAAACCTAAGTCAAGGCCAGTCGAGGTAGACGAGCGTTTTGCGCAAGGCCCGGAAGTTAGCATCGATGTGATGTCGCAGCGAAACATACATCGACCGCTCGACTGGCAACGTTACCCTTACCCGTTTATTTATGGCCAGGTAGATTCCTCTTTATTTCCGGTAAACGACTGGCGTGAAGCCTGTCGTTTGTCATTGCGTGTTGGTGCCATTAGCCAATGGACTCATGACCGCGTTGATAGCGATGATGAGTTGCTGGTTGAGCAAATACACACTCGGGTACTACCACGTCGTGGTGTGTGGGCCGAACGAGACGAAATACTGATCACCAGCGGCGCTCAAAACGCCTTGTTTCTCATTGCGCAGTTGCTGCTGGACAAAGACGCAACGGTGGGTCTTGAAGATCCTTGTTATGTTGATGCGCGAAATATCTTTGGTTTGTTTGGTGGAGAGCGACTCAAGTTTCCAGTGGGCGAGAAAGGCGTTATAACCGATGAGCGTTTTGCATCGTGCAAGCTGATGTATGTTACGCCCAGTCATCAATGTCCAACCACCACCACCATGCCATTGGAAGCACGTCAAAAGTTATTGGACGAGGCTAATCAACACGATGTCATTATTGTTGAAGACGATTACGAAAGCGAACTTAACTTTGTGGGTAAGCCAACGCCTGCGTTAAAAAGTTTGGACAGCAAACACCGGGTTATTTATGTTGGCAGTTTGTCCAAAACCTTAGCGCCTGGCTTACGTGTTGGCTTTATGGTGGGTCCTCCCGGGTTCATAAAAAAGGCGCGCGCATTGCGTCGATTAATGTACCGGCATCCACCCACAAACAACCAACGTACCGTGGGTCACTTTCTGGCCCTGGGGCATCATGATTCGGCTTTGTTGCGACTGTCTCAGGCGTTTCGACGTCGATGGGAAATCATGGATAAAGCCTTGGCTTCACATGCGCCTTTGTCTGCCATTGCACCGGCTTTTGGTGGCTCTTCGTTCTGGGTCCAGTTGCCACCGAACATCAGTGCAAAACGGCTAGAGGATAATGCCTCTGAGGCCGGTATCGTGATTAATGCTGGTGACAATTACTTTGCTGATCGAGATGGCCCTAAAAACTTCTGCCGGCTGGGATTTTCGTCCATCCCAGAAGATCGCATAGAAGAAGGCATCGATAAGCTGGCGGGCATCATCGCCAAGATGTGACGCAGTTTGCCCGCTGGCACAGGCGACTCAAAACCGTTGGCACTATTGAAGCTTCTGGCTGGCGCTAAACTACTGGATTATCAAGATTCTGTAGGTCTACCCAATGCTTATCGGCGTACCAAAAGAAATAAAAAACCACGAATATCGAGTGGGTCTAACCCCAACTAGCGTACGTGAGCTGGTGGCTAACGGGCACCAAGTGTTGGCTGAGCAGTCCTGTGGTGCAGGCATTGGCTGCGACGATGATGTCTACCGCCAGGCCGGTGCCGAAGTGGTGCCCAGTGCCAAAGAGATATTCGAACGCAGCGACATGATCGTCAAGGTCAAGGAGCCCCAGGCCGTCGAGCGGGCGATGCTTCGAGAAGGGCAAATTTTGTTCACGTATTTGCACCTGGCAGCTGATGAGCCACAAACCACTGACTTAATTAAGAGTGGTGCTGTTTGCATTGCCTACGAAACCGTCACATCGCCTCGTGGTGGATTGCCATTGCTTGCGCCAATGTCCAAAGTGGCAGGCCGCATGTCTATTCAGGCGGGTGCGTTTTGCCTTGAGCAGCCACACGGTGGCATGGGCATGCTGCTGGGTGGTGTGCCAGGTGTCGACCCGGCCAAAGTGGTTATTGTTGGGGCTGGTGTGGTGGGCACGCATGCGGCCCACATTGCAGTAGGTCAAGGTGCTGATACCTGGGTGATTGATCGAAACCCGGATGTGCTTGAATCGCACTGGCAGCAGTTTGGTCGAACCACCAACAGTGTATTTTCCACAAAAGATGCATTGGAAAAACATGTCATCGAAGCTGATTTGGTGATTGGCGGTGTGTTAATACCCGGCGCTGCCGCACCAAAGCTGATTACCGCTGACATGGTCAAGCGCATGAAGCCAGGCTCGGTTATTGTTGATGTGGCTATCGATCAGGGCGGTTGTGCAGAGACTTCAAAAGCAACCACCCATGCAGAACCCACGTATGTGGTTGATGATGTTGTGCACTACTGTGTGGCTAATATGCCAGGCGGAGTGCCGCGTACATCCACGTTCGCACTGAATAACGTCACCTTGCCACACGTTCTAACCTTAGCGAATAAGGGATACCAACAGGCCCTGAAAGACGATGAACATTTGCGAAACGGCCTTAATGTTCACAAAGGCGTGATCACCATAGAAGAGGTGGCAGAGGTGTTTGGTCTTGAGTACCAGCCCGCTGAGGATGTGCTGTAACATAGGCTTATACCAGCGACACGGTGGTCGGGCTCAACTTTTAACATTGCTTGAAAGCACACTGATTTTAGTGAGTGTGCTTACATTTTTATAATCGCATTGGCCTACGTCAATGCAAATCGATTGGAGATAAACATGGCACGAATGACGCCCAGTGAAGCGTTTGTAGAAACGCTGGTTGCAAATGGGGTAACAGATATTTTCGGCATCATGGGTTCAGCGTTCATGGACGCCATGGATATTTTTGCACCTGCCGGTATCCGACTGATTCCAGTGGTACACGAACAAGGCGCGGCCCACATGGCTGATGGTTACTCGCGTGCTACCGGTAAACACGGTGTTGTTATCGGTCAAAATGGTCCAGGTATCAGTAACTGCGTCACCGCCGTTGCGGCCGCTTATTGGGCGCACAGCCCAGTGGTCATGATCACCCCAGAAACCGGCACAACCGGTATCGGGCTTGGTGGTTTCCAGGAAGCCAACCAGCTGCCAATGTTTCAGGAATTTGTAAAGTACGCCGGGCATGTAACGCACCCGTCGCGTATGGCTGAATACACGGGCCGTTGTTTTGATCGTGCATTGTCTGAAATTGGCCCCACACAACTCAACATTCCACGCGATTACTTTTACGGTGATATCGATGTTGAAATTCCACAGCCCATGCGTCTTGATCGTGGCCCCGGTGGCGAAAGAGTATTGGCCGAAGCCGTAGAGTTATTATCAAAAGCCAAATTCCCAGTCATCTTATCTGGTGGTGGTGTGGTTATGGCTGATGCAGTCGAAGACTGTGTTGCTTTGGCCGAACGCCTTGGCGCGCCTGTTGTGAATAGCTACCTGCACAACGATTCGTTTCCTGCCAGCCACGATTTATGGTGTGGGCCTTTGGGTTATCAGGGTTCAAAAGCGGCCATGAAGCTGATTTCAAAAGCCGACGTGGTTATTGCGTTGGGTTCACGACTGGGACCGTTTGGTACCTTGCCGCAGCACGGCATGGATTACTGGCCAAAGGATGCCAAAATTATTCAGATCGATGCTGACCACAAAATGCTTGGTCTGGTTAAGAAAATTTCTGTTGGTATTTGTGGTGATGCTGGTGCCAGTGCACGTGCGTTAACGTCCATGATGGCCGATAAAACACTGGCGTGTGATGCCACTAAAGCGGAGCGTGCAAAAGATGTTGCCGCCGAAAAAGACGCTTGGGAAACCGAACTTGACGAGTGGAAACACGAGAAAGATGACTTCAGTCAAGACATGATTGCCGAAGCTGAAAAAGAAGACGGCAATTGGTTAGCGCCTCGTCAGGTGTTGCGTGAACTCGAAAAAGCCATGCCCAAAGATGTCATGGTGTCTACCGACATCGGCAACATCAACTCGGTTGCTAATAGTTATCTGCGTTTTGAACGACCGCGTAGTTTCTTTGCGCCAATGAGTTTTGGTAACTGCGGTTACGCACTGCCAACCATGATCGGTGCTAAGTGTGCTGCACCTGAGCGTCCTGCTGTGGCTTATGCGGGCGACGGTGCCTGGGCCATGAGTATGGTTGAAGTCATGACCGCTGTGCGTCACGACATTCCTGTTACTGCGGTGGTTTACCACAACCGTCAATGGGGTGCAGAGAAAAAGAACCAGGTTGATTTTTACGGTCGACGTTTTGTTGCTGGCGAACTCGATAGCCCAAGCTTTGCAGAGATTGGTCGTTCAATGGGTGCAGAAGGCGTCACTGTGGACGAGATGGGCGACGTAGGTTCGGCTCTGAAGAAAGCCATTGATGCGCAAATGAACGATGGCAAAACCACGGTGGTAGAAATCATGTGTAACCGCGAACTGGGCGACCCGTTCCGACGTGATGCTTTGTCAAAGCCAGTGCGTCATTTGGCCAAATACAAAGACTACGTATAAGCGCCACTTTGAAACAAGTTGAGGCTGTCTGAGGCCTCATTTTGAGTCAAACCTCTTGTAGCGGGTGTACTGCTGCGAGAGTAAACCGCTGCCATGCCTGTTGATCTGGTGTTACTATCAGGTCAACAGGCAATTAAATACAGGCAAAAAGCGATGGCAACGGTTTCATTCATTGGTTTAGGTGTCATGGGTTATCCCATGGCTGGGTACCTGGCCAAAGGCGGACACACTGTCCGTGTCTACAACAGAACACAATCAAAAGCCGCCAACTGGGTTAAAGAGTACGGTGGCAGCGCGTTTGAAACCCCCGCCGCCTGTGCCGAATCTGCCGACGTCGTGTTTGCCTGCGTGGGCAACGATGACGATTTGCGGGCTGTCACTATTGGTGAGCAAGGCGCCTTCAACACCATGCAAAAGGGTGCCATTTTTTGCGATCACACAACGGGTTCGGCCGAAGCCGCGCGCGAGCTTTACGCTGTTGCCGCCGAACGTGGTTTGGCGTTCTTGGATGCACCTGTGTCTGGCGGCCAGGCTGGTGCTGAAAACGGCGCCCTAACGGTGATGGTCGGTGGTGATCAAGCCACCTACGATAAAGCGGAACCACTGATCGATTTGTTCAGTAAGTCTGTGCGCTTAATGGGTGACAGTGGTGCCGGACAACTCACCAAAATGGTCAACCAGATTTGCATTGCCGGCTTGGTTCAGGGGCTTGCCGAGGGTTTGCATTTTGGTGAGGCGGCAGGGCTGGATTGTCGTAAAGTCATTGATGTTATTTCCAAAGGCGCGGCACAGTCGTGGCAAATGGAAAATCGCTACGAGACCATGCTTGATCGAAAATTTGACCACGGCTTTGCTGTTGATTGGATGCGCAAAGATCTGGGCATTGTATTGGACGAGGCCAATCGCAATAACACCAGCTTGCCGGTGACGGCACTGGTTAATCAGTTTTACGCCGATGTGCAGGAGCTCGGTGGGCAGCGCTGGGACACCAGCAGCCTGTTAGCCAGACTGCCTGATAGACGCAAAAAGGGCTAATACAGCCCTTTTAGGGCCCATAACCTTCCATAAATCTTCCATAAACCGTGTAGATGCGGCGTTTTTAGCCGCTTTCAGCGTTAGGTATGGGCCATATTTTGCTTGATTGGGGTGTCTACCCAATCTGAGCTTCAAGATTATGCGCGCTCTATTGCTGCCGTGCGTTGTATTCCCGTTACTTTTCTCCGGTGCATCAAGCGCCCAAACCGATGCAAATCAGGACTGGCAAGCTGTTGTCAGCAGTGATGGCAGCACCGCTCAAGCACGACACGAATCCGGTGCCATTGAGGTCAACGGCAAGCTGTATTTGATTGGTGGTCGCGCCATGCGAGAAGTGCAGGTTTACGACCCGGTTGCCGCGACCTGGACCGACCTTGGTCCCACCCCGTTAGAGATACATCACTTTCAGCCCGTCGCGATTGGCGACCTGATTTACCTGATTGGCAGTTTTACCTGCTGTTATCCATCAGAAGAAATCATTGCCGACATTCATGTGTTTGATACGCAAACCAACACATGGTCTATTGCGGGCAGCATGCCAGCGTCTCGCGTAAGAGGCAGTGCGGGCAGTGTGGTTTATAACAACAAGATTTATGTATTAGGCGGAAACACGCAAGGCCACGCCGGTGGTGCGGTTGCCTGGTTTGATGAGTACGACCCGGCAACCCAGCAATGGACGGTGTTGCCCGATGCACCTAATGCGCGCGATCACTTTGCAGCTGTTGTCATTGAAGATTTTTTAGTGGCTGCGGCGGGTCGTCAAACCAGTCAACCCAATCCGTTTACTAATCCAGTGATAAAAACGGACATGTATGATTTTGTCGCCAATCAATGGATAGCAGCCGATGATATTCCTACTGCACGAGCCGGTGCTTTATCGGTGGCTGCAGGTGATGAAGTGATTGTGGCGGGCGGTGAAATAAACACCTCAACCATTGCGTTGAACACGGTGGAAGCAATGAACATATACACGGGCCAATGGCGCACATTAAAGCCCATGCTGTTAGGGCGACACAGTGGCGGTGGTGCGGTTTTGAATGGTCGTTTTCACGTGACCGCGGGAAGTTTGAATACCGGTGGTGCACCTGAAACAGACACCGTTGAAGCGCTGGTTATAGACGATACCAAAACGATTGATTTTGATTTGGATGGGCTCAGCAACAACGACGAACTTCGCCTTTACGGCACCAACCCGGCCAGAACCGATACCGATGGGGATGGCATGATTGATTCGGTTGAGATTCAGCTTGGTTTTGACCCATTGAATGAAGACACCGATGGTGATGGCATCCTCGATGGCGATGAAGCTATTGAACCGGTTGTGAATCCACCCGTGGGCAACGAGCCCAATGATAACGAACCTGAAGACAACGAGCCCGGGCAAACACCGGTTGACATGTCATCTGGAGAACCCGTTGAACAGGGCACCGGTATGGTGACGTCGAGCGGAAGTGTTTCAGTAATGTTAATTGCTGCAATACTAGTCGGAAGACTGTCGCGAATAAGATTACGGTTGCGTCAAATATACGTCGAAAAGTAAGTTTAATTGGGTTTGTTATTGAAATAAAATGTTGGTCATTAGACAATTGCGCGGTTAGTAAGTTGAATGTAGTCAACACAACTCGGAGCGTAGTCTGTGAACAAATCTTTTTTAGCTGTCTTTGTCGCTTGTGGCACCAGTTTGCTCTCGATGGCATCGGTGCATGCGCAACAGACGGACAATACTCAAACCCTGCCTGACGCCAAGCCCGGCGAATGTTACGCGAAGGTCGTCACACCTGCAAAGTTTGCAACCCGCACCGAAGAAGTCGTCGTGCAGGAAGCCAGTGAGCGCGTCACCACTGTGCCGGCAAAATTTGAAACTGGCGAACAGACCGTCGTGGTAAGAGAAGCAAGCCGTCGCATCACTATCGTTCCCGCAACCTACGGCGAAGAATTCGAGAAAATCGTTGTTCGCCCTGCGGAAACCAACTGGATTTTATCGGGTTCGGGTAACGCACCTGCAAGCCCTGGTGCTTTGGAAGG
>CALHOI010000013.1 GCA_938035525.1 uncultured Granulosicoccaceae bacterium
CAAATGCCCGTAGATCTTCAATTTGCCCCATAGTGTTCTAATAATCTGAACTATTATTTCCATAATGCTTATCTGTTCAAAATATTGCAACTCTATAGAATAGTGAGCGACGGTGCTAATCCGTGCAAATGAAAACAAAAGAGGTGAATGCAGTATGGGACTTTTACAAGAAGGGCAATGGGTCGACCAGTGGTATGACACGAAGGCCAGCGGGGGCCGATTTGTCCGTAAAGCGCCCCAGTTCCGAAATTGGATTACTGCAGATGGTTCTGCCGGACCCAGCGGCGATGCCGGATTTAAAGCTGAAGCCGGTCGGTATCACTTATACGTATCACTGGCTTGTCCCTGGGCACATCGCACCTTAATTTTTCGTGCCTTGAAAGGCCTTGAAGAAATGATTCCGATATCGGTGGTGCATTGGTTCATGGCCGATAAAGGTTGGACATTCCAATCGGGTGACGGTGTTGTTGCCGATTCAATCAACAACGCACAGTACATGTATGAAATTTACACCTCCGCTATGCCCGACTATTCAGGCCGAGTAACGGTACCTGTTTTATGGGACAAGAAAAACAACACCATTGTCTCCAATGAGTCACCTGAAATTATCAGGATGTTCAATTCTGCGTTTGACAACGTTGGAGCAAAAGCGGGTGACTACTACCCAGAAAACTTACGCGCAGAAATCGATATGTTAAACGAACGCATATATGAACCTGTGAACAACGGGGTCTATAAATCGGGATTTGCCACCACACAGGAAGCCTACGAAGAGGCTGTTGTACCGTTGTTTGAAACACTCGACTGGTTAGATGAGCGATTGGCCACGCAACGCTATTTAACAGGCAGCACAATCACCGAAGCAGACTGGCGCTTGTTTACGACGCTGGTGCGTTTCGACCCGGTTTATGTTGGGCATTTCAAATGCAATATCAGGCGCATAGTTGATTACCCGCATTTGTCTGGATACGTGCGCGATTTATATCAGCAGCCAGGCGTGGCCGACACAGTGAACATGACACATATTAAAAACCACTATTACGCAAGCCACGAATCGGTCAATCCATCACGAGTCATTCCTGTTGGGCCCGATATTGACTTTATGGCCGCACATGATCGTGCGCGTCTTGCATAAACTATGAAGGTGTCGCTATGTCGCGTGACCACAATGCACCTGAAAAAAGCTCGCAGCTTGTTGAACAAGCGCGTGACTGGACTGTTCGTACTGATGCTATGCCATCGGAAATGCAAATTCTATTGGCTGAATATCCTCGCGAAGCATGGGAAGCTCACCCAGGCTTTAAAGAACTCACAAAACAATGGTTGGGTGCGCATCAAATGTTCCGTCGTTTGAGTAAAACAGTACGCTTTGATGGGCAACATTTTCTTGATGGAAAGCTGGACGCGCTTGAATACTCTAAAAAGCTTTCTTACCGTGGTGGTGCTCTTGTTAATAACCTGCACGGACATCACGGCTGGGAAGATCACAGTTATTTTCCAGAACTCTCAGCGGCGGATTCTCGCTTTGATACAGGATTAGCCATACTGGAAAAAGACCATGAGACTCTCCATCTGGTTCTTGATAGTTTTACTGAACTTGCCAATAAAGTTATTGGATTGCATGCAGAGAATAAATCAGCCATTAACGAGGTTGGGGAATTGCACAAGGATGCGAGCACCATAGAGGCTTTGCTACACAGACATTTAGGCGACGAGGAAGAACTGGCTGTGCCAATCATTTTGCACCATCGGTTGCGCGGATAAAAACGATGTCAGAAAAAAGCAAATCAGACAAAGACGTCAACGCGTCTGTAGAGGAGTCGCAGGAAAATATAAAGTCTCGCCGTGCAAGCGGTGAATTTGTTCGAGGTCTTAGTGGGTTTCGTCATGCGATAGGTGATGCAGCATTTCCGGCTGTTCCCAATCGCTACCATTTGTTTGTGGCGTTTAACTGCCCCTGGTGTCATAGGGTGACGCTGGCACGCAATGTTCTGGGTTTGCAAAACAGTATAAGTCTGGATGTTGCCTTTCCCAGCCGGACAGATGAAGGTGATGCCGTCGCGCCTAACTTATGGGAGTTTAATCCAGATCGAATTGCTTCTCTCACCGGCGATACTTTGCCCGAGTGCACAAAGGATACAGCTACCGGAAACGCTTATCGTTTAGCCAAACAAATTTACGCTGAATCGGGATCTGATGAAGGCTCTGTTCCCATACTTTACGACAAATTCACCAAGCAAATTGTCAATAACGAGAGCGCTGAAATTATTCGTATGCTCAATAAACATGCAGGTCAACTGGGTAGCTCAATAGATGACGCTGAGCGTCCTGATTTGTACCCAGAGAGTGCAAGCGTTAGAGCCCACATAGACTCGCTGAATCAGGAAATTTATCAAGCCATTAATAATGGGGCTTACAAAGCGGGGTTTTCTTCTGATCAAACCGTTTATGCGAATGCGTATAAGGCTTATTTCAATACACTGAATAAACTGAACGCCTTATTAGGCCAGGATAAACGCCTCTTTTTAACGGGTGATAGCTTTACCGAGGCAGATTTGCGCTTGTACCCAACCCTTTACCGACACGACCCCGTTTATTACGTAAGAATGAAGCTCAACGCGGCTAAAATACTCGACTACCCGTATTTATGGCGATGGCTTTGTCGGGTTTACGCTCTGCCTGGTGTGGCGCAAAGCAATTCACTGGATCATTGCAAGCAGGGTTACTTTGGCAGATCCTGGAACAATGTTGTACCGCTTGGGCCCACTCATCCAATGCCTTACCCAGAAGCTTATTCACACCCAGAGTTGGTTGGATAGGTTCAATAACAGCAATGGCCACGCTATCTTGGCTGCAATTTAGCGTGTACACTTTAGCGTTAATGAAAACACTAAAGGTGGGTCATGCGAGCCTATTTCGTGAATATTAAGTGCAATCTGGGTATGGCATACGAGGTTGCAAATGCCATTGCAGAGCAGGAAATTGCCTCCGAGGTTTACTCAACCGCTGGTAACTTTGATTTGCTAATAAAGTTGTACCTGGAAGAAGATGTTGATGTCGGGCAGTACGTCAATACGCACGTTCATTCGATTCCTGGTATCCGTGATACCGAAACGCTGGTTACGTTTAAAGCATTCTGATTTTACTAAAAAGCATTACCGGTCAAGGCCGGTCGCTTTTCTGGAGGCGTCGCTTGGCCAAATGGGTTGATTTAGAAATCAGTCTTTATTCTCAATTGTTCTACTTTGCTTTGCATTGTCAGACTAAGGGCGAAATAGCCGCTTCGAGTATTTCCAAATCATCGGAGCAATTGGAAAATTGCGTTTTGGTACCTGGTGGCACGACAAAGGCATCGCCCGCTTCCAAGTCATAAGGTGCTTGTCCGTCAGCCGATAAGGTAACGCTGCCCTCCATAACAAAATTAAAGTGTATATCTGCATCGTGACTGCATGCTTGTGGTGATCCTTTATCAAAGCGGGCAATCACCACGCTTGCAATACCATTGGTACCTTTAGAAATGCCGGTGTCCCGACACTTAAATTCCGGCATTCGATGTGTCTGCCAAACAGCGTTTGATTTGGTGTGGTGAACAAACCTTTGTCCATCCCATTCTCGACTGGCATCCCCTTTGCCGTTGGGCAGTACAAAGTCATGGTCGATGGTGGTGATGTGCTCGGCGGGCACACCAATTTCCAACACTTCTATGTCGGCACTGGCATGACAAACACGGTGCCTGATTTGAGGTGGTTGTGTTACACAGTCACCGGCTTCCAGGCGTATCATGTCACCCTGATCTTCGTATAAAACATCGACCCAGCCTTTAAGGCAAAATATAAGTTGAAAGCCGACCGTGTGATAATGAACCATGTCCGGCACCGGCCCGCCATCAGGAATACGAATGTGGCTGGCAATGATGGAACCTCCCAGTCGAGAGGGCACCAAGTCTCTGTAGTGCATGCCCGCACGCCCGATAACCCAAGGCGCCTCGTCACGCAATCGTCTAACAACAAACTCGTGTTGCGTCGCAGGTTGATCAACGATTGGGGTCAGAGTAACAATTTCAATGCGTGTACCATTAGGTGCTACCAGTGATGTCGCGCCACCGGCAAAGCCCTCAACGTCATCGGTCAATATGCGTAAAGTTCCAGGTGGTACATCTGCGTGCTTATCAATTCGCACGTTTAAACCATGGCCTGAAAAACTGGCACTGCTTGGGTCATCGGCCGGATAAATAGAATCAAGTCGCATACCCAGTGTATTAGTGTAAAACGGCAAATCGTTGCGCAACTCTTTGGTGGGTAGTAACACTTCGGCGCGAATATCGGTTGCTTTCATGTGTGCTTGTTCTCGTCGATTGGTCATGTAGATTGGTCATTTATGGCAATGCCATAACGCTACTAGACGAGCAAGACTGTATCACGACACGCAGTAATTGAATGTTAGCTTGCTAACAGACTGTACTGTTGCTTGTGGGTTTGTGGTGTAAAGTGCGTGGGGAATTTTCAATGCCTGGCACTGGTGTCCGCCAAATGCAGACACCAGTGCGCAGCTACTAATGGGCGTTATTAACCCACTAAACCTCCATCATCACGTCTAATAGCGACGACAGCAGAGCGTGCAACCGCATCACCACCTTCAGGCCAGTGACTATTACCTTTTTCCCCAGGGTGCTGAACACCGATAAACATGGTGCGTTTGTCGGGACTCCAGGTTAAGCCGGTTATTTCACACTCGTTTGGCCCAACCAGAAAGCGACGGATATCACCTGTTACCGGGTCACCTGCTAACATTTGGTTGTTACCGTGACCTTCAAACTGTTCGGCGTTTGTATAGTTGCCATCGGTCTGAATCCACAACACGCCATTAGAATCGAACTTAAGCCCGTCGGGTGAATTAAACATGTTGTTTTCATTGATGTTGTCCGAGCCTGCATTTAAATCTGTGTGCAGTTTCGGGTTTCCTGCAAGGGCGTACAGATCCCATGCAAAGCCGTTGTTGGTGTGATCGCCACCGTTTGGACGCCACCTGACAATTTGTCCGTAGATATTTTCATCTCTGGGGTTAGGGCCACTTGCCGGTGTTAAATCGCCGCCAGCATTAGGCTTGATACCACGGTTCTTATTGTTGGTAAGCGCGCAATAGACTTCAGGCGCTTTGGGATTGGCTGCGACCCACTCAGGCCGGTCCATCGTGGTAGCGCCGACAGCCGATGCTGCAATACGTGTGTGTACACATACCTCGGCCATATTAGCCATGCCTGCAGTTTCCGGGTTGAGTTCCAGCCATTCACCAGCACCAGTGTCATGAAACTTTGCAGCATAGAGTTTTCCATCCTCAAGCAGTGAGTCTGTTTCAGCGCCAGGTGCAAACACGCCATTAGACACATACCTGTATAGAAACTCGCCGCGCTCATCGTCGCCCATGTAAACCACCACGCGGCCATCGTTATTGATCACCATTTCTGCATTTTCGTGTTTGAAGCGTCCCAATGCGGTGCGCTTTTTGGGAGTCGACGCCGGGTCGCGCGGGTCTACTTCAACCACGTAGCCAAATCGATTTGGCTCATTAGGATGCTTTGACACATCGAAACGCTCATCGATGCTTGCCCAACCGTATCCCCAGTCTTTTGCGGACACGCCATAGCGTTTTAGTTCTGGTGATACTTCATGCTCTTCATTTTCAGCTGAGAAGTAGCCATTGAAGTTTTCCTCACAAGCAAGGTAGGTACCCCAAGGTGTTCTGCCGTTACCACAGTTGTTGTAAGTACCAAGTGGGGTTGTGCCGGCCGGGTCCGCTGCGGTTTTAACCAGATCATGTCCGGCTGCAGGCCCTGTGATGGCCATAGGTTCATCCGGTGTGATACGCCGGTTATACGGGCTGTCTTTTACAACACCCCATTGGCCATCGTCTGCCTGACTTATTTCAACAACGGTCAGGCCTTGGGCCATTTTGCCTTTGAGTACGTCATCGTCGGTTTCGTATTTTCCTTCCTCTCGGTTACCCCAGATTATTTTAATGTTGGTGTATTCGTTGTTTACCACCATCAGCGTTTTATCACCGTGGGCGAACACTTCCATGCCATCAATATTGTCGCCAAATGCCTTCATTTGGCTTTCGCCAGTGCCGCGTGTGGCGTGGTCAAAGTCCACGCCGTCTGACCAAAGAGGGTCACCCCAACGGGTCACCACTTGTGCGCTGTAACCCTGTGGCACGGTAATGTCGTCGAGCGTGTTGGCGTCAATCGCATCGAATGCGAAACGGGTTTCTGCTGCCAGTGCCTCTTTGGGTATTAGTGATGCTACCCCCATAGAGCCCAGTGCTGCCACGCTGCCCACGGCCATGACGCCTTTCAGCAGACCGCGTCTTGTTAGAGCGGCTTCAAGAATATGGTCGAAATCAGTGTCTTCGGGTTTTGGGTTGATGAGTTCGTCGAAGTCATCGAACGAAATGTCTTCATCGGGTTGGGAATTAAGCGTGTGTTTTTTATCCAGGTTGTTCTTTTCCATCTTAGTTTTCTCCTGCTGCTTGGTTGTGTGTCTATATTGACTCGGTATTGTTCTCTTGTTGTTCGGGCATGGCGTGCTGCTCAGTGGGACGCTAGCCAGTACAGACTATGCCTATTGCGATGTTGGTGTCAATCCGGATGTGTGGCCCAGCTAGGCGCGTGAGAATAGGTACTTCTTAAAATCATACCTGGCAATTATTAAGCAGCGGTTAAAGATGATGGAGTAATCGATACAGAGTTAACTGCGAGAGAGGTATAGCTTGGATGGGTATTTGAACCATCAGATGGTTAGTTGAATAAGCGGCAGGGCAGTTGAATAAAAAACCAGCTGCCTCAACGGCAGCTGGGTAATTTGGGGTTGGCTATGCGTAGAAACTGCGTGATGAGTTGACAACCATGCCACGCTGGTTGGTACCGGTAACTGACACCAGTCTCTGTGGCTGATTAGCGTATTTGTGCCGTGGGAATTGCACTTCGGCCTGCGTTGCGTATGTTGGTTCAATTTTTACACGCCGGGTGCGACCAGCACCAATAGCATAAGCACTTCGGGCAAAAATAGAATTTATATCAAATGTTTTTTTGCCAGCGTGAATGATGCCCGGATGGACATGACGCACAATAACCAGCTTATCACTGTTATTGATCAGTTCGATTGTCGGATCTGGATCAACTGATAGAGCAACAACCAGTTCAGAGTCAGCACTGATAGCGATAGTTTGTTTATTGCATCTACTTTTGCCAGAGATATCTATCACCGAGCCATTTGCAAAGGATGGCATGGTTGCGATAACTGCGGTACCACCTAATACTTTTAAAACCGTTCTTCGTTCGTTGTTGACCATTAAGGTTTCCGTTTTCAACATTGTGAAATTATATTTTAAGGGCATAATTCAACTATCCTTGTAGTTTGCTACAGTTTGTGACATTCACGGCATCATTTCGTGTAATTTGCGTTGCGATAGCCGATCACCATTAGCAGCTGGAGGAATCAGTGCCCGATCTCATCATATTGCATGGTCCGCCCGCTTCGGGAAAACTGACAATTGCTAATGAGCTTAGTCAGATGATCAATGCGCGCGTGTTCCATAATCATTTAACACTTGATGTGGCAAAGTCCGTACTGGATTTTGGTGCTGCGGGTTTTTGGAATTTGGTGCGAGACCTAAGAATTGTATCCTTGCAATCGTATTTCGCACATGGTGCAGGGTATGTCGTCACCACCTGGTGCTACGAGGACCCGGAAGATCTGGAGCTTTACCTGGCTTACAAAAAGATAGTAAATTCAGCGGGGGGTAGGTTGCTACCGGTGTACCTAAAGTGTGATGCCGTTTCTCTGGAAAGTCGCGTTGGCGCTTTGCACAGGCAGGAAATGGAGAAGTTAACCGACGTCAATAGATTAAGAGAGATCTTGGCACAGAAAAATTACGCGGCTATCCCTGATGAATTGTGCATGGAAGTAAACAGTGCAAGCACCGCGGCGAACGAAAATGCGAGAATAATTGTATCGCATTTTAAATTAGCATCTACGGCATTAGCACCTACTTAGGGTTCAATGACGTCAGTGAAAATTTAGGATGCAGGCATTTGATGCTGATAAATAAATGGTAGTTAAATGGATGCTGAGCATGGCAACAAAAAAATCACACCTCGCAAATCATAAAATGCTTTTTTATAAAAGTACTCACGGTCCATTCGGTTTTTAGTCCGGCGTCCAAAATAAACCCGTCCCCCGCGGTTACGATAAATTCTTTACCATTGGATGTTTTTATTGTCGCGCCACCCTCTAAAACATGACAGAACTCAATGATGCCATTGTATTCGGCCTTGAACACGCCAGCCGTACTTTCCCAGATACCAGAGCGGACCTTCCCATTCTGTCCATTAAATTTAAGCTCTGAGTGCTGCACAGGTTCACCCGAAATGATGTTAGAACTAATATCGTTCTGGATACGAGGCACATCATGTTCTTTAAAAAGCGTGATCGTTGGTTCCTTATCCATCGTAATCGTATTACCTGTTTATTCTATGTTGCGGTTAATCTTTATGCTGTCGCATTGAGTGTTTACTTGCTAGCGTGGTAAGGCCAGCTTCTGTTATCGAAATTGTTGCCTGATAAAGTGTTCAGAACTTGACAGTTATTGCTTAACATGTCAATCTTTTTTCTGCCCAAAGATTAAGTTTTATGCATCTTAAAGCAGCGAAAGCTACCGCAACGGAGCAATCATGAAACACCCCACTATTCTTGTGATTGGAACGTACGACACCAAGCAAGATGAGCTGGATTACATCGCGCAGTGTATTCAGAAACTATCCGGACATACAAAAACCATGGACGTCAGTGTTCTGGGTGAGGCTGCTAGTCCGTGCGACATATCCAAGCATCAAGTTGCTGCAGCTGCAAACAGCAGCATTCAACAGGCGATTGATTCTGGCGATGAAAACACAGCCATGCAAACCATGGCCACTGGTGCGTCTGTGTTGGCAGTAAAACTACAACGCAGTGGTGAGATCCATGGAGTGATCATATTAGGTGGCACCATGGGAACCGATTTAGCGCTTGATGTGTGTCAAGAGTTGCCTTTGGGTGTGCCAAAGTATGTGGTATCAACCGTTTCATTTTCGGCTTTGATACCACCAGAGCGTTTATCGCCCGACATTCAAATGATTCTATGGGCTGGTGGTTTATACGGGCTCAATTCAATTTGCAAAGCCTCGCTGAGTCAGGCTGCCGGTGCGGTGCTGGGTGCCGCACAAGCCGTTGAAATGCCAGAAACCGATAAACCCCTTATTGGTATGACGTCACTGGGCAGCTCTTGTTTGTCTTACATGAAAACCTTAAAGCCAGCATTGGAGGCGCGTGGTTTTGAGGTTGCCATTTTTCATGCTACCGGCATGGGTGGTATGGCATTTGAAAAAATTGCATCGCAGCGAGGCTTCGTGTGCGTTATGGACTTTGCCTTGCCGGAACTGGGTAATTTGATTGCCGGTTCTGTGGTTAATGCCGGTGAAGATCGTTTATTAAATGCAGGTCTTGCAGGCATCCCTCAGCTTGTTGCACCCGGCTGTCTTGATCTTATTGACTTTGCAGGTTGGCAGGATATTCCACATCAATATGCTGACAGGCCATTTCATGCACACAATCGTTTAATCAAAAGTTCTGCCTTGAATAACGAGGAGCGGCGCATAACAGCGCAGGCAATGGCAGAGCTATTGTCGTCAGCAAAAGCACCTGTTCAAGTACTATTGCCGCTTAACGGTCTGGAGGAATGGGATAAAGAAGGAGGACCAGCTTATGATCCCGATGGTCTGGCAGCATTCATTGATGAATCGCGCAAGGTATTCAAACCCCCAATAAAATTAGTCGAGATTGACGCACATATTAATGATCAGGCTTTTTCCGATGTGGTATTGGAACTGTTTGATGCATGGGTGGCAGACGGCACTGTTGTAAAAACTGTATCGTGAGTGAGTCGCCATACGATATTCTCTTTGAGCCAGTAAAGATCGGCCCGGTTACCGCACCCAATCGCTTTTATGCGGTACCACACGCAACCGGTCATGGCTGGCATCAACCTAATGGTGCGATTGCGCTAAGGGCCATGAAAGCAGAAGGCGGGTGGGGAACGGTTGCCGTGCAAATAACCGAAATCTCTGCCGATACTGACATGGCTAATCACCCCATGGAGCGAATCTGGGATGACTCCGACATACCACGTCATGTTGCGCAAGTAGAAGCCATCAAGCGTCACGGTAGTCTGGCTGCTATTGAGCTTGGACATGGTGGTATGCGTGCTCGTAATATAACCAGCGGCTTGCCCGTTATTGGCCCAAGTTCGTTTCCTGTACTGCGCCCGGAAGTGCCAGTACAAGCTATGGCAATGAACCACAATGACATCAGTGCTTTTCGTAAAGCACATAAAGCCGCAGCGTTGCGCGCTGTCAAGGCTGGCTACGATATTCTTTATGTTTACGCGGCTCACGACATTTCCATTCTCAGTCATTTTTTATCGCTTAATACCAACAAGCGCACCGATGACTATGGCGGTAGCTTTGCTAATCGTATCCGTTTACTCATGGAGGTCATCGAAGACACATTAGAAGTAGCCAATGGCCGCTGCGCTGTGGCACTGCGCTTTAGTGTTGCCGAACCCGGCAAGACAAATGGTTTGACGTCCGACGGTGAAGGTCGTGATGTTGTCGAGGCGCTGGCAGAGCTTCCTGATTTATGGGATGTCAATATATCCGGTTGGGCCAAGGACAGTGCGACGGCGCGTTTCACCGAAGAAGGGTTTCAACTTGGGTATACCGACTTTGTTAAGTCTGTAACCACTAAGCCGGTCGTTGGCGTCGGACGATTTACCTCCCCGGATACGATGGTGTCATTGATTAAACAAGGGCGGCTCGATTTGATTGGTGCAGCCAGGCCATCAATAGCCGATCCGTTTTTACCGAATAAAATAAAGTCTGGCGAGCTAGATTCAATAAGAGAATGCATCGGATGCAATATATGCGTCAGCATGGACAGCTACGGATTGCCCGTACGCTGTACGCAAAACCCAACCATATCCGAAGAGTGGAGACGCGACTGGCATCCGGAAGCGCCTGCCATTATATCGTCAGCACGTCAATCAACCCGTCATCACTTAATTGTGGGAGCAGGCCCTGCCGGTTTGGAATGCGCATTGACACTGCTAAAAGCTGGACAGCAAGTGACCATAGCTGAGGCTGATCCTTTGGCAGGTGGAAGGGTTACGAAAGAAAGCGCTTTGCCAGGATTGTCTAGTTGGGCTCGTGTTCGTGATTATCGATTGCATCAGATTAATCAACATGCTAACGCCAGCTTGTATTTAAACAGCGAAATGAACGCCGACGACATAGCAGCATTTGAATGTGATGCAGTTGTTTTAGCTACCGGTGCTACGTGGCGAGCAGACGGTGTTGGGTCAAGCCAATTTGAGCCGTTAACCTTTGGTTCAACAAAGGTTTATTCAGTTGATGATATTTTAAATGGTGCAATACCAGCATCAGGTAGCACGATAGTGGTTTATGACGATGACCACTTCTACATGGCCAGTGCTATTGCAGAAAGACTGGCCAAGCATGGTTGCTCAGTCAGTTATGTTACGCCCTTGCCGAGCATTGCAACCTGGACCGATAACACATTGGAACAAAATGCCATACAAGAGCGCTTGCACGGTCTTGGTGTGGCATTGATACCCAACACTCGCTTGCACGACATGGTCAAATTTACTAACGTGTTAACTGGTGCTGATGTCGCTTTGGCCATTGATGAGCTGGTATTTGTGGGTGCAAGAACCCCTAACGATAAATTAGAGGCCAAGGTATTGAGTATCAACGCAAAATTACCTTTGCACAAAGCGGGGGACTGTCACGTGCCGGGTATTATACAAGCCGCTGTTTTATCCGGGCACAGTGTTGCACGCAGCCTGCTGGCAGGTGAAAACGTACTGGGTTCGCAACGACGAGAGCAAATTTCTTTTTGAGTCAAATCGAGACACGCTGAAGCTTGCGCAATCTGATTCAATGAAAAAAACTATTCTTAACTAGTTGCTCAATAATTGGATCAGACTTCACGAGACGAACTAAATCTATACTGCGCGTCTTACAACATTGCCTCGACTAACACAATGCTTGACGGGTCTTTAATGTTTGAGAATGGTGTTGTATTTTCGTAGTTAAATGACGCGTATTCGATTTGTGCGCAAACTTTATGCCCAAGCTGATCAACGCATAAACGTTGTGTTGCTGCAGAAGAGAGTTCACCGATAACTTTTGTGAACCCGAAATCACTGCCAATGTTGTGTGCATGCGAGCGGAGTTGAGTGTAAATTCCACGTTCTCGCGATGTTGGCTTCACCACAGCCATATCGATCAGTAAACATTCGCCTGGCAGCGCACGGTGGGTTTTACGGTATTGCTCTTCAAGATTTTCCAGTAATGCGTTTACGGGTTTTATTTTTTCGGGTAGTGAGTTTGCGTTTTGCGGCAACGATGCGTAGTCGCAGCTTACGATACAACCAAGAATTTCATTGGTCACTGCATCGGTCGCGATCAGTGACAACCCTTGTTGCCACATTGCTTTGAAAGGTGCGCGCATGTAGTTGCGGTATTCCTCGATCGAAATTCCCACAGCAGTGTGAAGAACGCTGGATTTGACGAAAACCTCGCAGGCAAGAGAAAAAGCTGCATCGGCATTCTGGTTAGATATGCGTGAAAAAAGAACGTTATCCGTGTGTCGCGTGCTCATGATAAAAAAGTCTGGCCGGTCCGTTATTATAGGCACAGTCTTAAAAAAGGATTCTGATGAAAATCACCAGTTTAGTCGCGATGACATTGATATTAGGTAATGTGGGGTGCGCCTCAACACCGAAATTGGATATAGGCCAATCGTTAGCTCAGCGGCAATGTGAGGAAGTAGGGGCTGCTTCGTCGCTGCACGCAGACCAATCGTACCAAATTCAATTTTTTAATTCGCGCAAAGAGACCGTGGATCTTTACTGGATAAACTACAAAGGTGAAGAAGAACTGAAACAGACTTTAATGCCTTCAGGGCAGTATGCGGCGACAACCTATATTACTCACCCATGGGTTGTTCGAGATCAGGCTGGCCGCTGTTTGGCTTTCTTTAACAGCGACCCAGCCATCATGGTAGACATACGATAAATATCAGATCGCAACCGATTGCGCTGAAAGTTTGATACTCAACTGGAAGCTGCCCTCGTTAACCAGCCATCGACGTATCGTGTATTCCCGAGTGCCACTTTTGTGCATGGGATCGGCATCGGCCAGAGCAATGGCCGATTGCAACGATTCTGCGCGATAAATAATCAACCCAACACCTTCCATCAATTCGCCGGTAAGGTCTGATAATGGGCCAGCCATGACAAGGTTTCCTTGTTGTTCCATTTCTGCCTGATAAGCCAGATGGTCTGGCAAGTTTGCCTGAAGGTTTTCAGGTTTAGCCGGTGTGCTGACTATGGCGTACATCTCACAAGCTAGTGAGCCGCGTTCCTGAGCGGCGTTTTTGTATTCTGACCAGGCTGGCATTTGATTGTCCTCAGAATGTAGTTGTTGAAAGCCTTTCAACAGGCCAGGACACACTATGAACGAAATAACGAGACATTGCACCCTATCTGGCTTAAATCTCGATATTACTTGACATGAAAGCGAAAAATCGTCATAAATAGTGCTCAAATTTGAGCAACTATTTGGCTCCATTAACGGGCTTGTAAGAAGGGCAAATGGCATTAACAGGTGATGAACTGGAGCGAGCTCGTGCTGAGGCGCAAGAGCAATATCGAGCGTTGCGAGCAAGGAAACCGTACCTTGATGATGACGCGATCGATGTGATTCTTCGCGGTGCACGATCACACTATGCATGGCGCTCCGAACCTGTGCCAGAGGAAACGTTAAAAACCCTTTACGAGATCACAGCGTCCGGTCCAACCAGTATGAACACTTGCCCGTCGCGATTTGTATTTGTGACATCAAAAGAAGGCAAAGAACGACTGGCAAAGTCGTTAAAAGATAAAAACATAGACAAAATGATGGCAGCGCCAGTCACGGCGATCATAGCCTACGATCTTGATTTTTGGACACAGTTGCCTTTTTTGTTCCCTCATGAAGACCGGCGCCCGTTTTTTGAGGGTAAAACCCAGTACATAGAAGACACTGCATTCAGGAACTCAACGCTGCAAGGTGGTTACTTTATGATAGCTGCACGCGCTTTAGGGTTGGACGTTGGAGCCATGTCTGGTTTTTCCAACCAGATTGTCGACGAAGAATTTTTTAAAGACAAGAACTGGAAATCAAACTTTTTGTGCAACCTGGGTTACGCTGATGAGTCAGCTCTGTTTCAGAAGTTGCCACGGTTTGCATTTGATGATGTCTGTAGCTTTCTTTAGACGGCCGCGCCATCTCGTAACCAACATGAAATACTTGGAGACAATGTGAGTTCACAATCCAAAGCCGTGCTAAGAGCAGCCGCAGAATGTCCATCGCACTCGCTTGCCAATGTCTCTGTACGCGATTTGACCTTCAGTATTGATGAGCCAACAGAGCGCGGTGGTACTAACACCGGGCCAACTCCAACCGATACGGCCGTAGCTGCTCTTATTGGGTGTACCAATGTCATTGCTCACAAATGCGCCGGTAAGTTGGGTGTGGATATTGGTGAATTAACGATTGACGCAAAGTGCTACTTCAATCGTGGTGGCGTAACCCTGGCCGAAGAGGTTGAAGTTCCCTTTGAAAAAATAATATTGACGGTAAAGTCGAATAGCCAACAGGCTACGCAAGCCCAGCTTGAGGAAGTGGCTGCTGAAACTAAAAAGTATTGCCCATTGTCCAAATTGTTTCTTAACGCTGGAACAGAAATAGAGCAATCATGGGATATTGCCCTTGATTGATAGGCCTACGTGAATAGCAAAAGGCGAAAAGCCTAATCGCAGCGGCAATGCATTACTGCCTCGGCGAGTCAAAGACACAGAATTTGGTACCGCAAATTATTGCAGTATCGTTGAGAGGATTATTTCTACTAACCAACAGAACCGGCAACGAATAAGACTGGTCGCTAACTTGAGAGGTATTAAAATGAAAAACCTAACGAAAAGCCTTGCTGTCGCATCAGTGGCGGGTGTCATCGCCATTGCATCTGCGCCAGTTTTTTCAGCAGAGAAAATTAAAGCCGTCGTGATCGACGGTTACCCGGCTAAAGCCATGTGGGTGAAGGAATTCACTGACTTCTTTATTCCTGAAGTTGATAAAAGACTTGCCGAGTCCGGTAACTACGAAATGGATTGGCAGGAAAGCTATGGTGGCGCCATTGTTAAACCAAAAGGTGTGCTAGAAGGTGTAAAGCTGGGTCTTGGAGACATTGGCATTGTTACAACTATCTTCCACAACTCAAAGCTACCCAGCCAGGCTTTGTCGGCGGTAACGCCTTTCGTTGCAGCAGATGCCCGCGCAGTAGCCAAGGCAGTTGATGAAATAGCCAAAGAATTTCCAACCATGCAAAAAGAGTTCGAAAAGCAGAACCAGGTTTACCTGGCAACCGGTGTCGTACTTGATACCTATCAGGTATTCAGCTCCAACGAGGTGTCTTCGCTTAAAGACATCGAGGGTGCAAAGGTTGCTGGAGCTGGAATGAATATGCGCTACCTTGAGGGTATTGAAGGCGCAGCTGGTGTGCGTGGTGGACTAACCGACTTCTATAACATGCTGCAAACTGGCATGGTTGAATCGGCGATGTTGTGGCCAGAAGCTGCCAAGACATTCAAAATAGCTGAAGTAGCTCCTTACATGCTCAAGGCTGATCTTGGTGCGGTTAATTCTAAGACCATCACTGTTAATGCTGACTACTGGAACAAGTTGCCAGAAGAGGTACAAGGCGTGTTACAAGAAGTTGCGGTAGCTTACCGAGATCATGTTGCCAGTGTTGCTATGGACCGTGCAGCGGAAAGTCGAGATGCATACGTTGCTGCTGGTGGCACTGTTGTCGAAGTATCAGCTGACGATCGAGCGGCCTGGGCCAATGCCATGCCGAACATTGCTGCTGAATGGGCCAAGGGTCTTGATGAAAAGGGAGAGCCTGGTTCGGATATGTTGAAAGCTTATCTGGGTAAGTTGGCTGAAGCTGGCTTCACAC
This sequence comes from uncultured Granulosicoccaceae bacterium, assembly GCA_938035525.1. Classification (GTDB taxonomy): domain Bacteria; phylum Pseudomonadota; class Gammaproteobacteria; order Granulosicoccales; family Granulosicoccaceae; genus Granulosicoccus. Next base: position 16,173 of record CALHOI010000013.1, read on the forward strand.
CAACACGTGATTGGGCGTCGGAACTTTAAATATAAAGCCTGTGGGGTGACTGTCTTCACCCCACACTATTTTTAAAGCCTTCAAACGTTTTTGCTAACTTCATTGGCAGATATCGTCGATCTGTAGAGTTTTTGACTATTGACCTTTTGGTTAATGGATCCTTTTGTCCTGAAACTCTTTTGCGAAGCTCATTCGCGACACTCTTTGGTGATAGAAACAACGATTAAGCCGACGACTAAACCGACCACTAATTCAAATGATCAGTGTACTCCGAAAAATAGAGCAGCTCGGCAGTCGAGTCGCAACCATAGCCAATGCCCTGGGCACCCTGGTTGTTCTGGCGCTTGTTATGGTGGTCAACTATGACGTAGTCGCACGAGGCCTGTTTAACAAGCCATTTCACGGTGCTGTTGAGTTGGTACAGTTTTCAATGGTACTGATCGTTTTTTTACAGCTGCCAGATGTGGTCAGGGTTAATCGTTTAACCAGATCGGATGGCTTCTTGTCCATTATGGGTAATCGCTGGCCTGCAGTGAGCGCATATCTTAATAGGGTAATAAACCTGGTTGCCTGTGTCTTTATGGTGCTTATTGCTATCGCAATCTGGCCCGAGTTTGTCGAAATGTTTGAAACTCGAGATTACTTTGGTGTCCCCGGCGTTTTCACTGCACCATGGTGGCCAATCAAGCTGGTCATATTTCTAAGCGCAGTACTGTGCAGTTTGTTGTTTGCTCTTAAGGTTGTGCTGCCTGATATCGAACAACACAGTAATAACGACGCATCGCATTCGAACGATGACAAAGATCGCGATGATGCGCTCAAGGGTGGTGTAGCGTGAGCCCTATAGAGATTGGGCTGCTTTCTGTAGCAGCGATAGTTTTTCTTATTTATCTCGGTGTTTATATCCCCATTGCTTTAGGTGTTGTATCTTTTGTCTCTATCTGGTTAATGCGAGACAATTTTGACCTGGCCATGAACCTGTTAAAAGTTGCACTTAGCGACAGTGTCATGGAGTACACCTTCGCCACCGTGCCGTTGTTTACATTCATGGGAATTGTGGTGTCCAAAGCCGGTTTGGGCAGCGATATTTACGATGTCATGAATGCCAGTTTCCGTAAAATAAAAGGCGGCATTGGTATGGCCACAGTCGGCGCCAACGCCGTTTTCGCCGCGGTAACGGGTTCTTCTATTGCATCAGCATCGGTGTTCTCAAAGGTTGCTGTACCGCAAATGCAACGCTACGACTACAACCCGCGTTTTGCTGTTGGTGTTGTTGCAGGCTCGTCCGTGCTGGGTATGATCATTCCCCCTTCAGCCATGCTAATCATCTACTCCTTTGTTGCTGAACAGTCGGTAGGAGATATGTTTTTGGCTGGCATCGTGCCGGGTTTAATGTTGGCTGTTGCTTACATTGGCGCGATTGCATTTGCTGGAAAGTTTTTTCCAAACTTTGTCGGCGGTCGGCCAGCCGATGAGTATGAGCCAATGAGTACCGCGACCGTCGCAGCGAAGACGCTGCCTTTGGTGTTTTTAATTGTTGTGGTGTTAGGCGGTATTTACACTGGCTGGTTATCCCCGGTAGAAGCTGGTGCGGCAGGTGCTACTGTAGGGTTGCTTATTGCATTTATTCGCGGTCGTATGACAGCGGCAACTTTTTGGGAGGCCTTGGTAGAAACCGGTCACATCACTGCCGCCATTTTATTTTTGATTACCGCCGCATCCATCTATAGTCGCATGCTTGGCTTGGCAGCACTGCCCAACGAGCTGGGTGATATCATCGCGAATAATCAGTTCAGTTTTGCCATGATCATGGTGCTGTACGTACTGCTTATGTTGTTCCTTGGTACGTTGCTGGATACCGCATCGATTATTTTAATCGTGGTGCCGCTATTTCTTCCTATTATCGAATCATTGGGAATGAGCCCGGTATGGTTTGGTATCGTGACAGTGGTAGGGGCCGAAATTGGTCTGCTAACACCGCCTTTGGGAATCAGTTGTTTTGTTATCAAATCAACACTGAATGACGATCGAATAAAACTCAAAGATGTTTTTCTGGGCGCATTACCGTTTGCCTTTGTGATGCTGCTTGTACTGGTGCTGTTAATCATATTTCCATCGTTGAGCACTGCAATACTGCGTTAGAGGACAAACAATGCGTAACGTCACTAAAGACAACATAACGGATGTGTTCGCTGGTTATATGAGCGAGGACACCGATCCCCGAACCAAAGAAGTTTTAACCAGTCTTGCAAAGCACCTTCATGACTTTGCCAGAGAGACCAACCTAACTCACGATGAATGGCGTAAAGGCCTGGAATTTATGGAGTGGGCAGGTCGAATCACAAGCCCTGAACGTAATGAGTTTGTATTGCTCTCCGATGTAATGGGTCTATCTTCGCTGGTAGATATGATTCATTCGGTACCAGAGGCTACCAGCTCATCTGTACTGGGACCATTCCACGTATCAAACCCGCCGCCATTAGCCATAGGTGCAGACATGAAGCGTCACTACGAGGGTGATGTATTGCTGGTAGAAGGTGTTGTGTACGACACCGATAAAAAACCGCTGGCAGGTGCAACGCTGGATATTTGGCAAACAGCCCCGAATGGCCTTTATTCAAGTCAGGACGAAGAGCAAGACATTAGTTCGTTTCATGCGCTTATGACAACCGATGAAAACGGCCGCTATGCCTTTACCACAGTCAAGCCAGTGGAATACACCGTGCCTAGCGATGGCCCGGTAGGACAGATACTTGATGCGGTCGGCCGACACCCTTGGCGACCGTCGCATCTACATTTTATTACCAGCGCTAAAGGGTGCAAGTCTGTTGTCACGGAAGTCTTCCCCGATGACGACCCTTATCTCGATCAAGATACCGTGTTTGGGGTTCGCGAAGATCTGGTGATGTCTTACGAGCGACAAGCAGCTGGGTCATTTCCTGACGGGTTCGAGCTCTCTGGCAAAGTGTCAGGGGAGTATTTGCGCGTCGAGTTTGATTTTGTGTTGGTCAAAGACGATTAATTGGTCGCCTGAGTATGTGGCTTGGATTATCGTTTTAATTAATTGTTTTAATTGATCGTATGAATCGACGGCGTCGGTTTATAGCGCGGGCTTAGGAGACAGGTTTACGGAATAGATAATAAGTTAACCAGGTACAAACCGGTAGTGCGGTAGTGAGAGGCCAGATGCTCGGATGCACGATCTACATCGCGCTCTATAGCGGCTTCAAAAATATTGTCATGTTCTTCGGCGACATCACGCTTGGCATAGTCGGCGGATTTGCCGGCCAGGTTTCTATATCGAACGTTGAGCGAGTATAGCTGGTCGCAAAAGCGCAACAGAATTGGAGAGTCACAGGCAGCAATTAGTGCCATATGGAATGCCTTATGGTGTTGTTCGAACACCTGAGGGGGTTCTTGGTAAGCACGACTCATGTGGTGATGGGAAAGCACCAGTCTGTCTTCCCATTCCTTTGAGCCTTTTTCAAAACTGGTGCGTAAGGCCAAGTCTTCGAGTTTGCAGCGAAGGTTAAGAATTTCTTCAAACTGCTCTTTGCTTGCTTTTGCAACGCGAAAGCCCCGCTGGTCTCGGCGCTCGACTAGTTGGTCTGAGGTTAGAAGGCTAAGCGCTTCCCGTACAGGAGACGCACCGGTGGAGTATGTGTGCTTAAGCGTCTCTACTTTTAGCTTCTCGCCGGGGGGAATGTCGCCAGATAATATGGCATCGCGAAGCGCCAGGTACGCACGCTGGGTTGTGGATTGGGTGGAAAGGTCAGCATCTTGCTCAGGGTTGAGTTTGGTTACGTCCATTTGAATCTCCTGTGCTCATCACTTGGTGATGTTAAGTCTTGATAATATCGTTATTTTGATGTTAAATGCAAAAATATCAGATAAAAATGTTCCGGTTGTGCTGAATATTCTGAATTTGCTGAATGTGCTTAACGTTCCAGTTTGCTGCACGTTGAAGTCAGTTTGTTTCTTTATTTGTATGTGTGATTAATTTGTTTTGTAATTGATTGTTTTGTAATTGATTGTTTTGTAATAACTAGTGGAGATAATTGCTATGCGCGAAACGCATTCTGTAGACGGTAAATGGTGGGTTAGTCCTTATAACTTCAAGTCAGATGTACGCAATGAGCTGGCATTGCCTCCGAAAGTTGAAATACACGATGCCACTTTGCGTGATGGTGAGCAAACGCCGGGTGTGGTCTTCTCTATTGACGATAAAATTAAAATAGCCACCAAACTCAGTGAAGTTGGCGTTGAGCGAATTGAGGCGGGTATGCCTGCCGTATCACCGCAAGATGCTCAGGCAATTAAAGAAATTTCCAAGCTGGGACTAAACTCTCGCATTTTTACGTTTGCTCGCGCAATGAAGCAGGACATCGACATGGCACTGGAGTGCGGTGCCGACGGCGTAATTATCGAAGTACCTATCGGTTACCCCAAGCTGGTCACGCAGTTCGGCTGGACTTGGCAGGATGTTTTTAACAAAAGTAAAGAAGTAATTAACTACGCCAAAGAGCAAGGCTTGTATACCGTGTTTTTTCCCTACGACACCACTCGGGCCAGAGAAGAAGATTTAACCAATCTTTGTAAAGCCATCACTAATGAAGCTATGCCGGATTCCATCGGTATTGTTGATACCATGGGTTGCGCAACACCCGAAGCAATCAAGTATATGGTTCGGTGGGTGAAAGGCATGACGGGTTTGCCAATTGAAATTCATACGCACAACGATTTTGGTATGGGCGTAGCAACAGAACTTGCCGCGGTTACCGCTGGTGCAGAATGTGTACACAGCTGCGGTAATGGTTTAGGTGAGCGCACCGGCAACGCCGCTCTGGAAGAATTAATGCTTGGGCTGGATTTACTCTACGGGTATGAAACCGGCTACAAGCTGGACAAGCTACCAGAGCTGGGTGATTTGTTGTCGTCGTTGTCTAACATCCCTATTGCACGTAACAAGCCGATTTTGGGTCACGGTAATTTTATCCGCGAATCGGGTATCGGTATTCAGTACGTCATGGAAGACCCACTGGTTATGTTCGGTACGCATCCAGCCTTAACGGGGCGCAGTGGTGAAGTAGTGCTGGGCAAGAAAAGTGGTAAAGCTTCTATCGTATACAAGCTGGGTGAACTCGGATTGGGCGAAGCCGAAGACGAACTGGTTACCGAAATGCTGACTCGTGTAAAGCAAAAGGGTATAGAGAAACGCGACATACTCAGCGATGCAGAATTTAAATCTATTGTTAGTGAAGTCAGAGACGCTGCTGCTTAGTCTTATTTTGTTTACGCCCCGGAGACAATCCAAGAGGTCACTATGGATATAACGCTTTATCATTCTCCGGGTGCGTGCTCAATGGCCACGTACATTTCGCTAATCGAGGCTGGTGCTGACTTTAATGTCAGCATCATCAGCTTGAAGAATAATGAACAATCATCCCCCGAGTATGCCGCGCTTAATCCAAAGAAAAAAGTCCCATTTCTGGTGGTTGATGGTAAGGGCTTAAGCGAAAACGTGGCAATGCAAACCTGGATAGCTGAAAACTACCCGAGCGCAAATTTATTTCCAGCAGATAGCTGGGATCAAAAACGGGCTTTATCTTACATGGGTTGGTTTGGTTCAGGCATACACCCGCACATCACCCGTCACTTCAAACCGGCAAAGTTTACGTCGGTTACAGAGGCACATACCGATCTAAAGGCGAAAGGCAAAGCCATGTATATGGAGCAAATTGCACTCGTAGAGAGCGAGCTGGCTGATAGAACTTTTTTCTTTGATCATTTTACTGTTTGCGATTCGTATTTTTTCTGGATTTACGAGCGCGCGCTGCAGGAGGGTTTTGATCTAAGCGGTTTTAAGCAATGTACTGCGCACAATAATCTTTTGCGCACGCGTCCAAGCGTGCAGCAAGTGCTTGCGCGCACATCTAGCTAAAATTGGCCTTATGTAATAAATGGTAAGTGCCGAAGCCAAATTGATAAGACACTCTCTTTGCAAAGATGATCTTGATTCAGCATCATTACAGCAAAAGAGAGAGCAATGGGAAACGGCCAGCAAAGCGATTCCCACACCTGAAGGTGTTACTGTTCAAACAGTGGAAATAGGTGGTGTGCTCTGTTCCATTTGTACGTGTACCGATTTTAAAAGTGATTTGGTAGATGAGCGTACGGGGGATAAATTAGAAAATAAGGTTCACATTAATCAGCGGCATACGGACAAAGTCATTGTTTATTGTCACGGCGGCGGACTTGAAGGCTCGGCCGAAACGTTTAGAGTCTGGGGTGCTCGGCTCGCATTGTGCACTGGATGTCGGGTTGTGTTGGTCGATTTCCGCTTAGCACCAGAAAACCCGTTTCCGGCTGCAATCAACGATGTTTTTTCAGTTTGTCGCTCGCTGGCCACTGTCCTGGATGACGTTACGCAGATTGTGATTGGTGCAGATTCTACTGGCAGTGCGTTGGGTCTGGCATCAATGGTGGAGTTCAGGCAACACAAAGACATCAATGTGGTTAGTGGCTTCTTTTTGTCACCATCAATAGACCTTACGTTTTCAGGCGACTCTATTGTTTCTAACCATGCTAATGACAAGCTGGTGTCCCTGTTGGTTTTAAAGCACTACGCGCGCAATTACTGCGACAGCGAAAAACTGAATAACCTGCTTGTATCGCCGTTGTTTGCTGACCTCAGCCATCTGCCTCCAATACTGGTTTTGGTGGATGATGGTGAATTACTGCTAGATGATGCCAAGCGCCTGAATAAAAAGCTTAAAGAGGTGGGTGGAACGTGCGATCTGCGTGTGACACATGGCCTATGGCATGCCTGGCCGCTCTGGGGTGAATTCCCGGAAGCTTCAACATCGTTGGACGCAATAGCGGAGCACGTGCAGCAATTAAATTAATTTGTTCGAAACTTTTGACGGCCAGAGCTGTCATCAAAACAGGGTGGTGGTTGTAACGTTAGCCATACCTAATCAAAACAGGAGAAATCTACAAATGATAAAAAATAAGCAAATGAAACAGACTGTCGCTATAAGCGCTGCGGCAATTGGCCTGGCGTTAACCGGCTCTTTAATCAGCGTAAACGCATCGGCTCAAGACGCCGACATGTCGTTCTTTATAACCAGTGCTGGTCCGGGTAAGGGCGGCGATCTTGGAGGTTTGGAGGGTGCAGACGCTCACTGTGCATCGTTAGCAAAAGCTGCAGGCTCAGAAAAAACCAGTTGGAAAGCCTACTTGAGTGTCAGCGCAAAAATTGATCGATCAGGCGATAGCCCAAAGGTGGTATCTGGTGTTGATGCGCGAGACCGTATTGGCACAGGTCCATGGTACAACGCCAAAGGCGTCCTTATAGCCAACAATGTTGAAGAGCTGCATTCTGATGGCAACGCTATTAACCTTGAAAATGGTCTGGATGAGAATGGTATGCAGGTTAATGGTCGTGGCTCAAAGCCAAACCGACATGACATCCTCACGGGTTCTACCCCACAGGGTCAATACTCCACAGCTGGTGGCGATACCACTTGCTCTGGTTGGACCAGTAGCGGCGAAGGCTCTGCCATTGTCGGGCATCACGATCTGGTTGGCCTGAGCGATGACAGACACATGGTTAGCTGGAATTCGGCTCATGGTTCAGCAGGTTGCAGCGCTGAAGCATTCCCTCGCACTGGTGGTGATGGCTTGTTTTATTGTTTCGCCAGCGAATAGTCTGAAATAAAAAAGACCCTGTTTCGGAAAATTTCCGATGCAGGGCACTCCTTAATTTCTCCACCTATGGTGCGACGGCTGTTTAAAATGCTATCGTGACTCTCTGCGCAGACGCGAGCACCTCATGCATGCATCGTAACAAGCTGAGTTTTCTGTTTTTAAATATCGGTCATTTTCTCGACCACTTCTTCATGTTGATTTTTGCAACTGCTGCAGCCTTGGCATTAACCAAGGAGTGGAGCATAAGTTATGCCGAGCTCATCCCTTATGCTACGCCGGGTTTTATTGCCTTTGGTGTGTGCGCTATTCCCGCCGGATGGCTTGCTGACAAGTGGAGCAGGGAAGGGATGATGGTCATTTTTTTTATTGGTATTGGGCTCAGTTCAGTGCTAACAGGCATGGCGAGTACGCCGGTACAAATTGCTCTGGGGCTAACGTTGATTGGTGTATTCGCTGCAATCTATCACCCGGTTGGCCTTGCTATGGTCGTACAGGGTCGAGTTAAAACCGGTGTGCCTCTGGCGATTAATGGCATTTTCGGCAATATGGGTGTTGCTTGTGCTGCGCTGCTGACTGGGTTGATGATCGATACAGCTGGCTGGCGTAGCGCGTTTATCATTTCAGGTGCTGTAGCGATCGGATTTGGTGTGGTGTATTGGTGGTTTGTTCGATCAGGTAGTTTGTCAGTAACCAAAACAATAGCAAAACACTCAAACGTCGCTGCGGCACCTACCGGCGCAACGCGCAGCGCGCCATTTTCAATGGCTATGTTGTTTAGAGTATTTGGAATTATTTTTTTTACTACTGCCATTGGCGGGCTCATCTTTCAAAGCACCACCTTCGCGTTACCAAAGGTGTTTGCAGAACGGTTATCAGACTTTGCCTTTAGTGCTACCACGGTGGGTTGGTACACGTTTATTGTGTTCTCCGTGGCAGCCTTTGCTCAGCTTGTTATCGGTTTTTTGGTTGATAACTATTCTGTGCGAATAGTGTTTGCCAGCGTGGCCATTTTACAAGCCTTGTTTTTTGCCATCATGGTTCAGCTTGAAGGGATAGCTGCGTTTTTTGTTGCGCTTGCTTTTATGTTGGTGGTGTTCGGCCAGATACCCATAAACGATGTCTTGGTTGGTCGTATGGCTCGCAGTGAATGGCGAAGTAGAGCGTACGCTGCGCGATACGTGGTCACGTTTTCGGTGATGGCATCCGCTGTACCGCTGATAGCCTGGTTACACAATACCTGGGGATTCAGTGCTTTATTTGTTGTGCTGGCTATTGCAGCCATGCTGATCTTTTTTGCCGCCCTGATGCTGCCTGACTTTGATGAAGCAGAAGGCTTGGTTTCTTGATCATTCGATTGCAGCTCTGGGTACATTGCGTTGATAAAACGCACCAGTGAGTTAGGCAAACTCTCGAACAACACATCCAGCATTAACTGGCTGCCTTTCCCCGTTGTGCATAGCCAATTGCCCGTTGACCAACACATGCGCAATGCCCGATGCGTAGCGCCGGGGATTTTTAGCAGTCACGTTGCTGGTAATGCTGGTTTTATCAAACACGCAAATATCAGCTTTAAAGCCTTTTTTTAGTTTACCTCTGTCAGGTAAACCCAGGCGTTCTGCAGGAATGGACGTAATTTTCTTGATGCCGTCAGACAAACTCAATACCTCTCTGTCCCTGACATAGTATTGAAGAAACCGTGCTGCCCATCCGTAGCCGCTTAGCGAACCCATGTGATCTTTAAGCACTCCATCGTTGGCAATGGCCACCGTGTCGGAGATAACAGCGCACTCTGGTTGTTGCAAACATAAATCCAGGTCACTGTCACGAAAAGATTTAGAAGACCACATGGTGCCCATCATGTTGCCGCCTTCTTCGAGCAATATATCGAATACGGCATCGTAGGGGTCGACACCGCGCATGCGACCAATCTCTTCAAAATCAGCGCCAACCAGGTCTTTATTTTCATAGGCGTTAAGCAGCACAATGTCGCTCCATCGACGGGCTTTAACCAACAGCCACATGGGTTGTGAATTGGCTTTTATTTTTTCGCGATCTTCTGAGTTTTTTAGTCGTTTTAATACATCATCGATGCTGCCGGCCTGTGCCCACTTGGGAAGAATAGCGGCCATCAGCGTATGCGCCCAGTCGTGTGGAATAATATCAAAGGCAATGTCTGCATCGTGCTTGCGTGCCAGTTCAATCATTTCCAGGGTGTGTTCCATGGCGTAATCGGGTGCGCCGAACTTGGGTTGGATATGAGAAATTTGTAGCTTGGCGCTGGCTTGCCTGGCCGTTGCAATGGCTTCTGCAAAACCAAGATCGTAATGCGTGTCTCGGTTTCTTACATGCGTTGCATACAGCCGATTGTGTTTAGCCGCTACCTCGCACAGTGGAACCAGATGCTCAGGAGAGGCCAAAATACCGGGGAAATATTCCAGCCCCGACGAAAACCCACCAGCGCCTTCATCCATGGCTGTATCAACCATGCGGGCCATTTGCGCAATCTCATCTTGTTCGCCGGCACGCAGTTCGTCACCAATAACAGCGCGGTGAATGGTTCCGTGACCAACGAACGCCATAACGTTCACACCCAGATCACTTGCATCCAGCGCATCAAGGTATTCACTGAAGCTATGCCAGTGATCGTGTTCAATGTCGCTTGTGTACCATGGCGACACCATTGGAATGTTGTCATGCGAGCAAACTGGCGCACAGCTGATGCCGCATTGGCCAATGACTTCGGTTGTGACACCTTGATGAACCTGGCTCTCAGCGCGGCCATCGGCAATCAGCGTAAAGTCGGAATGAGTGTGCATGTCTATAAAACCAGGAGAGACGGTCAGCCCGCTTACATCGATGGTTTTACTGGTATCGTGAATGTCTGTGCTGGAGATTTCTTTAATTAAACCGTCGGCAATAGCCACGTTGCCGATAAAACTTTCATTGCCAGTGCCATCAACGATCTCTCCACCTTTCAGAACTAAGTCGTACATGGTTAATGACTCCTTTTAATTTTTACCTGTGCTGCTGTACCAAGTTAGATTTGATATATAAAGTTAGTTTTCGAGTTTATTTGGCTTCGCCGTAAAATGTGTTTGGCAGCCACAAGGCAATATCGGGAAACAGTATTAAAACAAGCATACCGATTATGTATGCCAGTATAAACGGCAATACAGCAACTGAAATGCGCTCTATTGATATGCCGCTAATGCGCGCCGCGACGGTTAAGTTAGCGCCTAGCGGCGGTGTAAGAAACCCGATCTCACAGGTAATGACGGTAAAGATGCCAAAGAATACAGGGTCAATGCCCAGTGAAACAGCAAGCGGTAAAAAAACGGCCGTAAACAGAACAATTTGAGCCAGCGATTCCATGAACGTACCAATGAAAATATAAAACACGCCAATCAGTATCAGCACCAGATAAGGGTTATCGGTGATAGAAGTAATACTTTGTTGTACTGCGCTGGGTACATCGTAAAAGGCGGTTAACTGACCAAATGCCAGCGTTGGCGTAAGCAATATAAGAATGCCCGTCAGCAGGGCAGTAAATCGCAGTGCCTCAATGAGTTTTTGTAAGGTCAATTCTCGGTAAATAAATAAGCCCACAAAAAGCGAATAGAAAACCGCAACACCAGCAGCTTCGGTTGGCGTGAACACGCCACCATAAATACCTCCGAGTATCAAAACAGGTGCGCCGATAGACCATTTGCCGTCCCAAACTGCTTTTAAGAAAGGGCTCCATGAGAACGGTTCACCGTTACCACCATAGTTTCTGCGTCGCGCAACTATATAGGTTGTGATCATCAGCAAAATAGTGACAAGCAGCCCCGGTAGTAAACCGGCCAGAAATAATCTGGGAATGGATGTCTCCGACACCAGACCGTAGATAATCATCAGATTCGACGGCGGTATCAGACTACCAAGAGCGCCAGCGCTGGCCGTGATGGCAGCGGCAAATGGAACGTCATAGCCTTCACGTCGCATGGCTGGTACCGTTACCGACCCTATAGCAGCTGTGGTTGCCGGGCCAGAGCCAGACAGTGCAGCGAACAGCATGCAGGCGAATACGGTAACAAGGCCCATTGAGCCTCGGTACGCACCGACAAGATTGGTTGCAATGGCAATCATCCTCGTAGCCATGCCACCGACTTCCATCAATCGTCCGGCTAACACGAACAACGGAATGGTTAACAGTGGAAACGGCGTTAAGCTGCCGTAACCGGTTTGAGCCAGCAGCGTATACGGTATGTCGATCAGAAACAGCGCTAGTGCTGTTGTTAGGCCAACTGAAACAAAAAGTGGGACACCGATTAGCGTTAGCGCAACAAATACTATTGCCAGAATCAGCAAAGGGCTCATGGATTTTGCTCACTGCTTGCGGGTGTCGGTGTGGTTTCCCACTGCTCCTCAAGCATGCCCGGGAGCCCTTGCGAGCCGTTGCGGTACCAATGCAAATAAGATTGGAATAGTCTTATAAGCATGAGTGAATAGCCGATAATTAAAATGGTTTGCGGGTAAAACTGATTGATACCAAGACTTGGACTGATTGTTGGGAACTTCCACATAACGCCTAAGTAATCCCAGCTGACCTTAATCATAAACATGCAGAAGAAGGCCCAGAACATGTCAGCGATAAAAATGGTGTATTTGCCGAAGCGGCCAGGCAGAGACTGAACCGCAATAATGATGCGTATGTGGAATCTTTCGCGCACACATAAAGATGCGCCCATGTACACAGCCCAAACCATGCTTACGGCTGCAACTTCCTCTGTCCAGTGCAGGGCGATTTCGAACACGTAGCGCGCAACAACCTGCGAAAACACGCTGATCGCAATCACCACCAGACACGTGCAGCAGATAAGCTCTTCAAGATGGCGTTCCAGCCATTTAAGCGCGCGCATCATGATTTAGTGTGATGTATTTTTGGAATGGCAATAGCAGATGTATAAAAAATCAAAAGCGGGGAGGTTTTGGCCTTCCCCGCTTTTGGTTCCTAGTTGGCTGCTTCCTGAATTTTAGTCACCAAGTCAACAAACTCTGGACCACGTTTTTCGGCAAAGTCTGCCTGCACGGTTTTAGCTGCGGCTATAAAGTCGGTTTTATCTGGGGTTGTCATTTTCATACCACCTTCTTCAACCAACCACTTTCGTACTTCATCTGTTTCAGCGGCCACTTGATTACGAAACTCAATGCCTGCATCAGTTGCTGCTCGTTGAATCTGTTCACGCTGCTCGTCGTTGAGGCGTTTCATGAATGAGTCTGCAGCGAACAATGGCGCCATCGCGACAAAGTGCTCCAGAATAACCAGGTGAGGTTCAAACTCGAAGAATTTCATGTCTTTGATAAACGAGGTGCCGTTGTCGCCACCGTCAACCGTACCTGTTTGTAGTGCGGTTGGGGTTTCTGACCAAGCTAGTGGAACTGGGTTAGCACCAAACGCTTCGAAGGTGGCAAGCATGACTTCGTTTTTCGGCACGCGTACTTTCAGGCCCTTCATATCAGCCATGGTGTTTACTGGACGCACCGAGTTGTAAAAATCTCGATAAAGTGCCGGACCAAAACTGAGCAGATGTACACTGGTGTCGGCTTGCAGACGTTCTTTCATAAAGTCGCCAACGGGTCCGTCAACAACACGTTCCAGATGTTCTTTGTTCTGAAAAACGTAGGGCAATACCGTGACGTCCATCAGAGGCCAATGCGGTGAAATGTTATTGGCGGTAATAAAGAAGCCATCGACCGTGCCCAGTTGCATGGCTTTAAAGCCTTCATCTTCGGTAGAGATCTGGTTACAGCAACGAATTTTTACTTCAACCGACCCACCGGTGTAGTCTTCGGCTTTTGTTTTGAATATTTTAGCGAAACGTCCGTACAAAGAATCTTCTGGCGCACCAAAACCCAGATTCATGGTGACATCGGCTGCCATGACGCTCGATATGGAGATTCCGATTGACAAGCTCAACGCTAGCGCAGCTGTCGATAAAGCTCTAAATAAGGCTTTTCTCATTGTTGCTCCTCCTGTTATTCTTTAAGTGGTTGCTCAAGAATGACACAGGAAGCGGTTGGTGTACAGATTTTGATGAAAGTGGTCTGTACTACCGTAACAATTGCGGTTTGTCGTGTGTGTGGGCGCCGGAAAAACTCTGTAGCCTTAATCTCTGTAGCCTTAATAAAGCGCCCTTGTAAACTGCGTGGCGATACCTGTTAATTGAGAATTGCTTATTGGGAACTGGTTATTAAGCTACGACGTATGATCTGAGGCGCCTAAGAGATTTATTGTTCATGTTTCGTAACAAAACATCCGTCGGCACTGACTCGGGTGATTCCATGGCAACTGTTTTGGTATTAGCGACACCGTTGCATCTGTATTTGTATACATTCTCGGGGCAGCAACTACGGTTAAAGTTTGATGCAAGGCCAATGCAGAAGAGTGCACGATTCTCTTTTGGCGGTGCTATCTCATGCTGGTTTTGATAAGGTTGTGATTAAAAATAAGGAAACCCTGAAAGCAGGGGCCTATTTTCATCAGCTGCACCATCGCTACTTTGAGTTTAATTACGGTTCGGAAGAAACCCCCGTAGACCGATGGTGTGGCACCTTTCATGACGGTGCATCAGAATTGGACAAACGTTTTCGCTTACGCAAAAAAGTTTCACTGAAGATATCAGCAGAGTAACGCCAGTTAAAAAGTAAATCTCGCTGATAACATCAACCAGTCGGTGTCGGCTTCCACAATGGTGTAGTCCAGCTCAATGCCTAAGTTGGGCAGCACCTGGTATCCGCCCCCAGCACCGTAGCTCAGACCTGTTTCAGTTGCATCGGGAACAGCAGAGTTGGATTTTAATTCGAGTTGGACTACTCCAATACGTGTTGTGAAGTACAAATTACCCGAGTCTGAACGGTAAGTGGCGTAAGCGGCGGCGGAAACAACGTCCACATCAATGCTTCTGACGTTGGCACTCAATACAACGCCACCTGTGACATATTCAATTTCTGCAGACCAGTTGTCGAGGAACTGATAACCGAAATTAAACCCAGCCGAAGATTCCTCTTCTACAGATACGCCATCGATGTCACTAACCACCGTTTTGCCACCTTTGAGGCTGGCTGAAAAATCACCGATGTCTGCATGCGCAGTAGTTGAACTGATCACACCCACAATAAGCAAGCTAAAAATAATAGTAGGAGTAGCCAACCAACTGCGTAATAAAAACTTGCTGAAAAGGGTGTCAATACATTTGCGCTTGTTAATACATCTGCACTTGTCAATACAATTGCTCATACTGCATCTCCTTGATTGGCGCAAACTTAACGGCGCAGAGAAGCCGATGGTAAATGGTTCACGATTTAATGTCTATCTGTGCGCAGCAGAGACTTCTCAGCTACCGTGTTTGTTGTTGCGCTGGTATGATTTTCTCTTGCGGCGTGAATCAACTGAACATCGAAGTGAATGTACTGGTGCATAATAATTCGGTATAAAAGTAAATCATGATGAAATTTGATTGTTATCAAAATAGATCGTTACGACAGAGATCGTTATGACAGAGATCGTTATGAAAAGCGAAATGGTAGATGGATAATAAACCCAGTGTTTCAGGCACGTTTGCAAACGATGTGCTGAACCCAGTGAGCCTGGATGATTTTTTTACCAGCTATTGGGAGCAACAGCCTCTGCACATTGAACGAACCAGCAATAATCCGTTTGCAACGCTTCTTACTGTCGACGACATAGAGACAATGCTAACCACCCATGAGTTGTTTTACCCCATTGTCCAGCTAAGCCAATCGGGATTGTCAATTCCTGCCAGCGAATACACCGATGCCAACAATAAAATAATCAGTGCTCGTATGTTGAGTAGGCACCAAAGTGGTAGCACCATAGTAATGTCTCACGCACACAAGCTTCTGGGTCCATTAATGGAGCTTTGCCGCAGCGTTCAACGCAGCCTAATGATGCGTTGTCAAACAAATCTGTATTTATCCCCACCGGGCAAGCAGGGGTTTAACCCGCACTTTGACACTCACGATGTTTTCATTCTTCAGGTCAGTGGAACTAAAACGTTTAATTTTTATGCCGGTGGCGCACGTTTTCCGACCAGTGCTGACAGGTTCAACAAAGACGTTCACACGATTGGTGAAAAAACCGAAGAGATCAAACTGAGCGCTGGCGATACTTTGTACATCCCGAAAGGTTTTGTGCACGATGCCGTGGCAGATGATTCAGAGCCATCGTTACATATCACGCTAGGCGTATACCCGGTTCTAATGCATGAGCTAATGGGAGAGTTAATTCAAATAGGTATTGAGACCGATGCAGAATTAAGGCGCTCGGTCTCACAATCTCTTTGGCAAAATACCGACTCGACTGGTAACAACGAAACGTTGGATGCACTGAGCCAATCTTTAGCAACGGTAGTCAATCAGGAAGGACTGGATTTGGCTTTGTCCAGACTGCGAGATGATTTTGCGTTGGACACAACACCGCCCAACAAGGGTATGTTGGCAAACAGCTTCCGAACGCCAAAGCCTGCAGTGGATGAAACCACAATTGATTGTTCGAACGTGCTTCAAATACAGCGTACGCAGGGTGTGCTCACAGTGCGTGCTTTTGGTGCGGTGCTCGAATTCAGCGAACCTTATGCCAGCGCAATTGAGTGGTTACGTGATCATCCCGGTGCAACGGTGAAAGATGTGCCCGATCTAACAGAGTCTCAAAAAGCCGCTTTAGTGAAGAAATTGCATGATTCCGGGCTTGTGCGGTAATTTTTGCCCTAATAGCTCGAAATCGTAACTATTTGATAATTGACATTGCGCTGTCCGGTTGATAGCTTGGGGCCGAAACGATCAACAGAAGCAGTGCAATGAGCAAGAAAGAAATCGATTCTGGTAATAGTATTGAAGCCCCAGCAAAGACTGAGGTCGATGGCTATGACTCAGATAGCAATGAGTCAATTGTTGTTCACGATCGCGCCGGCCGTCGACAGTTTATTCGACGCGGAGCGGCATTTGTTGCTATGGGTGGTGCGGTTGGTGGCTTGGCAATGAACAGCAAGGCTGTTTACGCAGATGACTGTGATCGTAATGCTGGCAGCGAGAAAAACGCACAAGCGCCTGGCTCTGATAGCGATACGGGTGAGGGGTCAGACCCTACCGGCTGTGGCCGAGCACCAAAGGCCAAAATCACCCACAATGGTAGTGATATCCACACCGACCATCGGTCAGCTGTAAAGAAGGTCAAGGTATAGCATTCCAAGGTTTCTTGGCACGTTCACTAAAACTGTTTTAAACAGTAGTCTCAAGAAGGACATGTGTGTAGAACACGTTCCTATCCTCTACGTATCGCATCATCAATAAATAACTTCCATCCCCTGATGGGTTAGTCGTATGCTGACATATCATCAGCGAAGCTCTTTTATACATGCAGTGCTTCCGGCTCCCCACACAGGTTAACGAAATGATCAATACCGACAGACTGATACTAAGAAACTGGACATCTTCTGATCGCGATAAATTTGTGGCGCTAAATCAAGACCCGGATGTTATGGCGTATTTTCCCGGAATTTGGGACGAGCAGAGATCATTGGAATTTATTGATTTCTGTGTGGAGCGTATAGAAACAAGAGGCTGGGGTTGGTGGGCGGTAGAAGAAGCCGCAACAGCTGAATTTATTGGGTTTGTCGGGTTGAATAGTATTCCAGATGAGTTGCCTATTAACGGCGCTTATGAAATTGGCTGGCGACTGGCAAAGCCCTATTGGGGTAGAGGCTTTGCTACTGAAGCTGCCACAGCATCTTTGCAATACGCGTTTACGATTCTCAATTTGCATGAAATAGTGGCTTTCACCACCGTTGAAAATCAGCGCTCAAGGCGCGTAATGGAGAACCTGGGCATGCATAACCTGGAGCAGAATTTTCTTCACCCCAATGTATCCGCAGACTCGGGTTTGCAAGAGCATGTGCTGTACGGCATCATTCGCCCCACTTTTATTAATGCGCAAGCGCAAGCACTATTTGACTGAACCGGCCAATTCATACTTTTGAAAATTAGAGATTCTAGAATTTAATGAAGACAAGAGTATTGCCAATCGCTATATGTTTTTTGGCCGTGCTAGGGGCAGTGCTCGTCTGGATTGCTGGCTCCATACTAACCAAGCCCGTGCCCGAGCAGTTTAACGCTACACCGCAAGCGGCGAGCCCTGTCGAGTTTGATTCGCAGTCAAGATCAACAATCCGTGGTTGGTTATATGAAGCAACTGAGCCGGTGGCACTGGCGGTACTTATGCATGGTGTCAGATCTAACCGTGGACAAATGGTAGCCAGGGCTGAGCACCTGCAAAGCCTGGGTATCACCGCCATGGTGTTTGACTTTCAAGCTCACGGTGAAAGTACCGGTGAAATCATTACGCTTGGGTATTTAGAATCGCTGGATGCACAGGCAGCTGTGGATTTTGTTAGTGAGCTCAATCCAGAGTTGCCGAAATTGGTTGTTGGCGTTTCAATGGGCGGGGCCGCCGCTATCATGTCGGAGCCAGCACTGGAGATCGACGCGCTGATTGTGGAATCGGTTTATCCGGATATTAAAACGGCCATTGGTAATCGACTGGCAAGTAGACTTCCCGGTGGGCGGTTACTGACACCGTTGTTATCGCTCCAGATAAAACCCCGGATCGGTGTTTCAGCAGATGAGTTAGCGCCCGATCAATACGCAAAAAATGTGGACGTGCCGACATTGGTTTTATCGGGAAGAAAAGACCGTCGAACCACCGTTGCAGACACTCAAAGGCTTATGAACGCTCTCAATGGTGAAAAACAGCTTTATTTTTTCGATAGTGCGGGTCATGATGATCTGGAGCGGTTTGACAGTAAACAATATTGGGGCGTGGTAGAGCCTTTTATTAAAGCGCAGCTCGGCTTTTAGGCATACTGACTTTAATCAGTTTACACGTAGGGGTTTTGACTATGAGCGCAGAAACGCTTACACAATTTTTCATGTGGTGCGTTGTAATCAATGGCCTGTTGTTGATGGTTTGGACCTTCTCTTGTGTCGTCATTCCCGATACCGTCTACAACTTACAAAGCAGGTGGTTTCCCATGTCCCGGGAGCACTACAATATTACTATGTACTCTTTTTTAGGTCTGTTTAAAGTGATTTATATTGTATTTAATGTTGTGCCCTGGATTGCTTTGTTACTGGTAAAGTGAGGCGTTAAGGAGAAATTCACCATCATGTCGCTAACTGAAAAACCTTGCATAATCTGTATTGCCATTACCGGTTCGGTGCCAACTAAAAAAGATAACCCTGCTGTTCCCACAAGCATCACTGAACAAATCGAAAGCACACATGCAGCTTTTGAGGCTGGTGCTACTATTTGTCATGCGCATGTGCGCAATGAAGATCAAACACCATCAAGTGATCCTGAAAAATTTGCAGCACTTAAAGCTGGCGTTTTAAAACACTGCCCGGGAATGATTATCCAATTTTCCACCGGAGGCCGTTCCGGTGCTGGTAAAGAGCGAGGCGGTATGCTGCCGCTTAAACCTGATATGGCATCGCTGGCCGTTGGTTCCAATAATTTTCCCACCCGCATCTACGAAAACGCCCCCGACCTCATCGACTGGCTTGCTGCACAAATGTTGGAGCACAGTGTGATGCCTGAGATCGAAGCCTTTGACTTAAGCCACATTTTTCAGGCAGCTAACATGTGTGCAGATGGTCGGCTTCAAAGCAAACCCTATATCCAGTTTGTTATGGGGGTAAAAAATGCCATGCCGGTCGATCGTGATGTATTCGACTTTTATATTAAAACCACAGAACGGCTGCTGCCCGAGGTGCAGTGGTGTGCTGCTGGCATCGGGGCCGGTCAGATCATGGTGAACGAGTGGTGTGTTGCCGCGGGTGGGCATACTCGCACTGGACTCGAAGACAATGTTCGATTGAACAAAAATACCTTAGCCCCGTCTAATGCAGCGCTGGTGCAGCGGGTGGTCGAATTGTGCGAAAAGTACGACCGGCCGGTCGCTTCAACCAGCCAGGCGCGGCAATTGCTCGGGTTACAATAGAAAACCATCGCACAACCGGATACGTATAAAGTGGCATTGCTTAATCGGGCACCGTTTAAATAGGCGCCGTATAATTAGGAATGAATCATGACAAAACGTTTAATTAATCGCCGTCACTTCTTAACTACTGCTGTGGTAACGTCAGTTGCTCCGGCCTACATAGTGCGTGCGCATGCTAACGGCGTTGCTGCAACAAAGTCAATGCGGGGCGGATCAAACAACTACTTACCGGGCGCACCAATAGTCGATCGCATTGGCGGTGGTGGGTTCATGATGACGGGTACAGTTCGTCGGGCTGGTGATGGAGCGCCATTGGCAGGACAACGTATTCAAATTTGGGCCCACACAACCGAAGGTCACGAGCGTGATCAACACAGTCACGGCGCTACCTTGACCGATGAGAACGGTGAGTTTCGCATGGACATGCCGCAAATTGTGCCGGCATTCGGACAGGCGCATGGACACCTAGCTTATGACAGTGATGACTTCAAAACGGTTTTTTTACGCCCGGTTATGTCGAGCTCAAAAGATAAGACCTTAAGTGCCCACTTTGTTCTTGCACCTGCCTAAACGGACTAACGTTTTTTATTATTTCCGCAGGCGCTTTCACGCGCGCCTTAACACATATTTTCGCATGCACACTTTAGCGTGTGGATTAACAACATGAACCGCTCGCGCGCCATTCTTGTGTGGGTAGCGCTTATCGCTGTTGCGGTTGTCCCGCTTGTGGCCGCAAGCCAGAGCCCCTTGATGGCATGGCGTCAGCCCGTTTACATCGTCGCTGGTTTTGCCGGAATTGCTGCGCTGGCCTTATTGTTATTTCAACCGCTTTTGGCCATCGCACGCCTGCCGGGTTTGTCGTTGCGCAACAGCAGAAAAGCGCATCGCTTCGTTGGCAGTGCTTTAGTTTTGCTGGTGGTTGCTCATGTTGTTGGTCTTTGGATAACCAGCCCACCCGATGTTATTGATGCATTGTTGTTTTCGTCAGCCACGTCGTTTTCGGTTTGGGGTGTGGTGGCGATGTGGTGTATTTTTCTGGCAGCTGGCTTGGTTGTGATTCGTTATCGCTTACCGTTGAAGCCGGCAACCTGGCGCTACGCGCATTTAGTGTTAGTAAGCATCAGTGTGCTGGGTAGCGTGGTTCATGCGATGAAAATTGAAGGAACAATGGAAATGGCGTCTAAGATAGTGCTTTGCTTGCTGGTACTGGTGTCTATTGCATTAGCCTTGCTGAATCGAATCAGTAAAAACTGACCTTAACGTTACGTAAAAAAATGGCCCGACAGACATACCGAAAATTCGGTAGCTGGTCAGGCCATGCTTTATGTAGCTCTCTATGTAGCTCTATATAGCTGTGTTTATATCGCTACTACGTTTAGTCCGCTTGATCAATCCAGATAAGTTTCAAACTCCGAGATTGCGAACTTGGCGTTGTTATTGGTGTTGTCAATAACAAAGCTGAGCTTGCCCACTTCTCTGGTCTCAAATTTTATCAAAGCAACCCCAGGCGCTGAATTATTCAGACCCGTGCCCCGTGCAAATTCGTAACCGGTGGAATGATCAACCAAGCGCCAATCGCGTACGGCACCCTCGTATCCTGCTGCTTCTTTTATGATTACTGTATTCATTTTTTCTGCACCGTTTTCCCATTTTAAAGAAACACGACCGCCGTTATATGCGGGAATCCAGATAGTATCGGCGTTACCGTCATGAACGTTTGCGTAGCTCGAGCCACCTTGCAAGCTTCGACCATCCGATGTTGCTTTCAGGCTCAGGTTTTCGCTGGCAGGGCCTGATGCCTGAGTATTTTCATCTGTATTAGCGCCCGACTCTGATGCGTCGTACAAATAGAATTTCTCTGCCGGCTCTAAATACCAATCTCTGTATTGCGAACCGCCACTGGCAACCCATTGAGAAAACTCGGGGTATGCCATTCCGATATCAACGTATTCCTCGGGATAGTAGATCTGATATGGAACGTTAAGCACCCATGGTAAGTTGTTCTTTGATACGTAAAATCGGTCAACACCGTTCGAGGCATCATCACCTGTACCAAACATGGAAACATCTTGTCCGTGCGTTGGCTGGTGATTAGGCATATGAATTTCAAAATCCTTAACTGCACCGTTTTCAGTGTAAAGCGCTGTGTTGTCTGAATCAAATCGCGTATAGCCCGCAGTACCCGGCGCGGTTTTGTGCGCTGTCAGGAACGGATTGTAAGGTGGTTGGCCAATATCAGATAACGCAACCGGATTAGCGAAGGTCAGCTCAAATGAGAATTCCGATGCATCGCGGTTATCGCACTCAGATACTGTATTAAATGTCCAGCAGCCGGCTTCCTCACCACGCTTTGCGTAGGTCCATGCATCATCAAAGATTTGATAAGCCAGTTTACTTGGGTCTGCGATAGGGCTAACCGTTGCTTTGTTGAGCAATGCCGATTCAACATTGTCAGCAAACGCGCTATCACCGAAAGACACAGCGAAGCCGTTGTGAAATGCTGCACCACGTGCTTCCAGGATATATTTAATGGATATATCTTTTACTTCTTTTTTACCATTAAACACTTCTTTTACTTTGTATCGAACAACCATGTCGTTCATGTCAAAGTCGCCCAGCACAGGCCAGTTATCTTCAGCTAACAAAGTCGCCCAGCCTTTTTCGGCAGGGTAGTATCGTACAAACGCGCGCTCAGGATCATTGTCATCAATGTCGTCAGCTACTAGTACGCCGTCATTATCCGCATCCGCAATGGTGTTATCTTCTTCGTTGATGTCAGGAATCAAGTTGGCGTTAACCAGGGCATCAGCCGGAAAAATATCCAATTGAATCACCAGGTCATTGTAATCTCGGTCACTTTCACCGGTATCGAAACGTATGTCTTCTGCGGCTAGCCACAATCTACGCGTGTTGGTTGCTGTGTCGATCACATCGTTCGCTATTAACAGCATGTGCTTCGCATCAGATTTATCGTTTTCAGGGTTCAAGGCGTCTAAAGAGTAGAATCGTTGTCCATTGGTTCCCTGGCCTCGATTGTGAATCCAGCCGTTTGCATTCAAGTAAAAACCGATGGCGTCATCGCCACTTGCCGGATCAATCTCTCCCAAAGACACAGAGTCCCCGGATTGCATATAACCACCACTGCCTCGGTAAGATGTGTTCGGGAATAAAATGGTGGCAGAATCCAGTGATGCCTAATCACTGGGTAAATCGTTGGAGTTGAATTTAAAGAAACCGAATGTATTTTGGTAGCCAGCGCTTTCTTGAAGAAAGCTCACGGTTACTTTGGCTTTTTTATTAAAAACCAGGCTGCGTTGCTCCTGGCTGGCATTAAGGTATTTTGCAGGAGGCTTGTTGCCTTCCTGAATAATTTTTGCCAGTTTCGTAAATTGGTTTTTATCCAACGATGATCGACATTGAGTACCCGCGGCATCAGTTTCTACATTACACACCGTACCCCATTGTGCACGAGGAAGGTGACCGTAGTACCAATGATAATTCTGGTTGAACGGTTGTAAAAAATAATCAGCAGTAGCTGCGCTTCTGCTCTGAAAATCGAATACTGGCTCACCGGTTAGGTCTGAAGGATTAATCGGGTCAACTATTTCTGTAGCTACACCTGCAGGTCCAAAAACCCATGCAGCTTCGGCACCCTGTGCGGACGTTTCGTCAACGGGTACAACCGCTGTTGCTGAAACGCCAATCAGTTTTGTTTTAACATATACATGTGCAGCGGATAGTGCATGTGCGGATACATTGACAGTCGTTTCTATACGACCTTCGTTGTCAGTGTAACCAGAGAATATCTCTGCCACTTGTTGAAGTTCAAAATCGGTTGGTTCGCGATCATCATCAACAGCACTTTGTGGCATATCGAATACTGAAACGCGGGTGTTCGCAGCAAGCTCGCCGCTAACGTCGTGCAGCACAAGTGATAGTTTGATTTGCTTATCATTAGACCAATCAAACAGTGCCGGCACATCCAGGTCGGCTGTGCTTTGGCTAGCTGCCCCTAAAGCGGGTTGGTTTTGTTCTTGATTGTAGCCTTCTGTTCCGCTACCGCCGCAGGCACTAAGTAAGACTGCTATGGAGCACGCCGCCGCCGTTGATACTCTCTTGTTACTTATCTTCATACTGGTCAACCCTCTATTAGATTGGTCTCCGCCATTCCAATCGCGTCGCACAGTCAACTGGTGTCATTTCCGTTGTTGATTGGGTATCGGCCGTGTAATGATCCAGCCCCAATAGGCGTTTGTGTACTGGCCCATAAATAACAGCCAGGGTGCTTGAATTTTGTGATGAGTGGACGGGTTGTCTGCCAGATACGGTTAAGGGATGCGAACTGAGCCATTTTTGGCTCTATGTGGGGCTGACTGAATATGAGAAATGGCTACGCTTTTATAGCGTAAAAATAGAGCGTAAAAATAAAGCGAAAAAATAAAGCGAAAAAAGTGATGCTGTTGGGGTTTGCATTAACGCCAGTTTAAAGCTCGTACAAATTGTCGAATGTCTTTTATTAGCAGCTCTGGTTCTTCCATTGCAGCAAAATGACCACCACGTGGCATTTGCGTCCATTGTGTGATGTTGTAGATTCGCTCAGCATAGCTTCGCGGTGGCCAGGCCAAGAGTTCTTTGGGAAAGACTGCACAGCCAGTGGGTACTTCAACTCTTTTGCCGGTGGTTGACAGTACTCTTCCACCTTCTTCACGACGACCAAAATATATCCATGAAGCAGAGTTGAACGTGCGAGTCACTATGTAGATCATGATGTTTGTCAGCAATTGATCTTTGGTATAAACACTCTCTATATTGTCGTCTTTTATATCAGACCAGCCATGCATTTTCTCGAGTATCCACGCAGCTACACCGACGGGGCTGTCCATCATGGCGTAGCTTAGTGTCTGTGGCTTAGTGGCCTGCTGGGTGCGGTAACCATCTTGCATGATTTGATCTTGTTCAAATTGGGTAGCCCAGGCTTTTTCTTCGCTGGTTTGTGGGCCGTCCTTGTGACGCATGGTCAGGATATTAATATGTATAGCTGAGCAAGCAGGGGCGTGCTCATAACCCAACCAGCTACAAATGGCGCCTCCCCAATCTCCACCTTGGGCAATGTAATGTTTATAACCCAGTACATCGGTCATTAAGGTGTTGAACATGGCCGCCATTTTTCTTGGGCCGAACGGACGAGGAGGGCAACCTGAAAAACCAAAGCCTGGTAGTGAAGGAGCAACGACGTCGAATGCGTCTTCGATGTTACCGCCGTGTTTTTCGGGGTGGGCCAATAGATCGATAAAATCCAGAAACTCAACGATGCTACCTGGCCAACCATGGCTGATGATCAGTGGTTTTGGATTTGGTCCGCTGCCTTTTTTATGAATAAAATGAACGTCGACACCATCAATTGGCGTTTTGAAATGCGAGAACGAGTTAATTAGTTGTTCTTGTTTTTTCCAGTCAAAATCGCTCACCCAGTATTGGCAAATCGATTTCATGTAGTCCAGATTAGTGCCGTACTCCCAACCACCATCAACTGGCATTTCGTGCCATGGGTAGTGTGCCACGCGATTTTTTATAGCGCTGACGGTTGCATCATCGATGTTGACTTCAAAGGGGGTGATTGAGGTCATGGAATTTTTCCAATGCTGTGCCACCTGAACAACGCGAGTACAGGTGGCACGCTGTATCAGTTGTGCAAATTAGCCACCGGTGTCAGCAACCAGTCCAACTGCTTCAATACCGGCTACGCAGCAGGCTTCATCGTTGTCTGATATATCGCCGGTGATACCAACAGCGCCTAATAATTCACCGTCTTTAGATCTGATTAACACGCCGCCGGGAACAGGCACCAGTGCGCCATCACACAAACTGTTAAGTGCCTGGATAAAGAAAGGTTCGGCTTTGGCCCGCTCAAACAAAGCGCGGGAACCCATGCCAACCGAGTAAGCACCGTAAGCTTTGCCATGTGCAACTTTTGGGCGAATCTGGCTGGTGCCATCCTGGCTTTCACTGGCTTTTATGGCACCTCCAGCACCCAACACTACAACGGCCATTGGTTTAAAGCCTTGTTTTTTTTGTTCTTCAAGTGCGTGTTTTATGATGTCTTTAGATTGAGCTAGCGTAAGTCCCATTTTATTGTCCTGATGAGTTAGCGTAACGAGATGATATTAGGATGGGCCAAGTATACCCCTATCTGAACTTTACTATAGAATCAGGGATTGGGCGCTTAATCCGGGGTCGCATATTTAATGTCATTTCGAATCTTCTCCACAAAGAATCGCCCAGTGCACCTGGGACCATACCCCCTGGAACGACTGGCGCGTTCTGCCGATTTGGATTTGTCTGATACACCTTGTCTTAAGCCATTAAGCTTTCATCGACCTGAACAACCTCAGTCCATTGTCAATGCCATGGGAGAATTTCAGGCGATGATGGATGCAATACGCGACGGACTGGTCAACAAGACTCCATCGACCATTCCCGCTTGTCAGCAAGAACGCGCTAATCATTTAAAAGCGTTTGGGTATTTTTCAGATGCTTCTATGGTTGGCATTACGCGTATCCCTAAGACTGCGCGACTCGATACGCAATTACGAAATCCCGACATAGACCGCTTGTCTGAAGAACTGAAAACCCGGCAGACCAAAACATTGGCTTCTGGCATTGACGTTATTATGGCGAACCTCAAAGAGGCAATGGAAGCGCCGCCTGCCAGTGCTAATCATCACACTCATGCCATTGTTTTTTTAGTTGAACACCTGCGCGATCCCTCACCATTAGAGCCAGGGAGCGAATGGATACTGAACGCACAAGATCATCGTGCTTGCTTAAGGGCATCAGAGATAGCGGTTGTTTTAGCAAACTACATCCGTATATTGGGATTTGATGCGCTCGCTCATACACCAACCAGCACAGATATCGATCTTAACCAGCTTAGTGTGGCAGCTGGGCTGAGCTGGTTAAGCAATGGAGAATTGCAAGCACCTTGGTTAGGCAGAAAATTTGGCGTTGCAGCAATAACGACAACACTTGAAATGGCAACCGATAAACCGCTTTGTGCCAGGCAACCCTGGTTTAGCACCAAAGGGCCTGCCTGGTGGATGGGAAACGGCTTTGAAAAAAATGCGTTTAATCGCGATGCTTATGCCAGGCGAAACTATGTTGACGGTGCACACCCGTTTGAAACATTGAATCGCCAGGAAGTTCCTACAACTTATATCGATGAAGCCAATGTAGCGCGCGTTCCTAAGCGTGCAGATATGTTTGCACGTTCTCAGTTTGGCGATATGGGAAAGTCAATTCAACAAGGAGCCACTGGAGGCCATTATGTGCGTAAGTCGGCAACGGCTTCGGCGCAACGAACCATGTTAGGCGCGTTTGTACTGTTGCAAGACGGCGATTCGGCTAATGGCGCGAAGCCAACGGATGCACTAATCAATGCGGCCAATATTAAAGCGGCCTCTTATTTTCTTGGCGTTGATGCTGTTGGGCTAAGTCGGTGTCCAGAATGGACATGGTACTCACATGACGCGGTAGGGGAGCCTATTGATCCACCGCACAATCAGGCGGTGAGCATGATCATAGATCAAGGCTATGAAACCATGGAAGGTGCCAGCGGTGATGATTGGATATCTGTTGCGCAATCTATGCGGGCTTATTTGCGTTTTTCGTTGATCGGCGGTGTTATCGCCAAGCACATACGTAACCTTGGATACAAAGCTAAAGCGCATTCCGTTATGGATGGCGAAGTTCTGCAGCCTCCGCTATTGCTGTTGTCTGGCCTGGGAGAGGTCTCGCGCATTGGCGAAGTCATACTTAATCCGTTTTTAGGGCCGCGATTAAAATCGGGCGTGGTGACTACTGATATGCCAATATCACACGACAAACCGATTAACTTTGGCCTGCAGAAATTTTGCGAACAATGTAATAAGTGTGCGCGTGAGTGTCCGTCGGGTGCCATTACAGCTGGCCCAAAGTTAATGTTTAATGGCTACGAAATATGGAAGTCCGATAGCCAGCGTTGCGCTAACTATCGAATCACCACTGAAGGTGGCGCAATGTGTGGACGTTGCATGAAAACCTGCCCCTGGAATCTGGAAGGGCTGTTTGCTGAACGCCCGTTTAGATGGGCTGCCATGCGAATGCCTAGTGCGGCTCCAACGCTGGCAAAATTAGATGACCTTGTTGGTAATGGTGGTCTTAATGAAGTAAAAAAATGGTGGTGGGACATTGGTCTTAAAGAAGACGGTGCCTATCATCCGGTTGAAGCTCCCGTTAACCGGCGCGATTTACAAAGAGAGCTAAAACTAAAATACGAAGATCAAACCCTGGCAGTGTATCCCGCGCCCTTAGCCCCGCATCCCTATCCCTTTCCTTTTCCTATTGACAGGGAAGCCGGTATTGAAGCGTATCAAGCGATGGTAACCGCCGAACAGTACCAGGCAAAGCTGGCAAATGGTGAGCGAGATCACCTGCATATTTACACTAATGACGGCACGTCCCCAGTAATCAGAGTTCAAGTTTCTAAAGTGGAGGCCATGTCGGATAGCGTAACCAAATATGAATTTAAGTCCCTGGATGGCGCCGAGCTGCCGCCGTGGACGGCTGGGGCGCATTTGGATATTGTGGTTGCACCCGAGTACTTACGACAGTATTCCATGTCCGGCAACCCAAACGATAAATCGGTTTATCAAATTGGTGTGTTACGTGAAGATCAAGGGCGTGGTGGCTCCAGGTTGATGCACCGGATATTTACCCTTAATAGAAAAGTCTTTATTTCCAAACCGATCAATCATTTTAAGTTAGACGCCAGTGCGTCAAAAACATTTCTTATGGGCGGTGGAATTGGTGTGACCCCAATGATAGCGTTCGCGCATAGCCTGTACGCAGAGGGTAAAGACTTTGAATTACATTATTCGGCACCGCAGAAAAACAGTGCCGCTTTCATGAATGACTTAGCGCAATTCCCCTGGGCATCGCATGTTAGCTATTACTTCTCAGATCAGAGCAATCGCGCCAACTTTGATGCCATTCTGGCAGGTTATAAAGCAGGGTGGCACGTGTATTCCTGTGGTCCTGATCGTTACATGAGCGCCGTAACGGAGGCCGCACAGCGACAACAATTTCCAGACAATGCCAGACACCTTGAATACTTTAATGTGCCAGAATTACCCGATTACGTTAATCATGATTTCCGGTTAAAGCTTAAGAAATCAGGCAAGGAATTTTTAGTGCCTGCAGATAAGAGCGCCACTGATGTGCTGCTGGAAAATGGTATTCATGTAGACGTAAAGTGTTCTGATGGGCTTTGCGGTGTGTGCCAGTGTGGGCTGGTAACCGGCGAGGTTGAACATCGTGATTTTGTTTTATCGAAGCAGCAGCAGCAAAGCACCGTTATTCTTTGTCAGTCCCGTGCGCTTAAGGCAGATGGCCTTATAGAAGTAGACCTTTGACGGTATCTCAAACTACCAATAACATCATTTTCCAGATATAAGCCAGCAGGGCCAGTGTGCCAGCAGCCAGGATACTGCTAATGATACCGGCGACGGGCCCGGCCAGCCAACCGAGCAGCCCTATAGATAGAGTGAAAACAAACAGTGCCATCGTTGCGCTTGTGGTACCAATAAATCGGGTATTTCTTATAACTTGCTCTGTTGACGCGCTGATGTTTTCAAGTGAGGCAACTTCAATGGTTAATCTGACATCAACATACAGTGCAACCAGAAAAAGCAACGTGGCCATCAATAACAGCACCAGGCAAACGGTGCGAATGGGGCGTGCAGCATCGACTTGCAGAATGTTAGCTGCAACGGTTAGTGAGAAGCCGGCAAGCAGGCCACTGAGAAAAGCAACCTGGCCAGTTTGTAGTTCTAGTAGTTCTTGCACTTTCGGAACCTGCTAGGTATAAGACTGGTATGGTCAGTAGTATAAGCCAACAATCTGTAGATAGTGAGAGAAAGTATGAGCGAACCTGATACTAATCCTGAGTCGGAGCAAAATCGCCGTTTTAGAAAAATGGCTGATCGCTTTATTGACAATGCGAATAGGCAGCTAAATGATACTGAACCAACGATGGTTAACTCAGCCTTTATGTACGGAGCCTCGCGTTTCTGTGCGTTTGTGACTGTGCAGAAATCAGGGTCTCTGGAGCGTTTCGACGAAATGCACGATGAAGCGGTGGAATACTACGCCGATGAGTTTAAAAAAATGCTACTGGAAAACCTCAAACACTATCGCGACGCGTTTGAAAAAGAGAGCGCAAATTAACTATTGCTAACAGCTTGCACAAAGTCCAATGAAAATGAATGAGCTGCCTTCACATGCTTCGGTTGTCGTTGTGGGTGGTGGCATCATGGGCTGTTCAACACTTTATCACTTGGCCCGTATGGGCGTTAGCGATGCCATCCTACTTGAGCGAAACAAGATCACATCGGGTACCACCTGGCACTCTGCGGCTCAGGTGCGCGCCTTAAGAAATTCCAAAAACCTCACCCGCATGATCCAATACTCGGTTGAGCTATACAGCCAGCTGGAAAAAGAAACCGGACAATCGGTTGGCTGGATTCAGGAAGGCTCTTTATCGTTAGCAACAAACCCCGATCGCCTTATTCACATAAAAAGACAAGAGGCTTTGGCGCGCGCCTATGGTATTGATGCAAAGTCCATCTCCAGCGCTGAGGCTTGTGAGCGTTGGCCGCTGATGAATGGTGACGATGTGCTTGGCGCTGTGTGGTCACCAGACGATGGGCGAGTTTCACCAAGCGACGTTTGTGCAGCGCTGGTTAAAGCGGCCAAAAATGCTGGGGTGACATTGTTTGAAAATACAGGCGTTACTGGTGTGACCACTCGCAACGGCCGGGTATACAGTGTTGAAACAACGCAAGGTTCGGTTCGCTGCGATGCCATTGCCTTGTGTGCGGGGCTTTGGTCCAGGGAAATAGGTGCTATGGCTGGAGCTGAAGTACCCGCTCTTGCTTGTGAGCATTTCTATTTATTGACCAGACCCATATCAGGTATCACCGGCAATACACCGACTTTGTCAGATCACGATAACAGCCTTTATATCCGGGATGATTCTGGCGGGTTGTTGGTTGGTTGTTTTGAGCCCATGGGCAAGCCCATTAAACCTGGCGTTCTAGACAGTCATTTTGAATTTGGCCTACTGCCTGAAGATTGGGACCATTTTCAACCGATGATGGAACGTGCACTGCACCGACTTCCCGTTTTGGAACACGCTGAAGTCAAAATGCTGCTAAACGGCCCAGAGAGCTTTACCCCGGATGGTACGTTTATGTTGGGTGAGACAGCTGAAACGCAAGGGCTATTTTTAGGCTGTGGAATGAACTCTGTTGGTCTGGCTTCAGGAGGAGGTGCCGGGATGAACTTGGCTCATTGCATCGTGCATGGCGCTCCTGCATACGACTTAAGCGAGGCCGATGCGAAGCGATTTGCGCCAGTATTCAACTCAATAGACCACTTGATGGCGCGCGCACCAGAAATTTTGGGCACACACTACGATATTGCCTACCCTGCAAAGCAGCTAAAAACGGCAAGGAATATAAAACGATTGCCATTGCATGATCAGCACATGAACGATCGGGCTTTTACAGGTCAGTTTTTCGGCTGGGAGCGACCGCTGTATTTTAATGCCTGCGCTAAACCTGATCTTACGTTTGGAAAGCCAACCTGGTTTGACAACGTGAAAGCCGAGGTCATGGCAGCACATCAAAGTGCTGCTGTATTTGATTTATCTTCGTTTGGAAAAATTGATGTCACCGGAACCGATGCACAGGCCTTTATGATGCAGGTCTGTGCTGGTTTTGTTGATCGTGCTCCGGGCTCGGTGGTTTACACGGCAGTTTTAAACCATAACGGTACCTATGAAAGCGATATAACCGTGTGGCGTTTAGGTCAAAATCATTACCGATTAATTGTTGGTACCACGGCAATAAAGAAAGACATGGCTTGGTTTAGTCGTGCAGCTCAGGGCTTGGCAGCTGATGGAAAAGGAACGCGCTATAACGTAGTGGTCAGTGATGTTTGCGAAAACAGTGCGGTATTGGCGTTGATGGGCCCAGAGGCAACCACCATAGCTGCCTCATTGGGGGCCGAGCTAGATGATCTTGGCTACTTTAAGCACACGACTGCTACCTTTGCCGGCATAAAAGTGACAGCTGCCAGGATGTCTTATGTGGGTGAAGCGGGATGGGAAATTGCCTGTAAATCGAGTGACGTTAATGCGCTGTACCAAGCGTTGAGACATGCCGGTGCAACACCTGCCGGGCTATTCGCACAAACATCCATGCGTATAGAAAAAGGCTTTCGAGCCATGGGGCACGAACTGGACTCTGATGTATCACCGGTTGATGTTGGCTTAAGTGCGTTTACCCGACCGGCTGGCGGTTTCACAGGATATGATGAGATGCAAAAACGCATTAGCACCGGCCCAACACAGCAGGTTGTGTCGTTGACTTTCGACGATCAATCGCTCGTCCCTCTGGGGCATGAGCCGGTTATTGTTAATGATCGTATTGTAGGCAAAACAACGTCGTGCGCATTCGGTTATCGCGTGGGCAAACCGGTGGCGTTGGCACAAGTATCAACCGAGCTTTTATTACCTGACTTATCATCTGAGAAGCTGTCATCTGAAAAGCTATTATCTGAAAAGTTATCATCAGGCCGGTTATCAGCGGCTAACGTGGAAGTGGATATCGCGGGCGAATTAGCATCCGCAACCGTGAGTATGTCACCACTTTACGACGCAGACGGTCTTCGAATGAAGCGCCTGTAAGCGGCCCAATTAGTTTGGCGCTTTAAAAAGCAACTAAATTAAATGCCACTAAATTAAGCGCTCGTTTCAGTGGCCAATTTTGTGGCCGTGACAATAACACCGTCAGTGTCGGCATAAACGTAGTCGCCAGGGTTAAAAACTGCATCGCCAAAAGACAGGCTTTGGTTTCGTGTTCCCTGGGTAACTGGAATGTATTTTCTAGAGCATGTGCCCAGCGCGTACAGCGCTACAGGAATGTCCTTTATCTGTAGAGTGTCCCTGATATACCCGTTCACAATGATGCCCACATACCCATTGGCCTGCGCGAACTTCATCAGGTTTTCACCGACAATGGCGTAGTACGCTCTTCTAGCGTCCACGACGACGACTTTGCCATCGCCTTGCTCGTCCCGCAGAAGAGTGATGAGGTCTGCATTGTTGCGGTCCAGCTCAATGGTGACGACCTCGCCCTGACACATCGATGCGCCACCAAAGTTGGCGTACCCAGGGCCCAGCACTGTCACGGAATCGGGATGGTTGTCAGCTAAATCTGCGGTGAAGTCGACCATTATTTGTTCCTTGCTCCCGTTGTGCGTCCAAAAGACCTTGCCGTGAGCCATGAAGATACCATTATCTGGGTGTCTGGAAGCATAGGGTTTGATAAAATACCCAGCATATTCGAAGGCTCACCAACCATGAAAGTCGTCACTGGCGTCATAGGCAACGATATCCACGTCGTTGCCAACAGGCTTATGGACTTATCGCTCAATGCGAGGGGCTATGAGGTATTCAATTTAGGTGTAAACACCCATCTGGAAGAGTTCTTTGATGCCGCCGTTGAAACCGGTGCAGACATTCTTCTGATTTCGTCGCTCAATGGCGAAGCAGAAGGCTGGGGCAGGGAAGTTAAAATCCACAAGGCCAAATACAAGAGCCTTGACGGACTGACCATGATGATTGGTGGCAATTTGACGGTGGGTAGCGGGAACGCGGACGACATAGTGCCGCGATTTAAAAATTACGGTTTCGACCTTGTGTGTCACCAAATTGATCTCAATACAGGTCTGGATATGCTTGAAGCCCATTTGCAAGAGAAATTGCAGGAAGAATCGCAGGCATGAGTCAGTTACAAGAAGAAAGAGAAATCATACTCGGTAACGAAAACGTTGACTCATTCGATTTTGACGAGGTCCGTGAATTTGTTAAAGGGGCAGATGAGCAACTGTTTATCTCTCATCATTTCGACACCAAAGATAAAATGCTGGTACAACCTCGCGGCGGTTTTCCTACCTACGAAAAACAGTTTGCCTTGTATGAATTTTTTGTAGATGCCAACGTTGATGTATTGCCACTGACAATTGACTCTAATACGCGGCTTAATGACTACACCACCGCCAAAAAAATGCTGCGCCTAAGTGAAGCAAACGAAATCGATATGTTGAATGGGTACCCGTTGGTTAATCATGGGTATCGCAGTACCCGGAAAATGATGACCCACTTTAACCACCCTGTGAGCTTGCGTCACGGCACGCCTGATGCGCGCCTGCTAATTGAAATCGCAATTGCTTCGGGTATTTTTGAAATTGAAGGTGGTCCCATAACCTACTTGTTGCCTTATTCAAAAAACTTTCCGTTAGACAAGGCTTTTTTGTACTGGAAGTACGTTGAGCGTGTTTGTGCCGATTACTCTACGCTTAATAAGCCGATTAACCGAGAATCATTTGGGCCGCTAACCGCGACTCTGGTGCCACCTTCTATCACGATTGTTATTCAGCTTCTAGAGATGCTGCTATCACTGGAAGAGGGCGTCAAATCATTCTCCGTGTCGTTTGCGCAGCAAGGCTCTATGATTCAAGACATCGTCACAGGCAAAGTCACGCGAGCACTTGCCAAACACTATGCGGCCCAAATCGGTTGTGAAGATGCGGCTATTCATCTTGTATACCATCAATGGATGGGGGCGTTCCCAACCAATCGCGATTCTGCCGATCAACTGATTAACATGTCGACCGTGATTGCTTCCATGGTTGGCGCTGATAAAATCATCACAAAAACGCGGGAAGAGGCGGTAGGTATACCCACCAAAGAAGCAAACGCTCAAACCGTTGCCAATACTCAATACACGCTAAACATATTGGGTGGGCTGCCAGCTATTGTGGATGAGCAAGAAGAAGAAATCTTAACGGCCGAGGTGCACGCCATTATGGAAGCTGTGTTTAACGACCCGGCTGATACGTTGTGGCGAAAAGTGTTTAACTCAATAAAGAGTGGTGTTATAGATGTGCCGTTTTCACCGCATATAATAAACCACAACGAAATGATCACTATTCGAGACGCTCAGAAGAATATTCGTATTATCAAGCGTGGCAATGTTCCCATACCCGATCGCTGTTTCGAATATGAAAAGTCATGTTGTGATCTAAACAAAGATACCACCAGCATAGTAAACGACATTATCCAAGATATTGGAATCATGCAGTGAGCGGCTCATCAGAAACAAATTCAGCAAACGACAAGTTGCTTATTGATATTGGTAGTACCTACTTTAAAGTCAGTACCTCCGGTTCTATCGAGCAACATTTTCGAGATTTTAATAAGCGAATACTCGACGACTTGCTTCATAAAAGTGGCGAAACCGTACAGCGGTTTAATGCAAAGGATATACATATTTGCTCTTCTGCCAATGGCGGATTAAGTACTTTGATCATTGGGCTCACGCAGTCCTATTCTTTAAAATACGCCACTAACATCGCTTACAATTCAGGAATCAATGTTATTGATTCCTTGATATTTCAAAATATTGAAGACTACTCGATTCCAAGCGATCTGATAGACGTTGTCATTATCGTTGGTGGTATTGATTCCAACAGTGGCTTGTTTGATGACCGGCTCAACCAATATCTTGCCAAGCTGAACTACTCAAATGCTGTTTATGTTGGAAATGCTCAAGATGGAGCGAAAATGGCGTCTACAGTCAAGCGCTTGGTGGTTTTGCCTAATATTATTGATGATCGTTTGCACATAGTAGAAAAGCATTTAAAAGATTATCTGACCAATCTTTATCAGCAAGACATCGAAGGTAAGGAAGATATCAAGCACCTGTACGAGATCACCGATAATCAAATATTCTCAACCCCATTTGTTGTCAATAAATCTCTGCCGCTGATTAATGCATCTTTTTCTGTGACCGATCCTTTTATTCTGTTAGACATTGGTGGCGCGACAACAGATGTTCACTATTCCAAAGACTTGGTAACCGACAACATCGTTACCGAGCAGGGCCATGATCGTATTGTGTTTAAAAAGTTAGGGGTTTATAAATCCAGACAATCCCTGATTTTTACCGCTGAACAAAACGAATACGCCTATGAATTATTGATGCACTTAAAAGTGACGGAAAATATCTACGAAGAGCACAGCGATAAAGCCACTAAAATATTGATGCAACTGGCTATTTTTCTGGTGTTATGCAAAATGTCTCACTACAGGCCGGCTTATGTCACTTTGAAGCTATTGGCAATGAATTCCATTGTGTTTACCGGCGGTATAACAAAGGTGCTCAATACTGAAGACGTAGAAGATGTTGTCGCCTTTTTCTATCGAAAAATTCTTAATTCCGATCATAAGCCGCGAACGGTATTGGATACAAATTACGACATCTGGACACTGGGTGCCAAGGACCATGCAATATGTCAATAAACTGTATTCGAACGCTACTTGAATCTGCCGCGCAGTCTCATCCCGATAAAGTTGCAATCAAGTTTGAAGAAAAGCAACTAACCTACTCAGAATTACTTTCGCGTGTTAATCAGGTTGCCTTATATCTTCAGGAGCTTGATTTCCCTAAAGGAACGCGTGTCGGGTTGTATGCCAAAAAGGATGTACCGCAAGTCATTGCTATTTTAGCTATTTTGTCCACTGACTATATATTGGTGCCACTGACTCGATTACTTAAAGCGGAGCAGGTACAGTACATTATCGATGATTGTGGTATTCAGTGTGTAATAACCGATAAGCTAAAGCTTGAAAGCATCGAAGAAATTGATTTTGATGGCCATATCGTTTCTATAGAAACGACCGGCAAAGATATTCCCTCTTTTGAAGAGATATTTAAGTACTACAACAAGCCTTATCATTGCGAAATCAATGGTCACGACAACGCCGTTATCACGTACTCGTTCGGTTTAACCGGAACGCCTAAAGGCATTGTTATTTCGCATCGTAACTTAATCGATTCTGCCCGTGTTGTTTCTGAATACCTTGATTTAAATGAAAATGACGTTATCTCTGGTTTGTTGTTGTTTAATTTGGACTATGGACTCAATCAGATTTTCTGCGCGTTGTTAAATAACGCAACGCTGGCATTGCACCGCTTTATTTTGCCTGGTGATTTTTTTAATCACCTTATAAATGATGAAGTCACCGTTCTGCCACTGATGCCGGTGAACATATCGCAGATATTTGACGAAGACTTATACGTGCCACCCAGTGTGGAATTATTTGATAAGGTCCGAATCATTACATCCTCGGGTGGCAATGTGACGCAAAGAATGATCGAGGATTGTGCCAATACATTTCGACACTGCCAGTTTTACTCCATGCATGGACTTACCGAGGCATTTCGTTCTACCTATCTAGATCCATCACAAATCAGAATACGCCCCGATTCTATTGGTAAGGCCATCCCCGATGTGGAGCTTTATGTCATTGATGAAGACGGAAACGAGTGTGAGCCTCGCGCTGTGGGCGAACTGATTCACAGAGGTGGCTATATTTATCGAGGTTTCTGGAATGCTCCAAAAGAAACCTCAGAGCGATTTAAATCTGTTCAAATACTCAAAAATGTCCTCGATTTGCAAGGGCAACTTGTTGATGAGATTGTCGTTGCTACCGGGGATTACGTGTACAAAGATGAGGAAGGCTACTTGTACTTTGTTTCTCGACGCGACGACATGATCAAAACCAGTGGTTTTAGGGTGTCACCTTATGAGGTGGAGTCTGTGGTTGAGAAAAATTTACCGCAGATACAACAGTGTGCTGTTTTTGGAATCGATAATCCAAAGATAGAGGAAGAGATCGTCATGGTGTATTCAGCACCTGGGAAAATTTCAGAAAAAGAAATTACTTTCGAGCTTAAAAAACACCTTGCCTCCTATATGGTGCCAAGCCGAATTGTTTATCGTAAATCGCTACCCATGGTACAGAGCGATCGGAACCAGATAAACAAGGACGAGCTAAAGCGCGAAATAATCGGTGACTAGCTTACATAGCATCCGGTATTAGTCATGCTTTTATTTCTCCAGCACGTCTATCAGTACTTCATTCCTTCTAAACGGTGGTAGAGTCCATGGTGCGTTGTATCCAGCCCAGCGTGCTGGTGATGATTCGATTAATCCCTGCGATGCAATCCATTGACTCAGCGCTACCGAAAATTTATCTTTGTTTTTGTTGGTCGCTCTGCCACTGTAGCGAACGGTAGCAACGCGCTTGGCCGGTATCTCTTCTAGGCTGACATCAGGGTCAGTTGGTTTAGGTGCATTATCCAAAGAATAGGTTTTGGGCAGTACAAAGGCATAACGCCAAGCATCAGCGTCTTTTTGTGCAATAACGGGAGCCGTCATCGCAATCTTTTCGCCGTTGTCATTGGCTTTAGCGCCAAGTTCAGCAAGCACGGGTGCCGTCATTGATATTTTTTCGCTGGCCTGATTCGCACCGGATATATAGCGGAATAAGCGCCTGAATGCTTTGTTGCCAGCTTCTTTAAAATCGGCTTCAACCAGAGTTTCTGCTATCACGTACGAATCGTATTCTCGAATTTCAAATTGCTTATCTTTTAAAACGAGCTTGTAAGGAGCTTCTTCAACTGATTCAACACCGAACACCGTGCACGCTGTGGATAACAAACTGGTCACAACAAGGAGCAGCTGTTTTGCGGCGATTTGAAATCGTTTTGGTTGATTTGGAGTGCGCTTGAGCATATCTGAGTGTGGCCTTGCAGGTTGGAGATAGATAGTTGGTTAGTACGCCGGCGGGCCGTCATTGGATTAACTGTCTGTTCGCCTTGGCGTCAGTCCTGTCGTTGATGCGCTGAATAATGCTCATCTTTTTCTTCTCCAATTCTTGACAGAGTACAGAATTGGACGTAGCATGCAGTTGTGAAGAAATCAAAGCCAATTCCAGAAGCATTGGATGTTGCTCAGGCGCTCAAAGCGGCGGGGCTGCAGGTAACCGCGCAACGATTGGCAGTGTATCAGGCCGTCGAGTCAAACCCGCACGCCATGGCAGACGAAATATCGCAAAAAGTCCGATCAGAGCTAGGCGTCATATCAAAACAGGCCGTTTACGATGCGCTTAATGCTATGTCAGAGCACGGTATTATCCGGCGAATCCAACCAGCTGGCTCAGCCGCCCGATACGAGCACCGAGTCGATAATCACCATCACTTGATATGTCGATTGTGTGAAAACCTGATTGACGTTGATTGTGCTGTGGGCAAAGCACCGTGTTTAAAAGCTGAGCACGATCATGGATTCGAAATTGACGAAGCGGAAGTCACCTATTGGGGAATCTGTCCGAGTTGTCAAAAAGACACTGTGTCCTAATAACGCATTCAGCGCTTTGTTTAAAACGGTAGCAGTAAAAACTGAAGTAAAAAAGAAGTGGAAAAAATCAGACGATATCAACCTGTAGGTAACAAAATCGTTCTAAACATTTTGTTATCTATCTCAGTCATTAACTTTATATTCGGAGACTCTTATGGACGGTGAAATCGGAGGGGGTTGCCCCTTTGCCCACGGTGGTAATACATCAACAGAGAAGCCAGTTACCAAGTGGTGGCCTAATGCGCTCAACCTTGACATCCTGCATCAACATGGTGCCAGAACCAACCCGATGGACGAAGACTATGATCATCGCGCTGCGGTTAAGGCGCTTGATCATGAAGCAGTCAAAGCTGACGTAAAGGCGCTGCTGACGCAAAGCCAGGAATGGTGGCCAGCGGATTGGGGTCACTACGGTGGATTAATGATCCGTTTAGCCTGGCACTCGGCTGGTTCTTATCGTATGGGCGATGGCCGCGGCGGTGCAGGCTCTGGCAACATTCGTTTTGCACCTCTTAATTCATGGCCAGACAACGCGAGCCTTGATAAAGCCCGCCGTCTGCTGTGGCCTGCCAAAAAGAAATACGGTAACGCTCTGTCGTGGGCTGATCTTATAATCTTGGCAGGTAATATGTCGTACGAATCCATGGGTTTAAAAACATTTGGTTTTGGATTTGGTCGTCAGGATATATGGGGCCCTGAGACTGACGTTAACTGGGGGCTCGAAGACGAGTGGCTGGCAGACAGCGCTAATCGTTACGAAGATTTAGACGATGCTTCCACCATGTATAACCCGCTGGCCTCTGTGCACATGGGCTTGATCTACGTTAATCCCGAAGGTGTCAATGGCAATCCAGATCCAGCGCGCACCGCGATGCATGTAAGAGAAACTTTTTCTCGAATGGCAATGAACGACGAAGAAACTGCGGCGCTAACCTGCGGTGGTCACACAGTAGGTAAAGCACACGGTGGTGGCGATCATGCCAACATTGGCGCTGAGCCAGAAGGTGCTGGTCTTGACGCGCAAGGGTTTGGCTGGGCCAATCCGGGACACTCAGCAAAAGCCGCTAATGCTTTTACCTCTGGTATTGAAGGTGCGTGGACCAAAAACCCAACTCAGTGGGATATGGGCTATTTCGATTACCTGTTCAACTACGAATGGGAATTGACTAAATCGCCTGCTGGCGCTAACCAGTGGAAGCCTGTTGATATGCCTGAAGATGCAAAGCCGGTTGATGCATCAGACCCGTCTATACATCATGACCCCATGATGACCGATGCTGACATGGCAATGAAGGTCGATCCTATTTACAACAAGATCTGCCAAAAGTTTATGGCAGACCCAGACTACTTTGCTGACACGTTTGCACGTGCGTGGTTCAAGCTGACGCATCGTGACATGGGGCCACGAGCCAATTACCTCGGACCAGATGTACCGAAGGAAGATTTAATCTGGCAAGACCCCGTTCCTGCCGGTTCCACCTCTTACGATGTAGCGGCAGTCAAAGCGAAGCTTGCGGATGCTGGTTTAACCGCTGGCGATATGATCGCTACGGCTTGGGATAGCGCACGTACTTTCCGTGGATCTGACAAGCGTGGTGGTGCGAACGGCGCGCGTATCCGCTTAGCACCGCAAAAAGACTGGGAAGCTAACGAGCCAAAACGACTTGCCAAGGTGCTGAAGGCGTGTGAACAAATTGCTTCCGACACCGGTGCATCCGTTGCCGACGTCATTGTGCTGGCAGGTAATGTCGGTCTGGAGCAATCCATAAAAGCGGCTGGTCACAATGTTGAAGTGCCATTTACGCCAGGTCGAGGTGATGCCACTGATGATATGACTGATGCAGAAAGTTTTTCTGTCCTTGAGCCGCTAGCCGATGGTTTCAGGAATTTTGAAAAGCAAAAATACGCAGTCGGACCAGAAGAGCTGATGCTTGATCGTGCTCAGTTGCTGGGTATAACCGGTGCTGAAATGACGGTACTGCTGGGTGGTATGCGAGTGTTGGGAACCAATCACGGCGGTTCAAAGCACGGGGTGTTCACTGATCGGGTTGGTCAATTGACCAACGATTTTTTCGTTAACCTGACCGATATGGAAAACAGCTGGCATCCGGTTGAATCAGATGGTACTTACGAAATCCGAGATCGTAGCAGTGGCAAAGTGAAATGGACGGCCACCAGTTGCGATTTAGTCTTTGGTTCCAACTCTATTTTGCGCGCTTATGCTGAAGTTTATGCGCAGGATGATAACAGCGAAAAAATGGCGCGTGACTTCGTTGCGGCCTGGACCAAAGTCATGAACGCAGATCGGTTCGACTTATTGGCTTAAGTCGATAAAGCAGTGCTTTGGTAAGTAGAAAGCCGTCCATTAATGGGCGGCTTTTTTTATGCCGTTTATCAACATTGCGAATAGGGGCAATGGGGTGCGTAAAGTCAATGAATCAAATGGACTTTATCAGCATCGGCTCCGCACTGGTTGTTTCCGGCACTGAAATCTGGCAGGCCAGTATATTTAGCGTTTTGTTTGTAGCTGGCATTTGTTGCGCTTAATTTGTGACTCTACCTAATTGCGCCTCGATAATATCGCCGTACAGGCTGTTGTCATCGCCTGCATAAACTAAACCTGACGCCAGTTTGCTGGCCAAAATAGCGTATTTCACTTTTTCTGGTAAGTTGGACTGAATACGGGGCGCAAATTCTAACGACTCCCTGATTAACTTTGGCATATGCGCTAGCATGGCTTTTTGCTGCTTGGGCATTTTTATTTGTTCTGGAT
Source organism: uncultured Granulosicoccaceae bacterium (assembly GCA_938035525.1). GTDB lineage: Bacteria > Pseudomonadota > Gammaproteobacteria > Granulosicoccales > Granulosicoccaceae > Granulosicoccus. The sequence goes on from CALHOI010000013.1 coordinate 58,080, forward strand.
TTGATTCAAAATAGTTGAACATGCGCTCGTAATGATTGTTTATTTCCTGACTTAACAAGCCAGAAATTTCTGTATAAGTTTGGCTGCCGTCTAATTCCCGGTATTTACGAATAACAGCCAAGGCTTCTGTTTCTGCCATTTGGTTAAGAATATCAATAACGTCATTGACGTATTCCGCTTTGTGTTCCAGAAATTCGTTATCAGAGAACACCAGATTTGCAATAATTTCATAAGAGGACGAAATAACACCGCATTTATTAGCTGATGCGTCGCGCATAATAACCACATCTTTTTGTTGCAATAGGCTTCGAGCGGCTGGCGTTATAAATGAGTTTGCCCCTTCGACTATAATCTTTGCGCTTGGCACACCTTCATCATCAAAGAAACGATCAGCATTGTTCTCGTTAATGGTTTCGGGTCGACCACCAGCGGGAATAAACAAATCAGTGTTGACAGTGAATATCTCATTGTTGAACATTTTATAAAACTTATCAGTGGAGACCCAGGTTTCCTCAAGGCCAGAATCTGTCATGGTGAGTTTTTTATAAACGTCACTGATACCTTCTTTTCGGGTTTGCATGCGATACAGTATGAAGCCACCTGGATGCAGCGCTTCTGGGTTGTAGCCTTCAATATCGTCTTGTAAAACAATTTGGGAGAGCGCTTTTTTATCCAGTCCATCTGGATCAAACAACGCACCGGTACCGTCGACTATCAATTTAATGGCTACTTTGGGGCAGCGCTCAAGTAGCAATCTCATGCCATTGCCTGCAACATCGCCGTTGGGCCCACCAGTGAACTTTACGCTGAATGCATCCTTGTGCATGTCAATGCCAAATGCCTTCATGGTGACTTCAGCGAACCGTATAACGCCAATAGAGGTTACGCCGTACTCCTTGTGGTTAATACCGATTTCCTTACTCGACATAATGCCTTTGCCTAGCAAATAACCGCGCCTTTCTGCCAGCCTGGCCATGCGCTCTATCATGATGTTGTGCATGTTTTCGTCAGGACCCAGCTCTATGGGTTCTTCCTGTTGGTAATAGTCAACGACCCTTGGGTCTTTAGCGTGGCCATTTTCGCCAGTTACAAACAAATCAAGAAACGCGTTGGCAAAAGCATGTTGCATCTTATAAAGATACTGGTCGCGTTGTTCTTTTGTGGTGCGAGGGTCAATATTGAGAATAGTAACCATCTTGGAACCACCTTCATAGATATCCTTATTTTTTAAGTGCTGCGTGTGGGCTAACACATAGTTTTCTTTAAACAATGTGCTGGCGTTGTTAGCGTAGTCATCGCTGCTTTGTGTAATAACGGTTCGCCACCCGCCACGTGCGATATCCGAAAAGCCAATATGGAAACCACTGCCACGCCGGCCAGAAAAGAATGTGATGCGAAAAGGCCGTTGTGCGGGTAGATCGTCGGTAAATTCGGGTCCAAGCTCTTCAAGGTACTGAGGATTTAGGCGAAAGCTCAATGCATGCTTCTCAATGACAAAGAAGTTACTTTTTAAACAGTGCTTGATAAAAGAGAGTGCGCAGCGAAAAACCACGCGTCTAAGATTGTCAATAACTCTTCGGCCCGAGTTGAAGTTTTCGATTAGCTCAGTGACTGCGGCCAGCTTGCTGGAGTAGTTGTGTTCTCTGTTTTCAAGACCAGGCTCAAAGCGAACATAAAACAGTGCGACCAGCTCCAGACTGATGTTGGGGTTGTTATGAAAAGCACGGGCAATGTTATCGCGATCAAACACCTCGGGAGCATTGTGCGCCAGATTGGTATGGCAAAAGCCGACAAGTGCCGCTATTAGCGTGGAATCCGGACCACTCATAATGCCGCTTTTAATGAGGGTTGCATAACCTGGTGCTGTGGTGGACGTAATTTGGGTGCTATACAGCTCGCGTTTTAACTTGGTGTACAGCGGGGATGTTTCGTGCAGGTCTGACTTGTCCCGGGGTTTTACGTAAAAGGTAGCCAGAAAGTAGGGCGTTAATCCGTTGGTTACGCTTAAGTGGTAAGCACGCCTTACGCCGATATCTATTCGCTGAAATACTTCCAACACCTGTTGCAGAAAACCTGCATGGGGTGGATTGGTTACACCAAACGAAATTCGGGTCTCTTTGTATTCAGTTGGCTCTACACTCAAGAAGATACCGCTGTTTATTTGAGTCGAAATATACGTCCGCATGACTCGCGCAACCCGTTCTGGTGGCGATGTTATTACGTACTCCATATTGCTGGTGCCAAACACCGCCAGTACATCTTCAATGCGCTCATCGCTTATGTCTGGAAAGTCGTTTTTCACGTGAGTGATAATTTCATCACGTCTGGCTACTGGGATAGTGGCAGGTTGGCTTTGTACATTTGATGGGTCTTGTGGAAGCTGAAAATCGCAGCGTAATACCTCCAGTGCAGACTGGCTATTCGGGAGTGAATTAAACGACGTGGTAATTTCGGCGTAGCTCAGCGGTATGTCTGGCAGCTCGGCTATGGTTCTGTATATTGAGCCCAAAGACGACTTCTGCGCGATCATCATCCGATCATCTCTGTCAAGCAGAGTGACTTTTTCAAACGTGTCGAGTTTATCCAGACTCAGTGTCAGCAGGGTTAACGCTTCTATTTCGTTTTTATTCAGATTAAGGAAATAAGGGCTCATTTCCTTTTTTATCCATTCCAGGTTGACATCCGCCTGGGACCGGTACTGAATCAGGTTTGTTTGAATACTGTCAGCTACGGTTTTTGTGGAGTTGGGCATTAAGTTATATCCTGAGCAATCTGCCATCGTTTGAGTGGCATTGGCGTGGCTTTGGTAGGGCTTGCGCGTTGTCATATTACCTTAAGAAACTCAACATTGATGACAATTCCAGGATTAAAATCGATGTAGTTTTATTACTAATTTCAGACCAAGTAAGCGCTGGTATTTCGGACAATATTAATGTCTCTGTGTGCAGTTCTGATCTATGTATGCATTAACAGATCAGCTTATTTTTTTATGTAACTTAGCGGCTCGTGCTGTCACTGATTTCTTGCTGCGATTTTGCAGCCTGAGCAGGTGAGGCAATACCCAGTTGCGTAACCTCTGTCGCTACTTGACCCATTCGGTTTCTCTTTTTAGATTCGCTTTATTGCATTGGAGGCTTGTAACCGGCTCAAGTCTGCACAAGCTGCTCGCCGGTAACACAATAATTCACATTCACTCCAGGTAGCAATTAAAGCGTCAAAATTCGGTATAAACCGCCTTTTTCTGGCCCAAATCCGTGGTGATAGTCGTATCGCTGGCGTGTGGTTACAAGGTGGCGTGTGGTTACAAGGTGGCGTGTGGTGGCACAAATGTGGCATGCGCTACCGATACGTGCTAGCCCGGATTTTCTGACTTCACTTAGTTGAGGATTTTCTGGATGGTACTCACATTAACTATTATAGCCACGATCAGTTGTTGTATGGACCGTGTCTTCAAAGACGGACAACGCGATGAAGAAAAATTTCTACCTGCCAATGACAGCAAGTCTGTTGTTGGGTTCCTTTATGGTTCATTCACCAGCAAGTGCATCGTCACTGGTTGTGGATGATCTTTTAACTGCCTCTAATTTGACAACGCCATGGCAAGAGTGTGGAACAGACTCTCTGGCGATCGATGTTTCTAACCTTGATGCCGGTGGGTGTGCATTTCGCACAACACCTGCTGAGCCTGGTGTGACTTACAGCATGACTTGTGGAGTACAGGTAGTTAAATACGCAAGTATTACATTGGCCTTCCTGGATGCTGACGACAACACATTAGCAACAGAGGTCACCGAAGTGTTTGAGCACGTTTCTGGCGCTTACACAGCAACATTACAAGCACCGGCGGGCAGCGTTACAGCAGCCATTGGTATTTATGGTGAGCCGGGCTCTGCATTCCAGGACTGCGTTCTGGTTGATGTCGACCCTATGCCCGAACCTACAAAAGGATCCATTGCAGGTAGCACTTGGTTTGATGAGAGCGGTGACTCTGTCTTTGACGGTGTAGAGAGTGTTATTTCAGGTACACCGGTATCACTGATTTTTGAAGGCTCGATTCTGGACCAAACAACAACCGATGCCAATGGCCAATATTATTTTGGTAATCTGGATGTTGATGCCTGTTATACCGTTAGCTTTGGCGCTGTAGACAGCACTGTAGAGCTTGGTGCTACCGGTTCTGACAATGATGCTGGCGCCAACGGTGTGACTCAGGACATCTGCTTAACAGAACTTGATGCAGATATCGTTGATATTGACGCTGCATTTGTTGCAGTTCCTCCGCCTGAACCACCAGCAGATCTGACCATCTGTGGTGTAGCCTGGGTAGACGTTGACGGCAACGGCATGTTCGATGGCAGTGACTCAACACTGTCGCATGTAGATGTTCAATTAATCGAAGACGGTGTTGGACCAATTGCTACTCAAGCCAGTAACGCTAACGGCAACTACGCGTTCGCTGATTTAACCGAAGGCAGCTACTCTATTCAATTTTCGATTCCTGATGGTCATGAGCCTACAGTAAGTGCAGGTAGTGCAGCCGCTGGTAAAAGCTACATTGGTGATACCGGCGCAACACCTGTTTTCAGTCTTGTCGCGCCTGAGTCATCTGATGGCACTGCTTGCACCATTGAAAATGTTAATGGCGGCTTTTTCGAGCTACCTGTAGCGCTGGAACCTACCGTTGCTAATGACGACGAAGTAACCCAGGAAGTTGGCACCGACTTTAACGTCGCTGTGCTGGATAACGACGATGCCTGTGACGGCGTTTACGAGCTTAACCTGTTGGGTCACAATGTTCCGGGAAATGTTTCTATTAATACTGAAACGAATGAATTTCTCGTCTCCAGCACACAAGAAGCGGGTACTTACTCAATTGAATACGGAGTACGGGGTAACTGTGGTTCTTATGACACAGCGACTGTAACCGTCGAGTTAACTGAACCACCGATTGTCGTTCTGCCTGATGCGCCAGATGCACCTGTATGCCGTATCGAAACCGGTGGTAACAGTAGTAACGGTGGCGTTGACGTATTTAACGTGAATGAAAATGGTTTTAGTGCTCAGTACAACATGTACGACAGAAACAAGAACTTGGTAGTAACAGTTGATTCTGATGACTACACGCACAAAATCTACATTGGTCAGAGCACCAGTCAATGGCGTCAGCCGTACATTGGTAGCTGGGAAATTGAATGGAACGGTACAAACTACGGTTACTATCAAGTTTCTATTTTCTATGTATCAGCACTTGAAAATGGTGTGGAATCAGCACTCACAGAGTGTGATCGTACTTTGGTATCACCGATTGCTTTAGATCTTGACAACAAGGGTCGGATTCAACGCATTAATGGTGAGTTCGAGGTTGACTTAAACAATGATGGTATTAACGAAGCCCTAAGCCAATGGTTTGCACCATCTGCTGGCATATTGGTTACCAGCGGCGCTAGTGGCCAAATCAGTGGTCACCAGTTGTTTGGAAATGTGCCTGGTGTTTATACAGACGGTTTTGCCGAGTTAGCCACTTTGGATGTGAATAAAGATGGTCTGCTTAGTAGCAACGAGCTGGATGGTTTAGCCATCTGGAATGATCTAAACAGCAATACAGTTGTTGATGCTGGTGAGATGTCTAGCCTGGTCGATCATCAAATTGTTAGCCTGGGGTTACGTCACTATAAGTTTATGTCACGTGCTACAAAATCCAACGGAAAGAGCATTCTGATGGAAGATGTTTGGTTACCTCATGCACCTATGGCGGCCTTATCCAAATAAGCGAGTACCATTAACTAAAAGGTTTTATTATGAAATTTACAAATAAAAATGTGGTAACCGGGATCGCTTTAACTGCCTCACTGTTACTGGCCGCCTGTGGTGGTTCCAGTGGTGATTCGGGTAGTGGTGCCAGCAATGTCATAGTATCTAATGACTTTGCATTCCCTGCTGTTACAGATGGGGCTGGTATCGAGAAACCAACTGGGTCAGCTCCTGAGTTTTCAGCTCGGCGCACCATTAGTAAAGGTGCAGGTAGCCCGATTCAGTACGGAGACCCCGTCGTACTAAACTACAGCATGTACAGTTGGTCTACTGGCGAATTGGTTGATTCAACCGATACGCTCGACGAGCCATTAACCGTGCGTGCTGGCGTTACTACGGGTGTACCTGAATACCTGAGTAAATCACTGCTGGGTCGCCAGATCGGTGATCAGCTGCAGCTTGTTTTTGAGCCGGGCATGGAAGATCTTCCAGCTTATCTCGATAACAGCGATGCGTATGTATTGGTTGTCAGTGTGCTCTAACAGTGCAATTGTCAATTTGACATCGTTATAACGAAAAGCAGCACAGTAATGTGCTGCTTTTTTCGTTTAATTTACCTCAATCAAAATGTCCAGGCTTTTTATATTATTAGTTAATCGCCTTGCCAACGTGGCATGTATGGCCTTTGCGCTAGCGAGTCTGTGTGCGCAAGCGGGGTGGCAACAAAGCCTGACCAGCGCTGAAGTGCAAGCACTAGAGCAATCAGTAAGCAGTACCAGGACGCAGCGGCGCGCTGCCAATAGACTAAGTTCTGGTTCTGGTTCATTAGATTTGGAAGTACTGCTAATTGAGCTTCAGGAAAAAAAATCTGAATCCGAAAATTCTCCTCGCATGGCGGAAGTTTTTGTATTCGACTACGCGACTGCCACTACCAGTGTGATGTTGCTAGCGGTAGATACCCAGGAAATCATTAGCTCGCAGCCTATTAATAATATCCACCTACCGCTTAATGAGCGGGAAGTTGCCGAGGCTTTACGTTTGCTTTTGTTAGACGAGGAGCTTATGACTGCCTTGCAAAAGGAATACGAAACGCAACAAGGTAAAGTTCTGGAGAGTCTGGATCAAGTGGATATGAAGGTATCCATCTGGAATCCAGGTGCTGGCAGGGTTGCGTCACATGAGTGCAATCAAGCTCGATGCGCGCTAGTTTCGCTGTTTACTATAAACCATTATAACTTCTCAGTAGAGCCGGTTGTTAATTTGGCTACCGGCAATATTAGTCTTGATATGGTGCAATGAACACACGCCTTATAGCAATCCTTCTGCCTTTAGCCCAGGGTCTGGTGGTGGGAATGGCTTTTCTGTATGCATCTACTGGTTTATCACAAACCTGTGCTGGCCATTCGATCACGCACCAATTTGAATCCGGTGCGCGTTGGCAAATGTGCTGGCATGTCGATGATCGTGCTGGTTTAACCTTGAGTGATATTGCTTATGGGCCACCCGAGGAACCTACTAGAACAGTTCTCAAATCTGCTTCAGTTGCTCAAATCCTATTGAAATACGATGAGGACAGGGTTGCTAGTCACGTGCTGGCGGGGAGTGGCTTGGGGTCATCGAATCATGTATCGGCTAATGCTTCGAGTTGTGTCGATGGTACTGTGCACAATGGAAATAGTAGTTCGGCAGTTTGTGTCAAAGTTAAAGATAAAAATACCATGACGAGCTTGCGCAGAAGCGTATCAAAAAGGCGTCATGAGCTTTCCCTTTACGCAAACTCTGAGGTTGGCGCACACAGTTTTGAACAGGTATGGCGATTTAGTGAAGATGGTGAAATTACGCCAGCCCTTCGGTTTGGTGGTGAGCTTGAGCGGTTTACCCAACAAGCACAGTATGGATCTGTTATTAACACCCAGGGAGTGTTGGCTGCAAATGCCAGTTTTTTATACACATGGCGACTGGACTTCAATATAGCCGATACCGCTAAAAATGATCTGGTTGAACAAATTGAATTCATACCACATGAGACTAATGTGGTTCGGCGTTCTATAGATACCCGTTTACTTGAAGTTGAATCCTTACATAAGGTTAATCGAGATCGTTTTCGAGGATGGTTAATAAAAGATGCTGAGATCTTTGCAGGCAGTAGTGGCATTACGCGTATTGGCTATTATCTTGACCCACAGGTTTCTGGTTTCGACTTTGTTAGTCGAACAAATAACTGGGCAAACTTCGATTTGGCCGTGACGCGTCAGCGTGATTGCGAATGGCTGGCATCAGGGAATGCAACTGAAGATACCGAGTGTGGTGACAACCTGGATGAATTTATGAATGGAGAATCTTTGAGTGGCGAGGATGTGACGCTATGGTTTAGCCTGGCCAGAGGATTTGTGCCAAAGGCTGAAGATTATCCTGCCATTAGCACCAGGGAAGCCAGTTTCAAACTTATTCCATTTGACTGGTCCGCTTCAACGCCGTTTAGTGCACTGGAAGAATAGCTAACGTGCTCATTAGAATCGCCATACTTTTACTGCTTGTCTTGTCAGTCACACCGCGATTGGCGCATGGCAATCTGGATTGTCCTGTTGAGTATCAGATTAGCGCCCAGTTTGAAAATGGCGCCGCGTGGAAAATGTGCTGGGACTCGCGCAAACGAGAGAACATTGTGCTCAGTGATGTGCATTTTCAACCTCAGGGAGCGCCGCTTTATTCAGTGTTTAACACCTTGCGCCTCTCGCAGTTGCATGTTAGCTATGACGACAGTAACGTAACCTATAACGATATCACTGAGTTTGGTTTGGGCGGTGGATATGTAGTTGAATTGAAGCAGGAAGATTGCCCGGGCGGACAGTTAATTGAAATTGGAGGGCTTAATCGTCTGTGCACCTTAATGTCCAGTGAAGACGACAGCTATAAAACACCTGACGAAACACGTCAATCGCAAAGCATCAGTATTTTTTCAGTGTCGCAGGTGGGTTCTTATGCTTATTTGGTTACGTGGAAGTTTTTTGCAGATGGTTCAGTGGAGCCCAGCGTTGGCGCGGCGGGTGCGCTACAGCGATCGTCTGATCACTCGCATTCGCATCACGGCCGAACCCTGGAAGATGTTCCGGATAAGTCGTGGCTCTCACACACGCATAACTATTATTGGCAAATTGATTTTGATCTGGGTGATGATCCTAACAATGATGTTGTATCAGAGCTGGAGTTTGTGACAGGCAAGGATGGTCGTAGAGCATTGAGTAAGACACCTTTACGCGTCGAGGCTGCCAGAACCATAAACCCTAAAACCATGACATCATGGCTAATCAGTGACGGAGACCATAAGTCTGGCCTTGTTGCGGGGTATTTGATAGAACCGCAAAACTATGGCCATAAAATGGTAAATAAAGTCACTGACCCCTATACTGAGTTCGATTTTTTTGTTACCAGGCAAAATGATTGTGAGCGCTTTGTCAGCGAAAACGCGAAGTATTACCCGGAATGCGAAGAAGATATACTCCAGTTTGTCAATAATGAAAGTATCAATGGAGAAGATATCGTGCTGTGGCACCGTATTTCGTTTCACCATGTTCCCCGAAATGAAGATCGGCATGTCATGCATTCACATTGGGATGGGTTCGTTATGCAAGCCAGGAATCTGCATGCACAAACGCCAGGGCACAGTGGAGTAGAATCCGATCAGGTGCTTGCAGCAATTGCCAGCACAGATATCCAATCTGATGCGGTTGTGCAAAATAAAGAAACGGAGATTGGTTGTAGCGTCGTTGGTAATCGCCATAGTAGTCGTGATGTTGGCTTGCTGGCGCTTATGCTACTAAGTTTTTTATGTTTAAGGCGTGGCCGAATTACTTTAGTGGATTGATTTCGCGCTTTCAGTAGTTAAGTGCGTTCAGTAGTTAAGTGCGTTCAGTAGTTAGGTGCGTTCAGTAGTTAGGTGCGTTCAGAGAGGCCAATGGCCTTCACGTAGTCTTCAATAGTTGGCTCGGCCCCTCCACTGTAACTAGAAGCAACATCGCGATCTGACAAATTTTGATGGCGGGCAGCTATTGCGCTGGTCATTATCGGATCTACACCCAATGTTTTCACCAAATTTTGTGCTTCGTGCATTTCTGCGGCACGTCGTGCAGCGTGCAGCGTTGCTCTGGATAGCTGATACCCCGCAAGATCCTGCCAATCCAAACCGGGGTAGGTTGCTTGCAGTGATGCAATGACCTCACTTTGCATATTGACTTTACCGGCAGCTTCCATCGACTCTGCAAATAATGCTTCCATCCCTTTAATCAGTATTGAACGCAGTAATTTTGTGGTTGATGCTGAGCCCAGCGAATCAGATATTGCGCGCGTATTGAAGCCAAGACTGTTTAGTGTTTCACTCAGTGATGTTGATTGTGGTCCGCATAAAAGCAAAGGAACATGAATGCCCTTTGAAGGCACTGTGTCCATTGCAACCCCTTCAGTAAACAGCACCCCTCTCTCTGACACGGTGTTGTATATAGCTTGCTTGGTGGTTGGAGATACCGAGTTCAGATCGAGCCAGTGACAGCCTGCCTGCAAACCTGATAATGCCTGTTCAGCTGCTACAAGCGCTTGAGACGCTGTCACGGTGGATACAACAAGATCGGCGGACTTCAGCGCATCGGCCATCGATGTGGCTGGATTTATACCTAGAGCCTGTGTTTTCTCTACTTGTTTGTTTGCCAGCGATGCGTCTTCCTGTAGTTTGTCCCATGCGGTAACCTCTGCCCCTGTTTTACGAAATTGTGCCGCAAACACGGGGCCCGCTTCGCCAAATCCAATGATTGATATGTTCATGAGCTTGCGGTCTCCATACAGATTGCTTGTGTGGTATTTTGGACAATAGGCACGTAATACCGGACCATATCAGACAAGCCGGAACTTATAAACGTCTTGCTGATTGGATCGCTAGTGCAGGCTCGTTATACTGACTCTATAAGACAATGATTGCACACCAGGATAATACCAATGCCTTATGAACCCGCTTCCCCAGTACTTGAAAATGTCCGTGTTCTGGATTTAACCCGCGTTCGCTCTGGACCAACCGCCGTTCGGCAACTTGCTGACTGGGGTGCTGACGTTATTCGTATTGAGCAACCTGAGTCGCTGGAACCCGATGGAGCACTGGGTGCTGCTCGGCATACGGCCGATTTTCAAAACCTGCAGCGCAATAAACGTAGCATGACCATCAACCTTAAAGCTGATGAAGGAATGGCGTTATTTCGTAAGCTTGCTGACACCGCAGATGTTGTAATTGAAAATTTTCGACCCGATGTAAAAACACGATTGGGGATAGACTATGCAACCTTATCTAAAACTAACCAACGGTTAATTTACGCCAGTATTTCAGGGTTCGGGCAAACTGGGCCATATGCAAAGCGCCCCGGCTTCGATCAAGTCGCGCAGGGTATGGGCGGGCTTATGTCTATTACTGGTGTACCGGGTGAGGGGCCAATGCGTGTTGGTATTCCAATCGCTGATTTGTGTGCTGGCCATTTTTGCGCCCAAGGTATCTTGCTGGCCTTATACGAGCGCGAACGTTCTGGAAAGGGTCAGTGGCTGCATACCTCTTTGTTGCAAGCCATGATTGCCATGCTGGATTTTCAGGCTGCGCGTTGGACTGTTAGCGAGCAAGTGCCAGTGCAGGCCGGTAATAATCATCCCACGAGCATACCCACCGGCGTTTTTCAAACAAGCGACGGATATATTAATATTGCTGTCGCAGGTGAAGCGACGTGGTCTCGATTTTGTCAGTCGATCAACAAAGAACAATGGCAAGACCATCCAGATTTTCGTAATGCGGAGCAACGGTCAAAAAATAGAGATCAGCTCAATGAGCTCATTAATGAAGTAACGCTAACCAATAACAGCGACGCCTGGATAACCATTTTTGCTGAAGCCGGTGTTCCAAGCGGCCCTATATACACCATCGATAAAACGTTTGCAGACCCTCAAGTGCAGCACTTGAACATGTGTGCTGACATTAAGTCAGACGTCATGGGGCAGTTATCCTTAATTGCCCAACCGGTTGTGCTGGAGCGCACCCCTAGTAGCATCAAGGTCGCGCCGCCTGAGCGTGGCAATGCAACCGAGGAAATATTATCCGAACTGGGGGTTGATAGCGATGAATATAAACGCATGCGTGACGAGCAGATTATTTAGCCGTCGTTTACGAACACTGTAAGCCAATTTGTCCCTTTTTCAATGTTGTTCCTTTTTAATACAAGCAATCTGGCAAAGTTATGAGCTCTGATCTAAAACCCCGGCCACAACGCACGGCACTTATCACAGGCTCTGGCCGAAACATTGGTCGTGCCATTGCTTTAGAACTTGCTGCGATTGGCTATAACGTTGTTGTAAACGGTTCCTCCAATCGATCGGACTGCGAAGCTGTTGCTAAGGAAATTGAGTTGTTAGGTTCTGGCGCATTGATTGCCATGGGCAACATTGGTGATCGCGAAGAGGTTTTAGCGATTGCAAAAAAGGGTATCGCGCAATTTGGCCGCATTGATGTTGTGGTGAATAATGCTGCTATCCGGCCATCGTTCGATTTAATCAATGGCGACGAAGCCGAGTTTGATCGAATCATGAATATTAATTTCAGGGCCGGTTTGTGGCTTGTCCGAACATGCCTCCCTGCAATGATAGACAACGGCTGGGGGCGGGTCATTAACTTTACTGGTATGAACGCACAACAGGGGTTTACCGGTAAGTCTGCTGTGAGTATATCCAAGCACGCGGCCTGGGGTCTAACCAAATCAATTGCTAAAGAGTACGGCAAGTATGGCATCACAGCCAATATCATATCGCCAGGTACTATTGTTGGCGAAGTGGCTGACCCGGCGTTCAGTGACAAGTATGAAGTACTTGAACAACAAAACCCGGTTGCCAGGCTGGGTGAACCAAACGATATTGCCCAAATGGTCAAGTATCTGGTGAGTGATGAAGCCGGCTTTGTTAATGGCCAACTGATGCAAATAAACGGTGGTGTTGTTGTTTAGACACCAAGTTGTCGTGCCATGCAGCCACCAATATTTTTACATGAAGTGGCGGTGACTAAGTTCCTTTAAATTCGGGTTTGCGTTTTTCCATAAACGCTTTACGCCCTTCGACGTAGTCATTGGATGCAAAGCAGGCCGCTACCATTTCATCGCAACGTGCCAGGTCTCTATTTGTTGGGTCAGGGTGCATGACTTGGGTGGCTATGTACTTCATTGCGCGAATAGTCAGTGGGGCGTTGTCAGCAATGTTGTTAGCCAGCTCTGTAACTCGTTCAGCAAGTGCTTCTTCGTCGACTATTTCCTGCACCAGGCCTAATCGAAGCGCTTCATTGGCATCAATTGGTTTTGCTGTGAACATCATTTTTTTCGCAGCAGCCGATCCAACCGAGTTTACTAATCGTCGAATAGCATCGAATGGGTAGCCTAGCGCTAGTTTTGCCGCAGGCATAGCAAAACGGGACTTGCTTGACGCAACGCGAAAATCGGTACAGTTTGCCAGGTTCAAGCCACCACCAATACAATGTCCATTGATCATGGCGATGGTGGGTTTGGGAAAGTACTCAATAAGATCGTACACGACTTTTAATCGAGCATTGTAGTGCTCGGTTGCCTCTTTGGAGCCACGTTCTTTTTCAAATTTAGAGATATCAGCACCCGAAACAAATGCTTTGCCGCCAGCGCCCGATAAAATAATCACTCGTACTTGGTCGTTTTCACTGAACGCCGTTAAAGCGGTAGTAACCGCATCCCACATCTCAAGCGATACCGCGTTGTATCTGTCAGGGTTATTAAAAATAATATGGCCAGCAGCACCATCAACTTTAGCGATGATTTTATCGGTTGGCAGAGAAATTTCAGTAGTCATGCTTTGTATTCCTGATAAACATGTTTGTCAATGTGTGATGCCTCAAGCCTAGCAACGCTACCTTGCCGGAACAAGTTTGAACACCCGGCGAGACAGAAAATCCCCAATATAGACGGTTAATAGAATACGCGCCAGATGATGCAGTGCAACCACTACAGGGTTAAAGTTTAACGATAAGGCAATCAGGCTCATTTCGGCCAAACCGCCGGCGGTAAAGCTGATAAACATAGCGCCAAAGTCTGCAGGCACGAGGCTCGTTAGCAACGTTGCAAAGATTGCGGCAAGAAAAAACATATAGGCCGCCGCCAATATTCCCATGCCAAGTCCGCGAGTTAACAGTCGCCGTGAGACGCCCGAGAATTGCGAGCCAAGCGCTGTGCCCACCATAAATTGCGCAGCGTGGCTAAGCCACGGTGGAATGTTTATATCAACCAAACCGCTGATTGAAAGCGACAATGCCAACAGCAAGGGCCCAAGCATGTGGGATACCGGTAATTTTGTTAATTGCCCAATGAATAAGCCAATCAGAGCGATAGTAATCACCAGTGCGATGTCGACCACATTGTAGTCTGTTGTCGCCATGGTTTGCCCGGCCAGAGACCCGACTGCTTCACCTTCAATAAAAAGAAACAGCAGAGGAACCGTTGTCACCACCAGTATGATGCGGATAAAATGTTGGGCGGTAACAATGCGTAAATCAGCGCCAGCTTCTTCTGCCAATGCGGTTGAATCTATGATGCCACCGGGTAGCGAGGCGAAGTAGGCATCCAGTTTTTCATAGCCACCGATAAAACGCATGATAGCGTAGCCGCCGGCATGAGCCAGCAGTATGTATGGAATCAGGGCGAGGCCTGAAATCCAGAATTGTGGCAACAGCGTCAGTAGCTCTGGAGAAAAACGCGAACCAATCATAGCGCCAATGATTGACATGAAAACCAGGCGTATCCAGCGCGACAATTTAGGTAGTTGTTTGTTGTCGCGCTCATACCAAAGTACGAAAGCGGCGGCACCAAATATGCCCCCCAACATGAAGGGCATTGGTAAGCCTAAGTACAGAGCGGCAAAACCACCGAGTAACCCGGATAAAAAAATAGGTGCAAAGCGGATATCAAAAGAGAGCATAAGGAGCTTAATGCTCCATGTTTCTTTTGCTCCGGTAAGTTGACCAGGCGCGGAATAACACAACAGCAGCACCGATCATCAGGAAGATCGGCGCATATGAGAACTTGCCTTGATACTCGAAACTGGTGAATACCAGAAAGCCTTTATCCGAAATTATCATGGATTGTCGGAAGGCCTCTTCCATGCTGGACGTCAATACAAACGCAATAATAAAGGCTGCCGCTGAAAAATTAGTACGGCGCATACCGTAACCGATAACCCCGAACAACAAAGCAAAGCCCACATCCCAAATAGATGCACGTGAAGAGTAGCTAGCGGCCAGTGCGGTCATAAAGATGAACGGGTATAGGTACTGCGTTGGTAAAAGTGCGATAGCACGACCAATGAATGGAGCGGCGAAATACCCAATGAGTGCATAGCAGGCTATGCCAATTAGGCCGGCTGCAAAAATGCCGAAAATAAATTCTCGCGGGCTAATAAGCTGACCGCCCATAAATAATGGCGGTTCGGATGCAAAAATGCTTGGCCCTGGTTGCAGGCCGTTGACCAGAAACATACCGATGAGAACCGCCGCAATCGTTGAGCCCGGAATACCCAGTGTGAGTAATGGAATCATTGACGGGCCCGAAACGGCATTATTAGCCGACTCTGGTGCAGCAACGCCCTCTACAATGCCAGTGCCCCAATCTTTTTTGACCTTAGATCGGCGTTTTTCTTCTCCGTAAGCCACAAAGCAGGCAACCGAAGAACCCAAGCCGGGCATCATGCCTATTAAAGAACCGTAGATGGATGAGCGAAACATCAGCGGTACACAGCGCTTGAACTCAGGCCAGGTAAAGTAATGCGCAGTGGGGTCATCCACTTTGTCAGCGGCCAGATCGATCATTTTGACCTTAGCCGCTTTCTCGGCCTGAATAATGACCTCTGATATAACAAAAACACCAATCAACAATGGCACCAGCGCCATGCCGGATTCGAGTTCATCGATACCCATGGTCATTTTGAATTGACCGGTGATTATGTCTTCGCCAATTAAGCCAACAACAGCGCCGAACAAGGTGGATACAATGCCTTTGATAATACTGTCGCTAACCACAGAGCCAATAACCACAAACGCCATTAAGTAAATAGCAAAGTTCTCAGGAGGGCCAAACTGGCGCGTGAAAGCCGCAATAGAAACAGCACCGAATATTAATACGATTTCACCAAAGTAATCACCGTAAGCTGACGCCACTGTCGCGGTTTTCAAGGCTTTGCCAGCCTTACCGTTTTGCGTCATGGGATAGCCGTCTTGCATGGTTGCCGCTGACGCTGCTGTGCCCGGTGTATTAAATAGTATGGCAGCGATGGAACCACCATAGCGTCCCGATTTACCAATGACGTATAAAAACGCTAAACCAGCAAGCCCGCCGATTTCATCATTGTAGGCAATGAGAATCGGTAGCATCATAGCAATCGCTGCCGCGGCGGTTAAACCGGGTAGGGCACCAAATACAATACCCACGAAAGCGGCAAGCACAACGAACATGATGGCGTAGGGGTCGTTAAACAGGATGACAAATCCACAGGAGATATCAAAAAATATTGATAGAAATCCCAGGGAATCGAAAAATTCTTGCACTCCGGCACATTGGTTTTGCAACTATTTAGCTCCTGTTATCCAATTTGTGTATGGGCGCATATCAAACAGTGCGCCTTTGGGGTCATTGAGCAGCATGACACCCATAAAAACCCACTGGAAAATCAGAGCTAAAACAATAGCGCCGATCAGCATCGCCAGCCAATTACGAACCCCAAACGTTAACAGCATGGCAATCAGAGTGACGAAAAGTGCACTGAAGTATCCCAGTGCCCAGAAGGTGGCCACAAACAAAGCACCGCAAGCAACCACCAGAAAAATACGCTTAACATCGCTTTCGAGAAAACCGTAGCCTTCTTTTAGCTCTCCTGCTTTGTCTGTGGATGCGCGTAGTGCTAACCATAAACCACTGACAACCAACGATATGGCTAGAATGAGCGGTAAGGTGCGTGGTCCGACCGACTCGCGCGATGTTTCAATGGTGAAAGCCTGAAAGATAAAGAATACGCCAACTAACAGCACCACAGCGCTGACGCCGTATTCCAATTTAGTTTTGTATTCTGAACTGCTCATGCGCTTTTCCTATGATCGATCTATAGCCGAGTATCTTTGCGACACCGGAAGCAAAAAGAGGCAAGCCCTCACGGGCTCGCCTCGTTCTTTAATAATGACAAACTATGTTTGCCATTGTTAGTCGCTATTATTGGTTTGCGATAATCTCTTTAACAACCGGACCCATCACTTCAAACATGGTGTCTTGAGCGGCTGTGGCTGTTGCAGAGTCGGTGTAAAAGGAAGCCAGGTCGTTGCCTGCCATGTATTTCTGATAGCCTTCAACAGCGGCAATGTGTGCAATAGCAGCGCCGACGTCTTCTTTGACTTCATCGGATATACCTGTTGGACCAAACAGGCACATCAAACCGGTGAAGTCGATACCGCTAGTACCTTGCTCACTGAATGTAGCCAAATCAGGCGCCATTGGGTCACGCTCTGCACCGGCAGAGGCCAGCGCGCGGATGTCTTCTTCAAAACCAACAACGGTGTTCACACCGCCAAATACCGCTTCAACTGATTGTGAAACCAATGCGGCGCGTGCTTTTGAACCGCCTTTGAAAGGCACCTTTTTGTGTGGGATGCCGTGGGTATCAAAAAAGATATGGCCGATGGTGGCGTGCATGGTTGCTGCACCTGAGGTACCCCAGGTGATCTCTTTACCCGATGCTTTTGCGTTAGCAATAAACTCTTCCATGTTTGAAGCGGGGTTTGAAGAGTGTACTTGTAAGGAGGTGACCAGCTGAGAAGCGCAACCCAGATTCACGAAATCATCGGGGATGTGGTAAGGGCGTTCGTCACCCTTAGCTAGTTCACCGGCAATGAATGTACCGATGTTAATCATATAAAGTGTGTGGCCGTCGGTGTCTTCATCAAGTACAGCCTTAGCTGCCTTTTGACCTGATGCGCCCGGCAAGTTTACGATGTAGGCCGGCAGGCCGTTCATGCTTGGTGCTTCATGCATATAAGATGCGAATCCGCGAGCGGTTGTGTCTGTGCCACCCCCAGCGGAGAAGCCCACCATGATTTTGACGGGTTTTTCAGGATAGTCGGCCAATGCAGCAGTGCTGGCTAACATGGCTGATACCGCAACAGCGGTAGCGAGTTTCTTAGCAAACGTCATTTTTTCCTCCAAGGAATGGTCTTCTTGTCACGCTATGCGACAAGGCTTGATCGACCATTGTAAACTGGTTGTGGTGCGGGCGCGAACGAAAAATTCGGCGCATAATCATCGGCTTGTGAGTCATGTTTAACTCTAATTCACTAATCGCGAGCAAAAGCGAGGTTTTATGTCAAAAACACATCCTTTTGCAGGTTTGTTGGTCATCGATTTCACGCATGTTCTGGCGGGTCCTGCCTGCTCCTATTATCTGGGGCTGCTTGGGGCAGACGTGATCAAGGTTGAGTCGAAAACAAAAGGCGACGCTATTCGGCATCGCGGCGGCACCGATACAGCGGCAGCTAAAGAGGGCATGAGCACCTCCTACCTTACTCAAGGTGCAGGTAAGCGCTCCTTTGCCGTGGATTTAGAATCGCCAGAAGGCATGCAGCAATTTCATCAGTTACTGGCGCGTGCTGATGTGCTGGTTGAAAACCACGTGCCAGAAACCATGCGTCGGTTAAAGCTGGATGATAAAACGCTGTCCACCGCCCATCCACATTTAATTCATTGCGCGATGACAGGTTATGGTCGCGGTGGACCGCAGGAGAATACTGCGGGTTATGATGTCAATCTACAAGCGGCTTGTGGATTAATGGAAGCAACCGGCACCGAACACAGTGGACCAATAAGAACGGGTGCCCCGGTGCTGGATTACGGTACCGCGTTGGCAGCCAGTTTTGCTGTATCGGCTGCTTTGTACGAACGTGCGTCTACCGGGCAGGGTAATTTTGTAGATGTATCCATGCTGGAAACCGGTTTGTCGTTAATGAGTTCCTCAGTCACCGACTACCTAAAAACCGGCAATGAGCCACAACGCCGAGGTAACTTAGCCAATAGTCGTTCACCCGGAGCTGGCAGTTTTCCATGCAAAGAAGGTGTCATGTCATTAGGTGTTAATGAGGAGGCACACTTTATAGCCTTAGCCAAGGCATTAGGGTGTGAAAAGTGGTTAAGTGATTCGCGTTTTGCCAAGCGTGAAGAGCGTAAAGCACATTCGGCGCAACTGGCAACAGAAATAGAAACTACGCTTGCGACAAAAACAGCGCATGAGTGGGAGCCTTTGTTGCAAAATGCCGGTGTGCCGTCGGCAAGACTGCGTAGCTTGCCCGAGGCATTGAATTCGGCACAAGTGAAGGAGCGCGGATTCGTTCAAACAACCGATGATGCGATTGATGTTCCAACACTGCCGTTTCGTTTGGGAGGTGCTGATGCTTATCGTCCACAATCGAATGCGCCGACGTCTGGTGAGCACAATGACGAAATTTTAGCATGGCTTGCATCCTCTTAATATCACCCTAATGCAAAATGGAATGACCTTACTGGGTCAGCTTGATGCACTAACACTGGTGTTGGTTGGGCTGGCCGCGTTTGCGACAGCGCTTTTTCATTCGGTGGCTGGTTTTGCCGGGGCGCTTTTGCTTTCGGTTTGTCTGGCACCACTCATTGGTTTGCGAGCGGTTGTGCCCGTAGTGGCACTTGCCATGATTATCAGCAACATCAATCGCATTGCTTTGTTTCGAAATCAAATCGACTGGAAGGCTTACAAAGCCATTATGGTGACCGGACTGCCTGGCATCATTGTCGGTGCTGTTGTTTATTTATACCTGCCGTTAAAAGCCATTGCCATCGTAATGGGTTGCTTTTTATTGTTATCCATTCCGTTGCGTCGAATACTGAAAAAACGCAATTACAGTGTTGGCTATCGAGGCCTTTCAATGGTGGCTATAGTGTACGGGCTGATCTCTGGAACCGTTTTTGGGGGTGGGATGATACTCGGTCCGTTTTTATTGGGCGCCGGTATTGTCGGGCAGTCCTTAGTGGGCCTGGTGGCCGCACTTGGTTTGACGCTGAATATAACTAAAACAATAGTTTTCGGTGCTGGCAGCCTACTCGATACCGAAATGATATCGCTGGGTATCGTCGTAGGCTTATGCACCATCCCTGGCGGCATACTGGGAAAATGGATTGTTAAAAACACCGATGTAGCTGTGCACACCATCGTTGTCGAGGCAATGATGTTTGCTGGCGGATGCTACTTTCTTTATCAGGGATTTTAATCACGGTTACACTTAGCATCCCATCGTGATCAATCAACAGTGACGACGCAATTGTCCACTAGAGTTTGATCTTCGCTGTAAATCAAGGCAATAACGTAAGCGCTGTCGGCCGGAGCTGCGTCGCCAGCAATGGTGTAGCTTGAATAGCTACTGCCGCTATCGATTTGCTTGAATGTTGTATTGATGTTGTTGTACTGCGCGCCAAGGTAAGACAATTGAACAATGCTCCACCGTGTTCCCTGACTGGTAGCATCACAGGCTAAACTGTAGCGCTTTCCCGCTGTAGCTGGTAACTCTTGATATAAACAACCAGTGCCGCCAGCAATAGCTAGCGCTTTGTTGCCTTCGCTGGTGTCTTCGCTAATAGACAAGGCATTGGGGTTAGCGCAGGATTGCCACGATAATAAATCTGATTCGAAGCCACCGTTGTTCAACAAGTTGATCACAGGTGGCTCCGGTTCTGGCTCTGGTTCGCTAGCGGCAACTAGATTACAGTTGTCCACCAGCATATTGTCTTCACTGTAGATTAATGCCAGTGCGTATCGAGCGTCCTCTGGCGCTGACAATGTCATTGCGTAGTTTGCGTACTCGCCACCTGACGCAATTTGTTTGGCATCTGATTCAACAGCATTGTAATTGCCGTCAAGAACCGAGAATTGCACAATACTCCATGCCGTTCCGGGTCGACTTGCATCACACGACAAGGTGTAATCAAGGCCGGTATTGATTGGGACTTCCTGATAAAGACAGCCTGCCGTCCCACGTGTTTTCAAGGCTTTGCTGCCTTGGGTGGATTGTTGGCTTATCGACAGGTTAGTGGCGTCTCCACAATACTGCCAGCCGTTGAAGTTGGATTCGAATCCACCGTTAACCAGCAAATTGGCGGCAGGTTTTGGTGGTTCAGGCTCTGACTGGTAGTAGCTATCGCAACCGACCCGAAAGTTATCTAAGGCAAAGCGTTTTTGAATGCCGCTTATTCTTAAGTTTTTTGCGGTATCGCAAAAGCCATTCGGCTCAAGTAGGTACTCCGTCAGAAAAACAGGTTTGTTGGCCTCCAGAAACTTGCTGAAATATTGGCACTCGTTAAAGTAGACGCAACTCTCGGTTACCACGAAATCGTAAGCGTCCACCATCCGTGGGTCCAGTGCTTGATTGGTGTTGTTTTTAAAGCCAACGGCCATGCCTCTATCATGAACTTCCTTGGCAACCCACAGGTTAAAAAATATTTGATCTTCGTATGTCAGTGGAAAGCCAGACGGGTTATGTGAGCTGACATCAAAGCCATCCATATTGTCTGGCTCAACCGCATCGCAGCCTAACTGTTTGGCTCTATCAAAACGGGCTTCTAAAATTGCCCTTAATGCCATGCCGGTCGTTGAATTAGCTGGATTAACGTCGCGAATATCCAACCATTTTTCATTGGGGAATCTGTCGTATACATTGCCCAGAATGCTACGGGGAAAAATACTTTGATCGTCTCTGTAGTCTTCCCACGCACCCACGTTGACATAGCAAATCACTCTTTTGCCCAGGCTCTTTAGTTGTTGAACCATGCCCGTTGATTCATTGTCAAACATATCGACGTCATAGATTTCGATGCTAGGGTCGTTGTGTATTTGAACGGGTACTCGCAGTTGCCAATCCCATTTTGGTGGTTGAACATTGTTGTCGGGATCCAGCACCGGTGGCCAATCCAGCGCGGTGGCGCTACCACAGACACCCCAAAACAGAGCAATACTCACAAACAGTGAGCGCATTTGCAGATTTTTCATGTTCTTCCATGGATTGGTCATTTTGTTGAGTCAGAACATACGGAAGTCTTCCTTTTGATACGATTAGCCATGTCTCAAATAGATGGCCAGGCAAAACAGTGCGGGTTGTATTGTTGGAAAAGGTGAGGCCGCGCACATTGAGCGTTGCGAATGGTGTCACAATGCGGCGGTGCTTGTTTTTAGCTACTATGTTGTCGTTATGGGTATTCTTATTTTATTATTAGGTATTGGGTTGCTGATTGCCGCTCTGCATTTTCATGCAATCGCGCAAGCCAATGTGATCACCAAAGTGGAGCGGGAGTGGTTTGAGCGACTCTTCACCGGTAGCCGCGCGTCAAAAGAGAACCTTAACGAAGAAGGTTTACAAAATCGCAAAAAATCCAACCTGTGCGTTCTGGCTGGTTTTGCTTTTATTGGTTGCTATCTGTTTTTTATAAATTAGTTATTAAGCTTTATAAAGTCACGACGCCTTTCATCAAAATGATGTTGCCATACAAACGGCGTTCGCCGGTTTGTACCACCGTAAAGCATTTAGCTGCGCGCTCATAAAAATCGTACCGCTCCAGTGATTTTATTTCGGTTGGATTCTCTGCCGTATCATTGATGATTTGCTGAAATTCTTTGACAGTGTCAGGTATGGCTTTGGGGTCGCCGACAACCTGCATGCTGTTTGCCGGGTCAGGAACAAATGAATCCAGTGGCATCAGCGTTAGAACGGCCTTGAGTATCTCGCTTACATTTGATCCATCAGCGCGAATGCACGCCGGACCACACGATTCTGCCGGATAATTGGAATCAACCAGGGCTATTTCGTCGCCGTGGCCCATAGCCCTCAGCGCGTAGAGTAATTCTGGTGACAGAATTGGGTCAATATTGAGCAGCACGTGTTTCTCCAGTCTACTAATCGCGTTATTGCTGATTGTACCCAGTTCGATGGTTTTTGCTTGGGTTTGGCATTGAGCGAGGCATCATGTGGCGTGCGAACAGCCGTGATGAGCTTGATAGACTATCGTAAAATAGCCAGCATCTTCGGAATATCAAAAATAAATGAACTACGCACATCCTCCAAACAAGCAGCATTATTATGAACAAGTTTGGGCCGTTGCCAGGCAAATTCCGTACGGTAGAGTTGCCACTTATGGTCAACTAACCAAAATGATTCCTCGACCTGATGGTGTCGATACCGATGACTATAAAGTGTCCGCTGCTCGCTGGGTTGGGCTCGCGATGAGCGCCTGTCCCGATGATGTGCCCTGGCAGCGAGTGATTAATTCACAGGGTAAAATCAGTCACAAGGCGGAACCGGGAAAACAAAAAATGCTCCTGGAGGCAGAAGGTGTATTGTTTTCTAATGAAAAAGTTAGCCTTGATGAATTTCAGTGGCGCGGTTTGAGTCAAGCTGATCAGCCTGAGCAAGGACGATTATTTTAAACTGATGTTAAACCCCACCAATGCCAGGCAGACTGCTTCAACTTTGAGTATAGAAACAGGCGTTAAAGAGAATGTGTATAAGCGAGCGAGCAGAGAGTACTCGCAGGCAAACTACTTATAACCATGAAAACAGATACAGACATTACGATTATAGGTGCAGGGCCGGTTGGTACTCTGCTGGCTATCCTGCTAGGTAAAGAAGGTAAGAAGGTTGCGCTGGTTGAACGTTGGCCAACGCTATATGATCGCCCCCGAGCAGTAACCATGGATCACGAAGTAGCAAGAATCCTTGCCACCTTTGGCATTGACTGTGATAACGATCCGGCGATTCAATACCACGAGGAACTCTATTACTGGAAAAACGCTGAGTTGGAAGACTTGCAAATTGTCGACTGGAAAAGTGTTTCATCTTCGGCATGGCGAGTTACTTACTGGTTTAACCAGCCTGAACTGGAAACCCGTTTGCTGGCAATTGCGGCGCAAATCCCTTCGATTCATTTGTATCGCGGCTGGGAGGCAATCTCTTTTTCTCAAGATGATTTGGGTGTGTCGGTTGAGTTACAGGAAACAGAAGAGATCCATGGGGCTGATGGTCAACGGCAAAGTTTGCGTTCCGGTTACCTGGTTGGCTGCGATGGCGCGAACAGTTTTGTTCGCGATCACTTAAACATTGATGTTGTCGATAAAGGCTATTTCTTTGACTGGTTAATACTCGACATGATTCCGGCAGATGATTACACAATGTCGCCCGCGCAATGGCAATTGTGCGACCCCAAAAGACCAACAACGCTGGTGCCTGGCGGTCCGGGTCGTCGGCGTTGGGAGTTCATGGTTTTGCCAGACGAATCAACAGAAGAAATTGCAAAACCTGAAAGTGCGTGGAAGCTACTTGAGCCCTGGGGTCTCCATCCTGACAATGCGCAACTGGAACGAAGTGCAGTGTATCGCTTTCAGGCACGCTGGGCAGAACAGTGGCGAGTGGGGCGATGCATGATTGCTGGTGATGCAGCGCATTTGATGCCGCCTTTTGCAGGGGAAGGTATGTGCGCAGGGTTTCGGGATGCAGTTGCACTTAGCTGGCGTCTAAACGCGATTTTTGATGGCAAATTACACGATGCTGTACTCGATAGCTATGTAAGTGAGCGAATACATCATGCCAAGCACTACATCGATTTTAGTCAGCAGCTTGGTAACATAATTTGTATCACTGATAGCGACGAAGCATTGGCACGAGACGCTTCAATGAAGGCAGAACTTGCCGCGCGTAACCATGAGCCGATCACAGGCGACCTTGTTCATCTGGGCAGTGGCGTATGGTGCGAAGAGTGCGCTGGCGCAGGCGAGTTATCGACGCAAGGGTTTGTTGTGTGCAATGGCAAGCGTGACAGGTTTGACCAGTTGGTTGGTCAGGGTTGGTTGGTGGTTGGTCTGGACGTTGACCCCGCTGACGCACTAAATCAACGGCAACTGGATGCGTTGAAATTTCTGAACGGAAAAACAGTCGAGATCGGAGCTATTGGTAGCAGCAGCCAAGTGATCGATATTGATGGTACCTACGCCGATTGGCTGACATCAATCGACTGCCAGTATTTTATTTTGCGGCCGGATTTTTATTTGGCAGCCTCTGAAAAAACTGCGGCAGCAATAAGCGATCGTTTTGACGAGCTGTTAAACAAGATGCATGCTCGCTTCTAGGCTTGTTTGCGACAGTTATTGATACTCCTCATGCGGTTGGTACATTGTGTACCTATATATGTCATACCAAAGTGTAAGCCCGTACAACTCCTGTTGAATCTGTGCCTGCAGCGTGTTTACATGAGAAGCGGGTTGTCGTCGCACGTTTCGTAAAGTGCTTATACAGATCATACTAAGAAAACATTGGAGACTCTCAAAATGAGGAAAACGTTACTTAAAACAGTATTAGCTGGTGCCTTGGTTGGAACCTCCTTACCTGTTACAGCAGCCACGGAAATTCAATGGTGGCATGCGTTTACAGGTCGATTAGGCGATTTACTGGCAGAGCAGGTAGAAAAATTTAATGCATCGCAATCTGACTATGTTGTCGTTGGATCGCATAAAGGCAACTATTCAGAAACACTGAATGCCGGGATTGCGGCTTTCAGGGCGGGCGAGCAACCACATTTGCTGATGGTGTTTGAAGTGGGCACTGCCACCATGATGGGTGCAAAAGGCGCTATTAAACCGGTGTATGAAGTCATGAAAGAGGGGGGCGCAACCTTTGAACCTGACGGTTATTTGCCTCCAGTAAAGGGTTACTACACAACACCAGGAGGTGACATGCTTTCACTTCCCTACAATTCATCAACGCCCGTTTTATACGTTAATCGAGATGCGCTGGCGGCGGCTGATCTCGACCCGGATATGGATTTATCAACATGGGAGATGGTTGATGCGGCCATGGACAAACTCAAAGCTGCTGGCCAGGACTGTGTATTGACCACCGCTTGGCAAAGTTGGGTGCATCTGGAAAATTTCTCTGCCTATCACGATGTAGCATTCTCATCAAAAGACAACGGTTTCACCGCGCTTGATACTGAGCTGTCGTTTAATGGGCCGATACAGGTGGCGCACATAGAGGCGATGGGTAAATGGGCTAAAGAAGGGAAATTTTTCTACGCAGGTCGTCGTAACGAAGGTGGAGCAAATTTCCGTGCGGGTGAATGTGCTTTCTTTACCGAATCATCCGCGGGTTATGCAGGTGTTAAAGCTGAAGCCGAATTTGATTTTGAAATTCGTCCGCTGCCTTACTGGACAGCTGCCGAAGGTGCACCACAAAACACGATTATTGGTGGTTCGTCTTTATGGGTAATGGAAGGACATGAAGCTGAAGAATACAAAGGTGTTAGCGAATTTCTGGCGTTTTTGTCCAGTTCTGACGTCCAGGCTAAGTGGCACCAGAATACAGGTTATCTGCCTATTACCGTCGAGGCTTATGAGCAAACCAAGACAGAAGGTTTTTACGAAGAAAACCCGGGAACCGATATCGCAATTTTACAAATGACATCTAAGCCCACCACCCCTAACTCTAAGGGTTTACGCCTGGGTAGCTTTGATCAGATTCGCGGCATCATTGATGAAGAGCTCGAAGCTGTGTGGACTGGAGATAAAAGCGCACAAGAGGCCATGGACAATGCGGTAAAGCGTGGTAATCAGCTGCTTCGTCGATTCGAAAAAACCAACAAGTAATCGTCGTAGACATGCAACCCGGCAACAGGCATGCAGTGCTGTTGCCGGATTGATATAGAGAGCTGTCGTGGATAAACGCGTTACATTCAGTGGCTGGTGGTTACCTATGCTGCTAATTTTGCCGCAGCTTCTTATTACTGCCATCTTTTTTTTCTGGCCTGCGGGGCAAGCCATTTATCAGTCGGCTTTTATGCCCGACCCATTTGGATTAAAAACCCAGTTTGTTGGCTGGGACAATTTCACTTTTTTATTCGAAGACGAATATTATCTGGCGTCTTTTAAAACCACCGCTATTTTTTCATTGCTGGTAACGGCGCTCTCCATGGGTGTTGCGCTATGGCTTGCACTGATGGCCGACCGTATTATTAAAGGGTCTGGAACCTATCGTACATTATTGATTTGGCCTTACGCCGTTGCACCTGCAGTGGCCGGTGTTTTATGGCTGTTCATGTTCAGACCCAATGTGGGTTTGATGAGCTGGTATTTGGACAAAGTAGGTTATGACTGGAATCACGTTTTAAACGATGGTCAAGCCATGGGATTGGTGGTCGTGGCATCGTCATGGGGCAGAATTAGCTATAACTTTCTGTTTTTTCTTGCTGGTCTGCAAGCTGTTCCTAAAAGCGTGATTGAAGCTGCCGCCATTGATGGTGCGCATTTTTGGCATCGATTCAGGACTATTGTGTTTCCACTGTTAGCACCAACGACGTTTTTTCTACTGGTGGTTAACGTGGTGTATGCTTTTTTTGAAACGTTTGGGGTTATACACACCATAACTTCAGGTGGGCCGCAGCAATCCACCACAATCATGGTATACAAAGTTTACTCCGATGGTTTTGTTGGTCAGGATTTAGGCTCATCAGCTGCCCAGTCAGTTGTGCTGCTGCTGATTGTTGGAATGCTTACCATTGTTCAATTTAAATTTATTGAACGCAAGGTGCATTACTGATGAGTGGCATGGTCGAAAAAAAAGGTAAGGCTGCCTGGTTAGTACATCTTGGTTTGATACTGGGTATTCTGGTTGTTTGTTTTCCTATTTATCTTGCGTTTATTGCTTCAACGGTGAGCTCTGGTGATTTAGTCAGACCCCCCATGCCTTTGCTGCCCGGTGAACATTTTATAGCAAACTATAAAGAGGCCTTGTTTTCTGGCGTCAATACACCTGTTTGGAATATGCTGCTTAATTCCACCATCATGGCTTTAGGCATCGCTATCGGGAAAATTATTATTTCTCTGTTGTCGGCCTTTGCCATTGTGTATTTTAGGTTTCCTCTGCGAAATGTCTTTTTCTGGTTAATATTTTTAACGCTGATGTTGCCAGTGGAAGTACGCATCGTGCCTACCTACGAAGTCGTGGCCAACTTTGGGATGCTGAACAGCTATTCCGGCCTGATACTGCCTTTGGTTGCATCGGCCACCGCGACATTTCTATTCAGGCAGTTTTATCTAACCGTTCCCGATGAGCTGGCAGAAGCTGCACGTGTAGACGGCGC
Organism: uncultured Granulosicoccaceae bacterium; assembly: GCA_938035525.1. Taxonomy (GTDB): domain Bacteria; phylum Pseudomonadota; class Gammaproteobacteria; order Granulosicoccales; family Granulosicoccaceae; genus Granulosicoccus. Next base: position 86,090 of record CALHOI010000013.1, read on the forward strand.
TGGACCCATGCGATTTTTTGTTGATATATTGTTACCGATGTCTCGAACCAACATTGCCGCTTTATTCGTTATTTTATTTATCTATGGCTGGAATCAATACTTGTGGCCATTGTTGATGACCACTGACCCCGACATGAACACCATCGTCATGGGTATCAAGCAGATGTTTCCTTCGGGTGATGATTTGCCTAACTGGCCGGTGATAATGGCAACTGCCTTGCTGGCCATGTTGCCACCTGTTTTGGTGGTAGTGCTAATGCAGAACCTTTTTATCAAGGGCCTTGTGGACACAGAGAAATAGTACTGAGCTATGGCTACCTTAAATCTGATAGACGTTAAAAAGTCCTATGGCAAGGATGAGGTTATTCATGGTGTCAATTTCGACATTCACGACAAAGAGTTCGTCGTTATTGTCGGTCCGTCTGGTTGTGGTAAGTCAACGTTACTTCGAATGATGGCAGGTCTTGAAACGGTTACCGCTGGCGAAATAAAAATAAAAGACCGGCGCGTAAACGAGCTTGAACCTATGGAGAGAAACATTGCCATGGTGTTTCAGAACTACGCTCTGTATCCCCACATGAGCGTGTTTGATAATATGGCTTACAGCCTAAAAATTGCTAAGCTTGGTAAAGCTGAAATAAAAGCGCGAGTCGATAACGCTGCAAAACTACTTCAGCTTTCAGAGTATCTTAAGCGTAAGCCGCGGCAACTCTCCGGTGGGCAACGCCAGCGGGTTGCCATGGGTCGTGCCATTGTGCGTAAGCCGGATGTTTTCCTTTTTGATGAACCTCTATCCAATTTAGATGCCAAGCTACGAGTGCAAATGCGTCTGGAAATTAAGAAATTGCAGCGTGATTTAGGTGTCACGTCGGTTTATGTGACACACGATCAAGTAGAGGCGATGACACTGGGTGATCGGTTAATGGTGCTCAATGGTGGTTATGTAGAACAGTTTGGATCTCCGATTGATTTGTACGAGCGTCCGGCCTCGTTGTTTGTAGCTGAATTTATCGGTAGTCCTTCCATGAACATTATCGATGGGCACGCAGCCGATGGCGTAGTCGAATTAGTTAACGGAGTTCGTTTGCCCGGCAGCAGCGAAGTCGCCGGTGCAGTCAAGGCAGGTATTCGACCAGAACACTTGTCACTAGACCCAGCAGGAGTTATTGCTATTCGTAAAGGTGTGGCAGAGCAACTGGGTTCCAGTACATTGGTTCACGGTACGCTCGATGGCAGTGACATTGCAATCAGTGTTGCGCTGCCCGGTGTGCACAGAGAGGAGCAATTGGATGATGTGATGTGCTTTAGTGTCATGGAGCAAGGTCTGCATTTATTTTCTGCCGATGGAAAACGGGTCTAGTGCTATTACGCTCCAAGATAGTTAAGTGTAATACCCCATGAGTGCGTTACGCTTATTTATCACAGTAATCGATACCTTTAATCACGGTGTTGGTCGTGTCATGACCTACGGCATTTTTGTCATGATGGGTATTCTGCTGTGGTCCATGATCACAAAATTTGGCGACCAGCCTTCCTTGTGGACACTTGAAGCTGCACAGTTTGCGATGGTCACGTACTTTATTTTAGGTGGCCCATACGCACTGCAAATGGGCTCGCATGTGCGTATGGATTTGTTCTATGACAACTGGTCGTTAAGGCGTAAGGCTGTCACCGATGCTTTCACCGTTATTTGCTTGCTGGTGTATTTATTTGTCCTGCTATGGGGTGCCATTGGGTCGACAGCATACTCCCTGGGTTATTTCGGTAAAGAGCCAATCGGTTTTTTGCTTGGCTTACTGACAGGCACAGAAGAAACCGGCAGCATGGAACGCAGCAGAACCATTTGGCGACCTTACCTATGGCCCATTAAGGTGACCTTGTGCGTCGGCATTGTGTTGATGCTATTGCAGGCACTATCAGAGCTCTTCAAAGATGTGTTGCGTCTGCGCGGAGAGGAAATCTGACATGAGCTACGAACTGATCGCGTTGCTGATGTTTGTCACCATGATGTTTTTGCTGTTCTCCGGTCAGCGTGTATTTGGTGCTATTGGTTTTGTGGCCGTCATTGCCGCGCTGCTGCTTTGGGGCGAGCGTGGTGGTTTTGATATTGCGTTTGCGCAGACAATAAAAGTCATGCGATGGTATCCCTTGCTTACCGTACCCATGTTTGTATTCATGGGTTATATCCTGTCCGAAAGTGGTATCGCAAACGATTTATACCGTATGTTCCATGTTTGGATGGGTGGTATTCACGGTGGCTTGGCCATCGGTACCATTGGCTTAATGGTTTTGATATCGGCGATGAATGGTTTGTCGGTTGCAGGCATGGCCATTGGTGCGACCATCGCTTTGCCTGAATTACTCAGACGTGGTTACGATAAACGTATGGTGACAGGCGTCGTGCAGGCGGGTAGTTCGTTGGGAATTCTTGTGCCACCATCGGTGGTGTTAGTGCTATACGCCATGATCGCGCGTCAGCCGGTTGGTCAATTGTGGTTGGCAGGCATAGTGCCAGGCTTAATGATGGCGCTGATGTTTGTGGCGTACATTGCGGTGCGCTGCAGACTTAACCCAACCCTGGGTCCGGTATTGCCAGTACAGGAACGAGACTTGCCAAAGCCGGAAAAGCTAAAGCTGTTGCTGGCAGGGCTGCTACCGCTGTTTATTTTCTTTGCCATGATGGTGCCCTTTGTCAAGGGTTGGACGTCTCTGGTTGAAAGCTCTGCCATTGGCGCTATTGCCGCTTTTCTAGCGGCATTGCTAAAAGGTCGTATGACCTGGCGCGTGTTTGATACATCACTTAAAAACACCCTGGGCATCACCTGCATGTTTATGTGGATTATTCTGGCAGCGCTGGCATTCGGTGCTGTGTTTGACGGGCTGGGTGCTGTTAAAGCCATTGAAAATCTGTTCACTGAAAAACTCGGATTGTCCCCCTGGCTAATACTCATTCTTATGCAGTTGAGTTTTATCGTCATGGGTACATTCCTAGACGATACTGCCATGCTGGTTATTGTGGCGCCCTTGTATATTCCATTGGTAGGTGCTTTGGGTTTCGATTTGATTTGGTACGGTGTGTTGTACACCATAACCACACAAGTCGCCTACATGACACCGCCGTTTGGCTACAACCTGTTTTTAATGCGTGCAATGTCACCACCGGAAATTTCACTTGGCGATATTTATCGATCAATTGTGCCTTTTGTGATGGTTATGGTCGTGGCTTTATCGCTTGTCATGGTGTTTCCACAGATTGCACTTTGGCTACCGGAAACCGTCTACGGTAAATAGAGGCGGTAATATAAGTAATAGAAATAGTTGAGGAGAATAATATGAACAACAGACGTTCCTTTATTAAAAAGGCTGCGGTCGCTGTACCTGCAGCTAGCATTGTGTCAGCTCCTGCTATTGCCCAATCTAAAATCAAATGGCGATTGCAGACCTACGCTGGTACGGCGTTGGCGGAACATGTAATAAAACCAGCGATAGATAAATTCAATAAAATTGCCCGCGATGAAATGGAAATAGAACTGTTCTTCGCTGACCAATTAGTCCCCACTGGGGAACTTTTCCAGGCTTTACAACGCGGCACCATTGATGCTGTTCAATCCGACGACGATTCCATGGCATCGCCAACTGAAGTCACTGTGTTTGGTGGCTATTTTCCATTTGGCAGTCGTTACTCTTTAGATGTACCAGTGTTGTTTAATCAATATGGTTTAAAAGAAATCTGGGATGACGAGTACAGTAAAGTCGGCGTTAAGCACATCTCTGCAGGCGCGTGGGACCCCTGTCATTTTGCCACTAAAGATCCAATCAACTCATTGGCTGACCTTAAAGGTAAACGCGTGTTCACGTTCCCGACGGCAGGTCGATTTTTATCGCAGTTTGGTGTCGTACCGGTCACCTTGCCTTGGGAAGATATCGAAGTCGCCGTGCAAACCGGTGAGCTTGATGGTATCGCCTGGTCTGGCATCACTGAGGACTACACGGTTGGCTGGGCTGACGTCACCAATTATTTCTTGACTAACAATATCTCAGGTGCGTGGATTGGGCACTTCTTTGCCAATATGGAACGCTGGGACGAGCTACCAGAACACCTGAAGGAATTGTTAACCGTGTGTATGGAGCAAAGCCATTACTACCGTCAGTGGTGGTATTGGGGCGGGGAAGCAGACTTACGCGTCAATGGCCCTAAAATGGAACTAACCACCATTCCAGATGAAGAGTGGGCAGAAGTTGAGACCGCCGCAGTTAAGTTCTGGGATGAAATTGCCAGTGAATCTGATACCAAAAAGAAGGTCGTTGATATCTTCAGAAAATACAATGATGATATGCAAAAAGCTGGACGACCTTATCGTTATGGCTAGCACTTGCGTTAGCATTTAAATTACCACTCTGGCTTTGCCGCCAGAGTGGTCAAACAAAAGAATACACGAGCACTTTACATGAAAGGCATGATAGACCTTGCTGAACTAAAAAAAGCTGCGTCCAACGGCAGTATCGACACAGTATTAGTTTGTTTTGTTGATATGCAAGGCCGGCTGATGGGCAAGCGCTTTCACGTCTCCAACTTTCTGGATTCTGCTTGGGAAGAAACCCACTGTTGTAATTACTTGTTAGCCACCGACTTGGAAATGGGCACACCCGATGGTTACGCTTCCACCAGCTGGGAAACAGGGTACGGTGACTATGTTATGAAACCGGATTTATCGACAATGCGTGTTCTGCCGTGGCTGGACTGTACCGCCATGGTTTTGTGCGACATTCTCGATCACCACACGCACAAGCCGGTATCACATGCACCAAGGCAAGTACTGAAAAACCAGATCGACCGACTCAAAAATCTTGGCTTTGATGCCATGATGGCAACTGAGCTGGAATTTTTTCTGTTTAAACAATCATTGGAAGAGCTTCAGCAATCGCATTTCATGAACCTTGAGCCAATTAGTGCGTACAACGAGGACTACCACATCCTGCAAACCACCAAAGAAGAACCGGTGATGCGTCGCTTACGCAACAGTCTGTACGATGCAGGTATACCCATTGAAAATTCCAAAGGCGAGGCCGAGGCGGGGCAGGAAGAACTTAATATTAAATACAGCGATGCAATGGCTTGTGCCGACCATCATTCGATTGCAAAACATGCCACTAAAGAAATCGCCTGGCAGCAGGGGCACTCTGCAACGTTTTTACCCAAATGGCACATTGATCGAGTGGGCAGTGCCAGTCATGTGCATGTCTCGCTGTGGCGTGATGGAAAAAACGCTTTTTACGATACAAAAGGTGAACATGGAAAATCAGCTTTGATGTCCCAGTTCGTCGCTGGGCTTATTCACTATGCAGCTGAGTACACGGTACTGTTAGCGCCTTATGTTAACTCTTACAAGCGTTTTATGAAGGGCACTTTTGCGCCAACAAAAATTGCCTGGTCGGTGGACAACCGCACAGCTGGCTTTCGCTTGTGCGGTGAAGCCACCAAAGCGGTGAGAATTGAATGTCGTATTCCAGGCTCTGATGTTAATCCCTATCTGGCGCAGGCGGCTTTACTGGCCGCAGGCATAAAAGGGATAGAAGATAAAATGACGCTGGCACCACCGGCCACGGGTGACATGTACAACGACACTTCCGTTCCGGAAATTCCTACCACGTTACGCTCAGCCATCGAGTTAATGCAGCAATCTGACATGCTGCGTGAAGCCCTCGGTGAGGATGTCCTTGATCACTATGTGCGGTGTGCGCAGTGGGAGCAGCAGGCATTTGATAACGCGGTCACTCAATGGGAAGTCGCGCGTGGCTTTGAGCGTGCGTGATCAACATTGTTGTGATTAACACTGCCGTGATAATCATTGCCGTAACCATTAATTAAGTGAAAAATGTTGGCGTAATAAATATGTTTAATAGACATGTGTAATAAAACAGAGACGCAATGACCTCCATAAAATGTATTTCACCAATCGATGGATCAGTTTATGTGGAGAGGCCAATAGCATCACTGGCTGAAACACGCGAGCGCATTCGTAAAGCCAAAGCAGATCAACAACGTTGGGCTGAGCGGCCTTTGCGCGAACGCATCGACCTGGTTAAAGCCGGTGTTGCTGCAATTGGTGCAATGAACGAAGACATCGTCACCGAGCTTGCCTGGCAAATGGGCAGACCGGTTCGATATGGAGGTGAGTTCAGCGGGTTTGAAGAACGAGCTTTGCACATGGCAAGCATCGCTGAAAAAAGTCTTGCACCAATAAGTGTGGGCAAAGATGCGAAGTTTGAACGCTATATTAAGCGTGTACCCCACGGGGTCGTGCTGGTTGTTGCTCCATGGAATTACCCATACATGACAGCCATTAATACTGTTGCACCAGCCCTGATAGCTGGCAATGCCGTGGTGTTAAAACACGCATCGCAAACACCATTGGTTGGCGAGCGATTGGCCAGCGCATTTCACTCGGTTGGCATTCCTGAAACCATTTTTACCAATGTATTTATAGACCATAACACCACATCAACCTTAATCAGCGAAGGGCAATTCGGATTTGTAAATTTCACTGGGTCTGTTGGTGGTGGGCGGGCGATGGAAGCCGCCGCAGCTGGTACCTTTACCGGTATTGGACTCGAACTTGGCGGAAAAGACCCTGGCTATGTAATGGATGACGCTGATGTCGATGCGGCCGTCGACACATTAATTGATGGCGCAATGTTTAATTCAGGACAATGTTGCTGTGGCATTGAGCGCATCTATGTGGCAACCAATCTGTTTGACGAATTCGTAGAAAAGGCCGTTAATATTGTGAATGACTATAAATTGGGTAACCCTTTGGACGCTGATACTACCTTGGGCCCAATGGCTCATGCACGCTTTGCTGCAGTGGTAAGGGAACAAACTCAAGAAGCAATGGCCAGTGGCGCTAAGGCTCACATTGACACTCTTGCTGGGGATGATGGTGCAGCTTATCTGTCGCCGCAGATTCTCACCAACGTGAATCACGACATGCGCGTCATGCGTGAAGAAAGCTTCGGGCCAGTTGTGGGTATTATGCCAGTCGAAAACGACAAGGCTGCTATCCAACTAATGAACGACAGCGAGTTTGGTTTAACCGCCTCATTGTGGACAGAAAACACCGCCCGAGCTGCACAAGTGGGTGATCAAATTGACACGGGCACGGTTTTCATGAATCGTTGTGATTACCTCGATCCAGGTTTGTGTTGGACGGGTTGCAAAAATACCGGTAGGGGTGGCGGTCTATCCGAAATCGGATACCATAATTTGACCCGACCGAAATCTTATCATTTAAAACTGGGATGATTAGGCTAGGTTGTTACAGCGTGATGAACGCAGCACTAATTAACTAATCTACAAAGAAGAAATAACATGACATTAACCGGTAACTGGTCTTACCCCACAGCCATCAAATTTGGTGTGGGTCGTGTAGGTGAACTGGCGCAGGCGTGCAAAGATGCTGGTATGTCCAAACCCTTGTTAGTCACCGATAAAGGATTGGCTGAACTGGATATTACAACACAGGCAGTAGCGTTGTTAAAAGATGCTGGCCTGGGTGGTCATGTTTTTTCAGAGGTTGACCCCAACCCAAATGATAAAAACGTTGAAGAGGGTGTAAAAGTTTATCGTGATGGTGGGCACGATGGCGTTGTTGCATTTGGTGGTGGTTCTGGCCTTGATCTTGGTAAGTGTGTTGCGTTTATGGCTGGGCAAACCCGACCACTGTGGGACTTTGAAGATATTGGTGACTGGTGGACCCGCGCAAATGCTGATGCCATTGCACCGGTCATAGCCGTGCCCACGACGGCTGGTACTGGTTCAGAAGTAGGGCGAGCCAGCGTCATATCCAATACTGATTCACACGAGAAAAAAATAATTTTTCATCCCAAAATGCTGCCAGTTACCGTTATCTGCGACCCGGCATTAACGGTTGGCATGCCAGCGTTTATTACTGCCGGTACGGGCCTGGACGCATTCGCGCATTGTGTTGAAGCATATTCTTCTCCTCATTATCACCCCATGAGCCAGGGCATAGCGTTAGAGGGCATGAAGCTGGTGAAAGACAATTTACCCGTTGCGTATGCGGATGCCCAAAATCTGGATGCGCGCGCCAACATGATGAGCGCGGCAGCGATGGGTGCCACCGCATTTCAAAAAGGTTTAGGCGCTATACATGCGCTTAGTCACCCCATTGGTGCCGTACACAACACGCATCATGGCACTACCAACGCTGTTTGCATGCCAGCCGTACTCAAAATGAACGAACCGATTATCCGTGCGCGCTTTGAAGGTGTTGCAGCCTACCTGAATATTGCCGGTGGTTTCGATGGTTTTTGCCAGTTTGTCGACGAATTTAACGCATCATTTTCTATCCCCAAAAACTTATCCGAGTTAGGTGTTAAAAACCCCAATATCGACAAGCTCGTTGATGCGGCTTTGCGCGACCCCAGTTGTGGCGGCAATCCTGTGACCATGGATGAGGTTAACACCAAAGCCTTGTTTGAGGCGGTGCTGTAGTTTTTCCGATAGCTACGCTGTTGTACTGATAGCATAGGGTCGCGTGGCATAGGCGCGCGGTTTGGTAAAATTATCGATTTATTATTCTATATAACAGAACGCTCAGTTCTACAATCGCCATCTATTCAGATTGAAATATTTGTATTAATCTATGGCTGAGTCGAAGAATGTTATCCATCGATTCAGCCGTTGTATATGGTTCAATCAGCATGCAGGTTGCCATTTATTGCCGAACAAAACCGCTTATTTTGCGCGTGGTTGCGGTGAAACCATCGCTGTTGATGTCAAGCCTCACTTTCTGGAATTCAATTAATGAGCACTGAAGACGCACCCATTATTGCGGCGAAAGCACCCGCTAAAGTTAATCTGGAAGCTGGCAAGGAATATTTCTGGTGCCGGTGTGGAAAATCAAAGACGCAGCCCTTTTGCGACGGCTCGCATCGAGGCTCAACTATTACACCGCTTAAATTCACTGCCGAGAAGTCGGGTGATGCGGTGTTGTGCCAATGTAAGTCCAGTGGCAATTCCCCTTTTTGCGACGGCACACATGCAACGCTTGGCTCTTTAAATGTCGGTGATAATGCACCAGCACCAGCAGCAAAAAATGGCGTACCTGCGGCGGCTCCAACACCAGAGGAACCAACAGTAGCTCGTATTCATGAGCTTGCTCGAGATGGTTTAAGCAAGCTTGGCCATCATGGTGAAATGGGATCCATGGGCGTGCCGCGCAAAGATTTACCCCACTGGGATGACATTCAGGTGTTACCGGCGCAAATGGCGCAAAAGCCTTTGCTTGACGATCATGCTGTTGCAACCAGCGTTGTCATTGGTCCACGGGCTAAAAAACCTTTGAGTTTAAATATACCGTTATTTGTTTCAGACATGAGTTACGGTGCATTGTCAGAGGAAGCCAAAATCGCCTTATCGCGGGGAGCTGAGCTGGCCGGTACCGGCATCTGTTCTGGTGAAGGCGGTATGCTCAATGAAGAGCAGGCAGAAAACTCCAGGTACTTTTATGAGCTTGCTTCTGCCCGGTTTGGTTGGAACATCGAATTAGTCGAGCGTGTTCAGGCTTTTCACTTCAAAGGTGGGCAAGGTGCAAAAACCGGCACCGGCGGGCATCTACCAGGCGATAAAGTCCAGGGAAAAATTGCGCAAGTCCGTGGGCTCGAACCTGGTCAGGCGGCGATTTCCCCGTCAACATTTCCAGATTTAAGCACCGCAGCCGATTTTCGCAAACTGGCTGATGAAGTACGTGAACGCTCTGGTGGTATTCCAATTGGTTTTAAACTCTCAGCAAACCGAATTGAGGACGACATAGATTTCGCACTGAAGGCCGGTGCCGATTACATTATTCTCGACGGACGAGGCGGTGGTACGGGAGCCGCGCCATTATTGTTCCGCAATAACATTTCAGTCCCGACCATCCCTGCATTGGCTCGTGCTCGCAAACACCTGGATGCAAAAACCGGCGGTGAAGTCACACTGGTCATAACGGGTGGGCTACGGGTTGCTGAAGATTTTGTTAAAGCCATGGCAATGGGTGCTGATGCCATTGCCGTGTCAAACTCTGCGATGCAGGCGGTGGGGTGTATCGCCGCTCGTATGTGTAATTCGAATAATTGTCCAGCGGGTGTGGCCACACAAAAGCCAGAGCTTCGAGCGCGATTGCAGGTGCAATCGAGTGCTGAAAAATTAGCGCGCTATTTTGGTGCCAGTGTTGAATTGATGCAAGTGCTGGCTCGTGCCTGTGGGCATGATGATTTATCCAAGCTATGCAGCAACGATATCACCACCTGGAAGCGTGAAATGGCTGATCTGAGTGGTGTTAAATTCGCCGGTGTGGTGAGTTAATTAAACTGAATAGCGTACTCGACTCTCAGTTTCACTACGGTGTCTGATGAGCACCGTGGGTTATTTATGAGCCAATCTATTATAGTGACCGTAACCTGTCACGGGGTAATTGCGTGCAACTAAAATAAAAAGGATGTAATGGCGGCTCAGTCTCACAATGCTACATACACAAAAGGATCCGTGTTTGGGCACATCAGCAACCTGGCGTTGACCTCTGCCATCGGCATGTTCGCGATCATGATCGTTGATTTAGTCGATATGTATTTCATATCGTTGCTTGGTCAACCTTCACTTGCCGCAGCTGTCGGGTTTGCTGGTTTAGGTTTATTTCTGGGCGCGTCCATTACCATTGGAATTTCAATTGCCGTGTCAACCCTGGTTGCACAGGCCCTGGGTGAAGAAAACGAAGCACTGGCCCAGCGGTATGCAACGCATGGATTCATCTATTCTCTGGCCTGGACGATTCCCATAACGGTATTAACGCTTTGGTTTGCACCCGAGCTGCTGGCACTGATCGGTGCCAACGGTGAGACACTTTCATTAGCGGTAACTTATTTTCGAATTGTTGGTGCATCATTGCCAATATTGGGTTTGGCTTTTGTCGCCAATTCATTGCTGCGTGCTGTGGGGGCGGCAAAGTTGTCCATGTGGTCAACGATCATTGGTGGACTGGTGAATGCTGTTGTCGATCCTTTGCTTATATTTGGGGTAGGGCTAGGCTTAACCGGAGCAGCAATAGCGTCGGTAATATCGCGTATTTGCGTTGCCGTGATTGCCTTGTATAGCATTGCAATAACACATGGCTTGCTCGTTCGTCCTAATTACTCAACTCTACTGGAAGACTTTAAAACCCTAAGCACCCTGGCATTGCCATCTATGCTAACCAATTTATCTGGTCCGGCTAGCGCCGCTTTTGCTACATCGCAAATGGCTCGTTATGGCACCGACGCTGTGGCCGCGGCGTCGGTTGTCGGGCGATTGACTCCGGTAGCATTTGCTGGGCTTTATGGGTTGTCTGGTGCTGTTGGTCCTGTCGCATCACAGAATTTTGGTGCGGGTGAAATGTATCGTGTACGAGAAACGTTAACAGCGTCTGCCACATTTGTGGTTATCTACGTGGTTCCGGTGACCTTGTTTATGTTCTTCATACAAGACTTGGTGATTTCTGTTTTCCACTTGCAGGGAGAAGCCGCTGAACTGATTCAATTTTATGCCAGCTTCGTTGTTGGGTCATACGTATTGTTTGGCTTGCAACTCAGTGCAAACCCGTTGTTTACGGCAATGCGACATCCGGGGTTTGCCACACTGAGTAATATCATTCGCGACATTCTTCTGGCTATTCCACTGATCTTTCTATTATCGAGTGAATTTGGTTCAAGAGGTGTATTGGCAGGCCAGGCATTAGCAAACGCTATGGCCGGTGTCATAGCGTTTGCTACAGCGTATTGGATGAGTGGCAAGATATCGCGCGGCGAGCCAGTAGAATTCGGTTGGGCAAAATTACGATTGCATCGACATAAATATGTATTACCCGGTGTGCAACATCGTGGTTGATAGCGACTTATAAACACTAATTAAATTGAAGTGTCCGGAGTACCTTTGTTGTGACTGATATTTTACTGCTTACTTTCATTTTTCTTCTAGCCGGTGTGGTTGCTGTACCCATAGCAACACGGCTTGGGCTTGGTTCGGTATTGGGTTACTTGATAGCAGGTATTGTTATTAGCCCATTGCTGGCCTTGCTGGGAGTGGATGTCGTTTCCATTCAACACTTCGCTGAGTTTGGTGTAGTGATGATGTTGTTTCTGGTTGGCATGGAGCTAGAACCAAAAGTGCTTTGGTCCATGCGGGCCAAGTTGCTTGGATTGGGTGGTGGGCAAGTTGGCTTGACTATAGCGCTGATCATGATCTGTGCCATGGCCATGGGGCAGCCCTGGACAATAGCCCTTGCTATCGGCTTGGTTTTGTCTTTGTCGTCAACTGCGATTGTGTTGCAAACGCTGAATGAGAAAGGGTTGATGCGAAGCGATGGCGGGCAATCCAGTTTTTCGGTGCTGTTATTTCAAGATATTGCGGTGATCCCAATGCTGGCCTTAGTGCCGTTGCTGGCCATACCCGAATTAATAGATGTGGCCGCAACGCATGGAAGTGATGCCAGTGCCGGACATGCGAAGTCTGATGACGCAAATGGTCACGCCAGTTATAGCTTGGTTGAAGGGCTAAACGGATGGCAAACCACGGCGGTGACCATTGGTGCTGTTGCTTTTGTTATCTTTGCTGGCAATTGGCTAACACGCCCCATTTTTCGATTTATAGCAGCGGCGGGTTTGCGTGAACTATTCACAGCTGCAGCTCTAATGTTGGTGGTGGGTATTGCCTTGCTGATGTCGCTTGTGGGATTGTCCCCGGCTTTGGGTACATTTGTTGCCGGTGTGGTGTTGGCCAATAGTGAATACAAGCACGAACTTGAATCAGATATTGACCCCTTTCGAGGATTACTTCTGGGTTTGTTCTTTATGACCGTAGGTGCGGGTATAAACTTCGTGTTGTTGTTTAATAATTTTTTTACGGTTGTCGCGCTGACTATCGGCATGATGGCCTTAAAAGCCTTAGTTCTATTATTGTTGAGCTATGTGTTCAAGATTCGCGGTTCGGATAGATGGTTGTTTGCCCTGGGTTTGGCACAGGCTGGTGAATTTGGGTTCGTGCTGCTCTCTTTTACAGTTGCAAGCTCTGTGATTCCACCTGCAATCGCTGACAGATTGCTATTGGTCGTCGCACTTTCAATGTTACTTACGCCGTTACTGTTCATACTTTACGACCGTGTCATCGCGCCAAAGTTTGCCAGTGAACAAAATACGGAAGCAGATGAAATAGAAGAAAATGGTAGTGTGCTTATTGCGGGTCATGGCAGGGTAGGCGGTGTTGTGAATCGCATGCTAAAAGGCGCTGGATTTACGACCACGGTTCTTGATTTTAGCTCTGAGCAGTTGGATATGTTGCGCACTTTCGGTGTAAAAGCCTATTTTGGCGACGCTACCAGACCCGACTTGCTGGAAGCTGCGGGCATTCGTGAGGCCAAACTCATTGTCATTGCCATAGATGAAAAACACCAATCAACTGAGTTAGTCAGCTATATCAGTCGAACTTACCCCAGCGTGCATATCGTGGCCAGAGCGATAGACAGAAATCATGTTTATGATCTGTATGCGGCTGGTTGTAGAGATATTATCCGGGAGGCATTTGATAGTTCTGTCAGGATGGGGCGATCCGCATTGATGGCGCTGGGGATGCATGAGCATGAAGCGCAAACCATATCGGCAGGATTCATCGACGATGATCGTACGGCCATGATAATGATGGCCGGACTTTACGACCCCAAACAATTAGCACACAAAAATACAGCGTATGTTAATAAAGTGAAAGAGATTGCAGGTATTCAAGAATCGTTATTGGAAGAAGGTCCAAGCGGATTCGGCAAGTTATCGCAAAAGCTTCGCGAAATGGGTGATGATCCAGAAGAGATTATAAAACGCTACGAAGACGAAGCAGCAACTAAGTAAATGCAACTAAATAAATGAAACGGTAAGTTACCAAGTCAGTGATCATGTGCAAATTATTACGAACAAAATCAAAAACTGCTGTGTGGTGCATGTTTGCCACTGCCTTGTTGTCCGGCTGTATTGGCAACCGGGATGTTGAAGCGCCCGTTGAATACCTGTCACCAAAAGGGTGGCAAAACAATGATGCATTCTTATCCCAGCCGAGCTTTACTGAATATGCAAACTCCGTAAAAGACGAAGTACGACGCTACCGTCTTCCATTTGATTCTGAGCTTGCCGATACTGAAGTCGAACTGGCTTCACCTATAGAATTGCCTCTGGACCCATCATGTGAGGGCAACGTCGCCGGCATTGCGATACTGGTGCACGGCTTGTCGGATACCGCTTATTCCATGAGAGATATTGGACAGGTATTGGCTGAGGTTTGTTTTAAGAGTCGAATAGTGTTGCTTCCTGGTCATGGCACCAGAGCTGGAGATTTGCTAACCACGCGGCTACGTGATTGGCAGAACACCATCTCGTACCTGATTGATCAAGCTGCTTCTGAATCAGAAACCGTTTTGCTGACTGGTTTTTCTCTTGGTGGTGTTCTAACACTGGATGCAGCGCTGCAAAACCAAAACACAGTCGATGGCGTTATAGGTATTTCGCCAGCTTATTATCTATCGTCGGCCAGGCTTGCAAAATGGGCCAACCTTGTTGCACCCGTAGCAAGATGGGTAGATCGTGGTGTGGCAGATGATTCAATGCGGTATGAGGCTATGCCAACACGTGGTGTTGCCGAGACTTGGTCTGCCATGAAGCAATTGCATCGACGCATTAATAAGTATGGTTCTGTCGAAATGCCATGGATGCTTGCACAAAGCATGGATGATGCGGTAGTTGTCCCAGCTCAAAATGAAGCCCTATGGAAAAGTAAGGCGGTAAATCCTGATAGTCGTCTGGTACGATTTGTCAGTACTCAAACATTCCCTGAAGAAGAAAAGATCATAACCCTACCGGGTAGTAGCGAAGATGATCAAGTTATTGCGTTAACACATTTGGCCATTCATCAATCGCCAGACAATCCGCGTTATGGGCGAAGCGGTAGCTATCGAAACTGTGGCGGTAATATGCCTCGTAATCAGGATTGGGTTCGGCAATGCGAGCAGTCAGAGTCGGTTTGGTATGGGCTTTGGGGCACTGAACCGAAACCAGGGCAAGCGTTGGCGTTTTCAACGTTTAATCCATCGTTTAAGCAATTTGCCAATGAAATAAAACGCTTTGCCGCTCGGCTTAAATAGGGCGGATGTCACAAAAAGTACTTGTCGACTTTTTGCGTATATTAATACTGGAGTTTTATATAGAATACGGGGGATTCTCTTAAAATAACGTCCGGGAGGCTCCATGAATTCCTTAACTGGCAAAACCATACTCATTACTGCCACGGCTCAGGGCATAGGGCGGGCCAGTGCCTTGGCCTGCGCAAACCAGGGTGCACGGGTTATTGCAACCGATGTGAACGATGAAGGCCTTGCCACATTAGCAACCGAAAACTCATCCATCGAAACTTTTCACTTGGATGTGACAGACAATCAAGCCATTCTGGCATTGGCAGAAAAACTCCCTCCACTTGATGGTTTGTTTAATTGTGCCGGCATGGTGCATCACGGAACCGTGATGGAAATTTCTGACGAAGAGTGGCAGACCAATCTTAACCTTAACCTGACATCAATGGTTCGCATGTGTCGCGCATTTCTGCCTGGTCTGCAAGAGCAGGCGAGAAAAAATGGCACAGCGTCTATCGTTAATATGTCTTCAATGGCTTCATCCATTAAAGGCTTTGTCAATCGCGCTGCCTATGGTGCAACGAAAGCGGGTGTTTTGGGCTTAACGAAATCAATCGCAATCGATTTTGTTGGTGAGGGTATTCGTTGTAATGCAGTTTGTCCCGGCACAGTGGATACGCCTTCTTTGAGGGGGCGTATCGCTCAGGCACCCGACCCGGTTCAGGCTGAGAAAGATTTTATCGCCAGACAACCCATTGGGCGCTTGGCGACGGTGGATGATATTACGCCATTGGTTGTGTACTTGTTATCGGACGACAGCCGATATGTAACGGGTCAGCCAATGCTGGTCGACGGTGGTGTCACTATCTAGTAAGGCTCATTTTTAATTATAAGTCGCGATTTGATATGCTATGCAGTTAAAGCGCATGCGGTTAGGTAATCGCCCATTGGCGGTCATTAACGAGAAAATAGGATTACACAATGAAGTTGTTGCGATATGGAGAAGCCGGACAAGAAAAACCAGGCCTGCTTGACAATCAAGGCCAAGTTCGGGATTTATCTGCAATTATCAAGGATGTTTCCGGTGCTGATCTGTCAAGTCAGTCTATTGCCAGGCTACAAGCGCTTAACCCTGACGACTTGCCCTTGGTCAGCGGATCTGCCCAGGAAGATTTACGTCTGGGTGCTTGTGTTGGCGCAATCGGTAAGTTTATTTGTATCGGCCTCAACTATGCCGATCATGCGGCAGAGTCTGGTTTGGAAGTCCCTCCAGAGCCCGTCATATTCAACAAATGGACTTCAGCTGTTATAGGCCCCGATGATAATGTTCAAATCCCTCGTGGTTCTAGTAAAACAGATTGGGAAGTCGAGCTGGGCGTTGTCATTGGTGAGGGTGGTAGCTACATCGATGAAGCAAACGCGCTTGATCATGTTGCTGGTTTTTGCGTTGTAAACGATGTATCAGAACGCGAATTTCAAACTGAACGCTCCGGTACTTGGGACAAGGGTAAGGGCTGCGACACATTCGGTCCAATAGGTCCTTGGCTGGTCACCAAAGATGAAGTTGGGGATTTTGATAACTTAGCCATGTGGTGTGAAGTCGATGGCAAGCGATATCAAAATGGTTCCACCAGCACCATGGTTTATAAAGTGCCACATTTGGTTTCTTACTGTTCCCGCTTCATGAGCTTGCAACCCGGCGATGTTATATCCACTGGTACACCACCCGGCGTTGGTATGGGGCACAAGCCACCGGTCTATTTAAAAGGTGGCGAGAAAATGCATTTGGGTATTGAGCGTTTAGGTACGCAGACCCAGAAAGTGTTGGGGCCGCTGGTTTAGCTCCTTTGTTAGAAGTTGGTTAGTCGCGACAGTAAACCTGCGCTTATGGTTGCCAGCTCCATGGTTTAGTAAATTGAGGTTGCCATGCGCGATTGGGATGACGAATTTGCCAATATGGCTCACGTTCCCGGCTCGGATAAGCTGCAGGCTTACTGGGCAGCGGAAGGTCTTGCCTATCGCGAGCAGTCAACGTCGATATTAAATCTGCCTTATGGCAGTCATCCACGTGAATACCTCGATCTGGTGATACCAGACACCTCGCCAAAAGGGTTGGTGGTGTTTGTTCATGGCGGCTACTGGATGCGGACGTCCCCATCTGATTGGACGCAACTGGCTGAAGGGGCAAGGGCGCAAGGTTGGGCTTTTGCCTTACCCGGTTATACCTTAGCGCCAGAAGCCAGCATTGAGCACATCACCACGCAGGTAACACACGCCATAACCACTGCTGCCAGTCAGGTATCCGGACCCATCATCTTGACGGGTCACTCGGCAGGTGGCCATCTGGTTGCACGAATCATGTGTA
This sequence comes from uncultured Granulosicoccaceae bacterium, assembly GCA_938035525.1. Classification (GTDB taxonomy): domain Bacteria; phylum Pseudomonadota; class Gammaproteobacteria; order Granulosicoccales; family Granulosicoccaceae; genus Granulosicoccus. The sequence goes on from CALHOI010000013.1 coordinate 103,655, forward strand.
CTGACAGCGCGCTACCTGAATCTGTGTTGGCGCGGGTGAAGCATTGTCTGCCTATCAGTGGCGTTTTCGATTTAAGACCGCTTTTGCTCACAACCATGAACGAGACTTTGCAACTGGATGATGTTCAAGCCATTGCTGCCAGTCCCGTGCTGCATCGTCCCCGCCATGATGCGCGATTTACGTTTTGGGTTGGCGCTGCCGAGCGGCCTGAGTTTCTGCGCCAAAACAAATTAAT